>CAYRIW010000058.1:0-1838 GCA_964424595.1 uncultured Erysipelotrichaceae bacterium | reverse complement strand
AAGATCATTATTTTGGATCGATTCCAAATCGTGTCAAAGCCTATATGGATGAAGTCAATGTGGAACTCTGGAAGATGGGCATCTTTTCAAAGGTTGAGCATAACGAAGTAGCCCCTGGTCAATTTGAGTTTTCTGTTATCTATGCTGATGCGAATATTGCCGTTGATCAAAACCAACTCTTGATGGATGTGTTGAAGAAAGTCGCCTTGAAGCATGATTTAGCGTGCTTATTGCATGAGAAACCTTTTAAAGGCATCAATGGTTCAGGTAAACATAACAACTGGTCACTCATTACCGATGATGGTCAAAATCTCTTGGAGCCTGGCGACAAGCCACATGAAAATATTCGTTTCTTGGTCTTTGTGACAGCGATCCTTAAAGCCATTGATGAACATCCTGAACTCTTACGTTTGGCATCGTCTGGACCTGGCAATGATCATCGCTTAGGTGCGAATGAAGCCCCTCCTGCTATCATTTCTGTATTCATGGGCGATGTGATCGAACGCATCTTACTTGAAATGGCGGACAAGAAAGTTGTCAAGAACAGCAAAGAAGCTAATCGTTTCTCACCACTAAACAACTTATCTTATATCCCTAAGGACAACAGTGACCGTAATCGTACTTCTCCATTCGCGTTCACAGGCAATAAATTTGAGTTGCGTATGTTGGGTTCATCCTTATCCGCATCCTTTGCGAATACCGTCATCTCCACCATCATTGCGGACAGCTTACATGACATTGCCAACCGTTTGGAACAATTCAAGTATCTCCAAGATGTACGTGATGAAGCTCTAAAGATCATTCAAGAGTTGATGCGTAAGCATCACCGCATCCTCTTTAGTGGGGATGGCTATGCTAGTGCCTGGGTTGATGAAGCAAAGGAACGCGGTCTCCCCAACATTCCTTCGTTTGTGGAAGCCATTGAATTCTTGAATTGCGAGAAAACAAAAGCACTTTTTGCCAGAAACAATATTTATGGTGAATATGAATTGGAGGCCCGCTCGGACATTCTCTATGAACAATACATTAAGACGGTTCAAGTCGAGGCAAAGACGCTGATTCGTATGGTTGAGCGTGAAGTCATTCCTTCCATTCATCCCTATCTCAACAGTTTATTGAGTTTAAAAGATTTCCCTTATTATGCTAAGCAGATTGAAACGATCATGAAACATGTGGATAAGGCAGCGGATGTCATCAACACACTAAATGCTAAGCTCCATCATGCGGAGAGCATTGAAGATCTTAGATCCGAAGGGCTTTATCTTCGCTCAGAAGTCTTCCCACTCTTGGATGTCGTTCGTGAAGAGATTGATGCCTTGGAGTTGATTCTACCGCGTGATGTGTATCCGTATCCTGCTTATTTAGAATTATTATTCTTATTGGATTAACAAAAAAGGGAACGTTCCCTTTTTTACTTTATGACAATCGCTTTCTCATTAAGCCTTTGATGAATCAAACGCTTGAACACAAGATAGATAACCGCAAAAATCGGAACCCCCATGAACATCCCCACCAAACCAAAGTATCCACCACCGACAATAATTGCGAACATGATCCATAGACTTGGCAAGCCCATGGAATCCCCAAGGATACGGGGTCCCAGGTAGTTTCCATCGAATTGTTGGAGGACGATGATGAACAGAATGAACCATAAGGCTTGGATGGGTGAGACGATGAGGAGAATCAAAGCCCCAGGTACCGCACCAATGAAAGGTCCAAACACAGGAATCATATTGGTGATGCCGATGACGACACTGATAAGTACAGGATATTCCAACTTCAGAAGCAACATTCCTAAGTAACAAATCACCCCAATGATCAAGGAATCCAAGGCTTTG
>CAYRIW010000057.1:0-3360 GCA_964424595.1 uncultured Erysipelotrichaceae bacterium | reverse complement strand
TAGTTGTTTGGGCTATGGATCAAAAGATTGTGATGCATGACACTGAAGACCTCAACACCCTTCTCTTGTGCCTTCATCAAAATGGATTCCATCCATTCCAAGGACACATCCCGTATCTCACCGCTACCCGTTGGCATGCCGATGCGATAGCGATTGGAATCCATCATCAGTACCCACAGGTCTTCTGATAGTTCACTGACATAGCTCAAACCATTTGGATCTCTTTCCAACGCATCTGCATAGCCAAAGTCTTTATAGAAACGTTCAAAATCTTTCGCCACAATTGTATTCGTCGTAACCCATTTGCCCTCTTCGAGCGATCGTGCTAGAAAATTCTCAATGTCATGATTCCCAGGCACGACAAGAACACGGACACCCTCTTTTTCGAGTGCCTTTAGTTTCTTTGAAAGGACTTCATGACTTTTCTTTTCACCGTTGTGCGTCAAGTCACCGCTGATGATGAGGACATCTGGTTTTTCTACACTCAATTGTGTGCTAAAAGCATCCATGATTTCGGATGTATAGAACACCAAACGACCATCGCCACTGACATAAGCATCCATGGTTTCAGGATCATAATCAAAGAGTTGGTCCGATAACAAATGAAGATCGGTCGCAATCGCAATCTTTACTTCACTGTTTGCAGGCAAGAGGTTTATTTGTGCTTGGCATGCGCTTAATACGATTACCAAGAATGAGATCAAAAATAGTTTACGCATAGGTTTCCTCAGTGGTCACATTATATCGAAAGCAGGTTTGATTTACGAGTACTATTATTAAAATATGACATCGTTTATAACTTATGAAGTAACTTGTTCGTATTGTCGATACTGATTCCCAAACGTTCGCATCGTATCAATCACTGGACTTAAACGCCAACCCAAATCTGAAAGAGAATATTCTACTTTGGGTGGAACAACTGGATAAACCTTTCGTTCGATCAATCCATCTTCCTCTAATCCACGTAGACTTTGCGTCAACATCTTCTGTGTGACATCCGGTAAAGTACGTTTAATTTCACTGAAACGCTTTGTCCCGGTCAATAACTCACGAATGATTAAGATTTTCCATTTACTGGATAAAAGACTCAATGTCACCTCAACTGGGCACTCATTTAATGTTTGATTTTCCATCATTATCTCCATGGTATATTTTTTGATACTATATAACTTTATAGTGCGTACTTTACTTTAGCGTTAGTACTGAGATAATTATAGCAGATGCAAAATATAACACAAGCATTCTAAGAAAGAGGTAAAAATGAAAAATATAACAATCTTTGGAAAAGGCAATATGGCCAAGGTCATCGCAGAACGATTTAAGAGAGCAGGCAATGAAGTCACACTCTTCGGTTCGAAAGATGAAGTTACCAAGCTCGGAGATATCATTGTACTTGCGGTGCCTTATGGTGCTGTTGCTTCAATTCTTGAAGCGAATGATTTCGCAGGAAAGATTCTTGTCGATATCACAAATCCAGTAGATTTCAACACAATGGATGGTCTTTTGGTTCCTGCAGGAAGCTCTGCGACTGAAGTGATTGCGAACTTAGCGCCACAAGCAAAAGTAATTAAAGCATTTAACACGAACTTCGCATCAAGTTTAGCAGGCGACGTTTTAACAAGCGTATTATTGGCCTCAGATGATACAGACGCAAAAGTAAGTCTGACCAACGCACTCGAAGGAAGCAATCTGCACCTTATTGATGCAGGGTATCTAAAGCGTGCACATGAATTGGAAGCTTTGGGCTTCTTACAAATCACCTTAGCCATTCGTGAACAAATCACTTGGATGGGCGGCTTCAGCTTAACAAAATAATCTACAAACACCCATGACAAAACAAAAGCACCGATTTTTCGGTGCTTTTGTGCTAAACGTTCTTAGTTACCTTTTCCGCCAGCGTTATCATTCGCCTTTGGAGAAGTGTCTGAATTCCCACGTGTTTCTGTATTTTCTACAGTTTCACCATTTTCAAGATCATCTGAATCTTCATTTCCAGCATCCTCGGCTTGTTTCGATTCTACTTTGATCTCAGCTTGGATCTGTAACATTTCTTCCATGTTTGCATTTTCTAAACGCTGACGATATTTCGTCGCATCGATTCCTTTGGATTCTAGTTTACCAAGTGCTTTTTCGATGCGTTCACGAAGTTTCAACTCTTTTTCTTCGGTAATCTCAACACGATTCTTCACAGCTTCTTTGTTTTCAGGATTGGAGAAGAATTCTCCAGCCTTCATATAAGTACCATCTTCATGTAAGACATAACCATTGATGACATAAAGTCCAACTGGGATATCTTTACCTTCTGCTTCAAACTTTTCACGTTGTGTCGCTTTAATAGACACGATGTTTAGAGATTGAAGATATTCACTGTCTTTGATTTGATCTTGAATTCGATTTTGGATTCGCTCATGATCTTCTTCTTTATCTTTTAATGAGATTGACGTAACGACGACAAAGTCTTCATTCAAATCATCAATATTGATGAAGCCTGCATCACCAGCACGTTGAATAATCAAATCAACCGCATCTTCAACTTTCATGCCAATCAAGTCATCAACGACAATGTCTTCCGCATCTTCATTGACGGCCTCAACCTTTACAACATTATCCAATGCATTGACCGAAACTTCGAAACTGGGGTTGATGTCAATTGCCACAATGGTCGTAACCAAGTTCTTATCAACTGGACTGAATTCACTTATCCCAATCCAAAGTGCCAACACAAGTGCGAAACTTAAAGCGAATAAACCGAATACTTTTCTCATATTTCTTCCTCCTTGAGGACGCTGACTCGTCAAGCCTTCACGATCCGCTTGCATGATGATGCGACTTAAAAGCTCATCTTCATTAAACGCATGCGTCTCGATACTTTTTTTAATTTTATTCATTGCTTAACCGTCCTTTCACCCTTTACGAGTAGGAATCCAATCTTTTCGACGATAACTTATTTAAATTTTTCTCTTAATTGCTCAATAATCTTTGTTGCTCGACTTTTAATCGTACTTTCTGGCATTTCGAGTTTCTCGGATAGTTCACGATAATTGAGTCCAAAGCGATAATAGCCCAACATGATGTGTTGATCGACTTCGTCCAATTTCATGATTTCCGCATAGATTTGATCGAGTGTGGCTTTATCTAACACATTGTGTTCCAATTGAAGTGGATCTTCAGTTTGATCAACAATATGGCCATCATCCTCAATGGACACAAAACTTGCCTTATCCTTATAATAGTGACTCAACTTATTATTGGCGATTTGAATTAGATACGCCTGAACATTTTTAATCACTTTATCTTGGGCTTGAATGTAGCGATAATAATCTAAGTAAACTTCTTGCACGATGTCTTCCGCATCACTCA
>CAYRIW010000056.1:369-5120 GCA_964424595.1 uncultured Erysipelotrichaceae bacterium | reverse complement strand
TCCTCTTTTCTTCCGCTTCTTTTTCAGCGAATACGCTTTTAAGATTATCATATTTTGCTTTAAACTCAAACCATTTTTCTTTAAATTCTTGAATCAATGCATCCATTAAATACTCATCTTCTAGCTGATTAAATACTACATAACTCTTCAATACAGTAAGCACTTCTAAATTTTGGTCTCTCATGTTTTTGACCTCCTTCAATACCTTATACGCAAGCCTTAAAAGTTCTCCTAAAAAATAATTAAAAATTTTAGAAATATTTCTATTGTACAAAAAAAGACTGAACTTTTTATGTCCAGTCTGAACTCCAATAACCTATTCTTTAATCCTTTACATGCACGACTTTAGCCGCTTTATGCTCAAAAGTGTAATCCTTCATCTTCGTTGAAATCTTACGAGCGCGGTAATAGTTACCCTTTACATGCGCATGCAATAACTTCTTGCCATACGCTACTTCAATCGTTTGAGACTCCATATCCAAGTCAAGTTCGTGTGCTCTCGGACCATGGTACTGTGATATTTCACCGTCTTCCATCGTAATGCCACCAAAGTGAACCAGATTGTGTTCATCTGTGAAGTACTCCACAAATGAGATGTATGGCGAGAAAGTATGCGAACCTAAGTCTTTACCAAAAGTCCATTTTGTTTCAATCGTTCTTTCCTTAGGATTGATTTCAAAGCGTACACCGCGAGAATAACTGTGTTCAGGTTTGACATAGTCCGGGTGTTTCTTACCTAGGTAATGGTTATCGAAACAGATTAAATTCCCTTGTTCATTGAAGTTCACTGCGTGTTGCCCATAGGTATATTCAAAGTTATAGCCTTTAGGCTTAAGCAAGTATTTATCAATGTATTCTTGGTCCCAACCCTTTGGATTCGATAGAATCCAATTGATTTCCTGTGTATCAAAGTTTAGGTTGATGATGGTATCCATATGACGACACGAGATGGTAATCGAGTTGTTAAATTTGTCGTACCAAACCGCATTGTTATGGCACCAATCGTGTTCCGACCAACTACCAGAATGACGTGTCTTCATCGGATCGATAAAGTCTTGGTAACGCCAGCGTTTGGTGACTTCTCCAGTCTCACGATTGAATACAATGAATGCATCTTCTGTTGTGTCGGCATCCTTTTGATCGGTAAGAACGAGGAGTTCTTGATCATTCAGTTCGATAAAATCATGGTGATACATCGTATCGATCTTATAGAAGACATGGATCTTGGCCATCCAGTCGATTTCATATAAACCTGTTACATAGTATGGCATCATGACCATATCACCTGTCCCAACCATGATACGACCATTATTCAACTGTCTGAAGTCCCAGTTGAAGGGCTCACTCAACAACCAACGGACATCCCCTAGATTGTCTAGACCAAAGGGGAAATGGTATCTAAAGAATGTCGTCGGTGTTGAATAAACAAGGAGTTTATTTTCAAGGATGATTGGATCCGCTTCAAAATCAATGACGATCTGCTCATCAAACTGAATATCCTTCGTTTCAATATGATGAACATACGTTTGGCCTTGATACAGAGAAATCTCAACCGTGGATACTTTATTCAAATGTAAGCCGATTACAGGCAAGATGTGGGTTGTATTCATCCCGAAGCTCTGTTTGATATCAGAGACTTCTTTGCGCCCCTTAACGTTGACTGTGATGGCCACTGCTTCGTCTGTAGTAAATAAAATATATGCAGAAAGTGGATTAAGTTTGTATGGATCTACCACAATGTAGGGATGCTCAATGGTGTAATGGCCTTTATGAAATGCATCCAGCATCTCTTTTTCAGCCAATAACTGTGCGTCTAGTCTTTCAATGCTCATGATTATTTAGACCCGATGCCGTTTTCAATCAACTTCGATTTTATCTCTTCTTGGTTGAGGATATTCTTTAATCCAATGACTTTGACACTTGTCTTAATCGTTTCAACAAAACGATCATTACACATCAACAGATCATAGTTCTTTACCGATGATCGTGCTTCGTCGATGGCGCAGTGGTGGATATCCACTTCAATTCCCAACTCTTTAAATACTTTTTGAGCTGTCATTTTTAGTAGTTGTGATGAACCCATGCCTGCTCCACACGCTACAAGTACTCTTAATCTGGACATAAGAAGCCCTCCTTTTAATTAATCATTCAATGCGAAATATTTGTCTTTATTTTTGAAGTATTGAAGTTGCGGAACCGCTAACATCAATACAATCGAGAGTAGAATTCCAATGGATGCGAAGTTCTTAATCAAGAATCCAAACAATGGCCAAGCGGTTGCCCAGTCTAGGTTACCAACATAACCACCAAACGGTGCCATGGCAAACAAGCTGATGGCTAACGCACTACCGAATACTTGCAATAAACCAGAACCTACACATAGGATGATCAATGCCTTGAATCCACCTTTATTGTTTGCATATAAACCTAAGGTCGCATTGTCATAGAACAACGGAACAAAGCCTGGGATGATGAGAATCGGATTCTTCGTGATGATGAGTAATGCGATTGCGATGACTTGTCCAATAGCCCCAAAGATGAAGCCTAAGGTGATTGCGTTCGGTGAACCGAAACCGTAGGTTGCGGCACAGTCGACTGCTGGAATTGAACCCTTAAGTACAGATGAGGAGATCCCTTCAAAGGATACAACGAGTTCATTGACGAACATACGTACACCCGTCTTAAGAATTGTAAGGTTCACGGCAAAGGATGCGGCTTTTTCAAAGATATAGAGTGGGAAGCTGATATTACCTGCAAAAGCTGCCTTATCCAGTTCCATCAAGGTTTCTTTACCGATGATTAGAATCAGAATACCAAAGAAGAGTCCCATGATGATGGTTGTTGATACTGTATAGTCATCCAATAATTTTAAAGGTCCGGATAGTTTGAAATCATCAACACCTTTACTCTTATCGCCTAGTTTAGCTCCGAATTTGTCAGCGAACCAGATGCCTAACATTTGTTGGTGACCGACTGCAAAGCCTGCATTATCTGTCAAATCATTGGTTGCCTCAACAGTCATGTTAGAACCGACTGCCCAATAAGTTCCACATAAGATACCTGTTAATACGATGCCCCAGATATTACGAAGATCTGGAACCAAGTAGAATACGATCCACGTTGCAACAGCCGCTTGTTTGACCATGATGTGGCCAGTTGTGAAGAGTGTTCTGACTTTTGAGTATTTTCTGAATAGAACAAGCAGAATGTTCCAAACAAAGGCTACTAATAATGATATGAGTGCCATGGATAAAGACTCACCAATGGACTCCAGTGCAGCAGTTGATGCGGATAATCCAAAGTTTGGATCGATGACAACTGCGTTGATTTGCCATTTCGCTTTAATGGCTTCGATCAATGGGTTTACAGAACCTAACAAGTTCTTTGCCCCGACTTGTAGGATCATATAACCTACGGCTGCTTTGATAAATCCCCCGATTACTTCATACCAATTTTTCTTGAGTAGTAAATAACCAATGACGACGATGAGTCCAATGAAAATAGCTGGACGGGCGATCACATTATTGAATGCGAGTGACCAAATACTGTTTAATAAATCCATGTCAACCTCCTTTAAAAGTTCTAACTGCATTTTACTGTAAAGATAAAAAAGAACAATGCCTATGTAAGCGTTTGCGCAAACAGTTCGGAAATTGTTCTTTCATCGTGAGAATATTCTCAGAGAAGATTTTTAGCACAACTTATATCTATTATTAATGTATTAACAAGGCCTGCTTTTAAAACAGACTTGAGTGATAAACTTTTCTCTGATCCGTGTGCTACCACAATCGTATTCTTGATGTTTCGGATCTCTTCAAGGCTTAATCCGATGACCGCTTTCTCGAGTTCCACATCGATGGCTTTACCATCTTGGTTGAGAAAGTGACCCATGATGCTGGCAACGGAACCTCTTTTAACGAGATTACGGATATTGTGGTAATCCAGATAATCACGATAAATGCTGATTTCATCTTCTGTCACATTGCCTACGGATGCGAGTAATATTTCGCTCTTACGTGCAATGTTCATTGCGTTCTTGATGATCAATTCCTCAAGTAAGTACTCTCGTACCGTCTGACTAAAGACATAAAGTGGCGAATAGATAAGATTCAATCTTGCATCAAACTTCATCGCAGTTTTGCGAATACTTTCGGGTGAATCATAAATATAACTCGAGTTCGTACTTGCGTTCCCTTTAACTTGTGTGAACATTAGGTTCAAATCTTTCTTCCCTTCAAACTGGGAACAAATATTGTTGACCGTACGTCCAGATGACAAGCCAATGATCATATCCTTAACAAAGCGTTTTTCGATGTAAGCAGATGCATAGTGACAGATCTGTTCAAAACTTGAACTCTTCTCCGTTACTAACACATGGACACTGTCGAGTCCATATCGATTTTGAATTAAGCTTTCAAGTCTTGTATCCCGTTCAAAAGGGAAATTGATGTGAATCTCTACGATGCCATCTTCAATGGCCCGTTGTAGGATACGACTCACAGTGGAACGAGAGATGAACAATTGTTGAGCAATGTGTTCTTGTGAGAGATTTTTCTTATAGTATAAATGCGCTACGGATGCCATCAGCATGCTGTCTTTATCGATCATGTCAGTACCTATTATAAGTTGAGTATAGCATTTATTAGTTCATAGTTTAATGCTTCATTACTCGTTCAATCACTCGAGAGATTTGCCGAAGAGACAAATTCAGTTTCTGAAAAGTGTCAATATCTTTGAGATCGGTATTTATT
>CAYRIW010000056.1:0-359 GCA_964424595.1 uncultured Erysipelotrichaceae bacterium | reverse complement strand
CCTCCATAACTTTCCCCGATGAAAATAACATGGACATTTACATTTTTATTTAGCTCTTTTAATTTCTTTATTTGGAGATCTAACTGATTTCGCAGGATGAAATATTGAGTCTGAAAAGTTTCATTATCTTTGAGATCGATGTTTATTAACACTTCTAATGTGACATATGTTTAAAGTACTATCCACTTTTTTGGTCAGGAGTTTGAAACTCAAACCTGATATCGTTAAACTAAAATCATCCCTATACAGAGTGTGCCAGAGATCAGGCTCATAACACACAGCAACCTACCAACAGGCAAGGTGCTAACCCTGCGGAGACATCCGAACGATAGGCCAAGAGATAAAACAGTCCCTATCGT
>CAYRIW010000055.1:0-5356 GCA_964424595.1 uncultured Erysipelotrichaceae bacterium | reverse complement strand
CTCGGCGTGCCGATGTTTACTCATTTTAAGTGACAAATTCATTTTGGATTGACACGCCTATTCATCTTTAAACATTCATCCAACCATGTACCAAACTCAATTATCAGTTCATCCCGCTTGATGTCATTGTAGATTTCATGCCGACAACCCTCAATCAAGCGATAACTAACATTGCGATAACCAATGCTTTCCAAGCGTTCCACAGCTCTTTTCAAGCCTCCTGGTTCAAAACAAGGATCCATGGCACCACTCTCAAAACGAATGGGAAGCTCAGGATCGTTACAATTCCAATCCGTTCCACGATAGACATCGGCCATGCCTTCCAACATATCAATAAAAGCTTGAGCTGTAAAGTCAAAACCACACAAAGGGTCTTTGATATACGCATCCACATTATCTGGATTGACACTCAACCAGTCCATGGATGTGCGTGGATTTTCAATCTGTTTATTGAAAGCCCCAAAAGACAACTTGGTCATCAAAGGTGAAGGATGTTTACGACCAAAAAGCAAACGAATCACCTTAGCCAATTGATAGCCAACATTGGCCATCGGACTTTCATCCGGTGATCCACTTAGATACACAGCACTCAATTCAGACGCAAACGCTTTGAGATATAAGCGAGCAAATAAAGAACCCATACTGTGTCCAAACAATACAAGTGGTAAGCCCATGCGATGATCTTTGATGATCGTATGACAATCTTCAAGATTCTTTTGCCAACCATCTTGGTCTGCGAAATACCCTTTGATTTTACCATCATAAAGGCTCTCCCCATGCCCACGATGATCAATCGTCAAGACATTGTATCCAGTTTTATTAAGCTCTTGGGCGAAATATTGGTAACGCTTCTGGTGTTCTGCCATACCATGGAAAACCGCAATCAATGCTTTGGGTTGATCGGTTTCATACAGGTATGCTTTCATCCGTTGATGATCAAACGGCGAGACGTATACGATTTCTTTCATGATTGAACCTCTTTTATTTATCATACACCGTTACACACATCTTATGGTATATTAATTGAGATGAAAATAACCGGTTTGATCACTGAATACAACCCTTTCCATAATGGTCATTTGTATCATATCCAGAAAGCACGCGAAACAACACAGTGCGATCTTTTGATTTGTGTCATGTCGGGACACTTCGTACAACGTGGTGAACCCACCATACTTGATAAATGGCAGCGGACACAAGCCGCATTGGAACACGGGGTGGATTTGGTGTTGGAACTCCCCTATCCATATGTCGTTCAAAGTGCGAAACACTTCGCAAATGCCTCCGTTCGCATCCTTGAATTGGCGGGATGTACCGATATCGTCTTTGGTAGTGAAAGCAACGATCTTGAAAGTCTCCAATTGATGGCAGAACTGCCCATCAATGTGGATGGTCTCAAAGAACATCTCAGTCAAGGCATGGGTTATCCCAAAGCCTATGGCATGGTTCATGGTTTGTATCATCCCAATGATATCCTCGCCATTGCTTATCTCAAAGCAATTCAAAACACGACGATTCAAGCCCATACGATCGCACGCACCAATCATTATCATGATGAAAATATCAGTAGCGATATTGCGAGTGCCACTGCCATCCGTAAAGCCGTACGACTCCATCAAGATGTGTCCAACACCACACCCATGGCAGAAGCGCTCAAACAAGCGAACCCCATTTCATGGGATCAATACTTCACGTACATCCAAACCAAGCTCATCAGCTTGGATAAGCAGGATTTAAGTGAAATCTTTTTAATGGACGAAGGACTTGAAAATCATCTTAGCAAGCAAATCAAATACGCCTATGATTTCGAAAGCTTCATGCAAGCATCCATATCGAAACGATACACTCGGGCACGCATCCAAAGAGCCCTGACCCATCTGCTCACCCATACCAAACGCAGTGAAATCAAGAAACTTGCCCCAATCACGACACTTCGAGTACTCGGTTTCAATGAAAAAGGTCAAGCTTACTTAAAAAGCTTTAGAGACCATGAACAGGTCCATATCGCATCCCGTTTCAACCAAGTCCCTCTCTCCTATCGCACCATTGAAATGCGAGCGACCACTGTCTATGCGCATGCATTAGACGTGGAAGAACGTTTAAAACTGATCCAGCGCGAAATCGAAGGACCCATCCTCTACAAAAAAAGCACGTGATCGTGCTTTTTACATCTCTACATTATGATAGACTTCTTGAACATCATCCAACTCATCGATCATATTCATGAAACGTTGGAACAAATCCACATCTTCACCACTTAGGCTGACCATTTCATGAGGGCTCATGGTGGTTTCAAGCGCACTGAATTCCACTTCGGGAATCAAAGACTCAACGGCTACCTTTGCTTTGTACAAATCATTGGGATTGACGGTAAGATTCATCGTCTGACCATCCAATTCCAAATCGATCACATCCACATCATGCTCAACGAGCGCATCCAACATCGCTTCATCATCCGCATAATCAAAAGCTAAGATTCCGATATGATCATAAAGATGTGCAACCGAACCGGATACACCCATCTTGGATTTGGTTTTGGTGAAACAATTACGAACATCACTGACCGTACGATTCACATTGTCCGTCAAGCAATCCACGATGATCGTACAGTTCCCAGGTCCAAAGCCTTCATAACGAACACTGGTGTAACTCTCATCGGTTCCACCCTTCGCTTTTTCAATCGCACGTTTGATAACATCCGCCGGCACTTGATTCGCCTTTGCACGCTCAATCATGCGCTTCAAACCTTGGTTCATCTCCGGATCTGGCACACCTGCTTTTGCTGCAATGTAAATTTCCTTACCAAAACGTGAATAGACTTTTGTTTTCGCAGCGGATGTTTTCATCATCGCCGCTTTTCTTACTTCAAATGCTCTTCCCATGTCACACCTCTTTGTTACTTTGTTATTTTAAGCGATACGCAACTGTGCATTCAAGCCTTTTTTACATGCTTCAATCGTATTGTTATACAATTGCGTGATTTCTTCTTCACTCAGCGTATGATCATTGGCTTGATAAACAATTTTCAGCGCAATGGATTTCTTACCCGCTTCAACTTTATCCCCTTGATAGACATCAAAGATTTGAACTGATTGAATGCGATCTTTTGAAACAGCCTTGATGACTTTTTCAATTTCACTGACCATCACTGTCTCATCTACGACCAAGGCGATATCACGTACGACCGCAGGCATTTTATTGACTGGACTGAAACGAACCTTCGCTAATTTCAAAGACAAGAGTTGTTCAATGATGAGTTCACCCATGACCACTGTACTTAAATCCTGTGCCTTCGCCAACTTCGGATGGATCTCACCAATCATGCCAAAGACTTTATTATCAATCTTGACGATGGCAGAACGTAAGGGATGGAAGAAAGTCGATCCTTCATTAGAATCAAAACGAACACGACTGAGATTGACTCCCAACTCACTCAGCAGACGCTCCACGATGCCTTTTGCGGCATAGTAATCATACGGTAAAACTTGTTTTTGCCAAATGGAGCGTTCATATTGTCCACTCAAGATAAACGCATAACGTTCTTGATTGATTGCGATCGTATTTAAATTCGATACTTCAAAGATACCAAAATCCTTGATCTTATGCGCTTGATTATAAGTAGCCGTCTCCAACATGCTTGCTAAGAGGTTATTCCGGATGAAACGTCGCTCTTCACTCAAAGGTGATAAAAGACTTGCAGGATTATCAAGTGGGTAAACACCCATCTTAGTCTTATCTTCATGAACCAAACTGTAGGTGATGACTTCATTCAAACCAAAACCTACGGACAATTGACGTAAACGTTGACGTATCGCTTGGCGCACATCATAGGAGCCTTGCGTTGTCGGCATGACCGGCAAGCTTCCCTTCAGATCCGCATAACCGATGAAACGTCCGACTTCTTCAATCAAATCTTCCGCTACACTGATGTCCAAACGATAACTTGGAATCGTGCATTCAATCAATAAATCCTTTTCAACAGGACTGAAATGAAGGCGTGTGAAGATATCCAAGGCTGCCTCTAGACTGACTTCCGTACCCAACAAATCATTGATGTGTTGAAGATGAACGCTGACCTTAAGCAAATCCTTAGATACTTCTCCACAGTTGATGGTCTCTTCAATCATTTGTGCATCGGCATATTCAACCAATAATTCCGTTGCGCGATCCATTGCCTTCAAGATGCTTTGTGGATCCAAGCCTTTGACGAAACGTTGACTTGCTTCGGTCAGTAAATTCACACGACGTGATGTATGACGTATCTGACTGGGTGAGAACTGAGCTGCTTCGATGACGATGCTTTGTGTAAGCTCATCGATCTTACTGTCTTCCCCGCCCATGATGCCCGCTAAACCGATGGCTTGATTGTTTGACGTGATGACGATGTCATTAAGATCCAAAGGCATTTGTGATCCATCCAAGGTCGTAATGCTTTCACTTAAACCTTCTTTGACGATGATTTCCATTTTAGGTAATTTCGCCCCATCGTAGAAATGCAAAGGTTGACCTGTCTCCAACATGACATAGTTTGAAATATCCACCACATTGTTGATGGACTTCATTCCGACTGCTTCCAAATCACGGCGCATCCATTCAGGACTTGCTTTGATCGTGACGCGACCAATCTTTTTACCATAGATTAAAGGACATTTCGCTGTTTCTGATGCGATGATCAAATCACTCTTTGACCCCTTTAATGCATAGTCTTTTTGCCAAGGCAATTTGACTTCACGATTAAACAATGCCCCAACTTCATACGCCACCGACCATAACGCATTGAAATCACTCCGGTTCGGTGTTTGTTTGATATCCAAGATGACATCATCTAAACCTAATGTGCTAAGCGCTTCTAGGCCCACTTCTAAACTTGGATCCAAGACCTCGATGCCATTTTTTTGGTCATCACTTAGCGTCTTTGGATTGATTCCAATCTCCAACAATGAACAAATCATCCCATTGCTAGCTTGACCCTTGATGTTGGATGCCTTGATCGTGATTTCGGGCAATACAGCCCCAACCTTAGCCACGATGACTTTTTGTCCCTTGGCCACATTCGGCGCACCACACACGATATCCAAGACGTCATCTCCCACATTGACTTTGGTGATGGATAAATGATCCGATTCCGGATGGGCTTCACAGAACACAACTTCTCCGATAACCAGGTTTGTTCCTTGTGCGATGGGTTCGACACCTTCGACCTCCAAACCAGCCAAAGTGAGTTTATCGGCTAAATCTTCCGCTTTGATGTTCGTCAAGTCGACATAGCGACCCAACCATTGCATGCTTACTTTCATGTGCTTCGTATTATCAATTTAGGTTAGTAAATTGATAAATTCCTTTCTAGCCTAATCAT
>CAYRIW010000054.1:0-5550 GCA_964424595.1 uncultured Erysipelotrichaceae bacterium | reverse complement strand
GCTTCTTAATTAGTAAACTTGGACGTATTCCAGATGATCACGAACTTATGGACCTTGAACATGAAGGTGTCCTATTTAAGATCTTGAAGATCAAGGATAAGCGCATCCTAAAAGTACGTATTGTAGTACCGCATGATAAAATTGAAGTAAGAACAGAAGACGAATAAAAAGATTCACCCTGAGGTGAATCTTTTTTTACAAGGATGATAGAAACTTAGTTTCTGTTGACTTCGTTGATGAGGTAAGCCGCATCGACTGAGAATTCGCCAGTATTGGTGATGTATTGTTCGTACTTGGCATCGGTGAATTGACCCATACCGCCTACGTTGTAAATCTTGCTCATATCGTAACCTTTAACTTCAAGAATCTTCATCATTTGAGCAACACGACCACCGGATTGACACATCAAGAAGATTGTTTTGTCTTTTGGGAAGAGTGCATTCAACAAAGCATCGGATTCTTTGTATACAGCTACAGGAGCATCGATTGTACCGCCATAGAGTTGAACCATGGTTTCATCGGTATTTGCATTAGCATTAAAGATGTATGCGAAATAAGGAATGACTTCGAAATTACGTAAGTGCTTCATTGAGTAATCTTTGAAATCGCGGAGGTCGATGTACACGACATCATCACGATTCAAGTATTGGTCTAAGTTTTCTACACCAATGGATGAACAGCTTGCAGCATAGACACCCGCTTCACAGTTCTTTTCAGGTTGATCTTTTGCAGGGACGTATTTCTTTGTGGTGTCGATTGGAGCAGGAAGTTCTGCTTGTAGGACATATCCATTTTCAGCAGGATTGAGGACCCAACCTTCTTCTTGTAGTTGTGTTTCAGATTTGGCACAGCCTACTAAAACTAAGCTTAAGACAATTAGAGCTAATAATTTTTTCATTTCCTTTTTCCTTTTAATCAAAGTATTCGTCTTCTAAGTGATATGTCATGATTGCATTCAACATCCGGATAATATTGTTTGTCGAAACGGATGATCCGGTGAAGGTATCCAATTTGAAGGCTTCGCGCCCATTTGCTTGATAATCTTCGAGTTTGATGTCTTCCATAACACTTAATGATTTGATGTAAGCATAATCTTTGTCGATGAAGTAAGGGATATATTCTGTCTTAAAGACGGAATAACTGACACCAGCAGGCGTTGGGTTGCTATCGCCCCAGAAACCTCCGTTGTATTCACCATTTGGATCCTTATCAAAGGATAGATAGCGAACGGTGACTTCATCGGCTACCTTGGATTCAGGTAGGCTTAATTCTACGTATGCGGTTTGCCAATAGTTGACGGATGCTGCACGACAGGTACATGAGAGGTACGTGATTTGATATTTGATGTAATCACGTGCTTTGTATTTGTAATGTACGAATGCGTAGAAACTAGATTCATTACGAGGCCCATCGATGTGATCGATTGGAACGATGGCAACAGTGTTCGCGATCGATCCTGGACCTAAATCAGCACTTGTGTTCAAGAATTCATTGATTTGTTCAAGGCTGAGTTCAGTTCCATCACTGCACTCCACAGGGGTGTTTGCGACAGGATCGCCAGTTGGTTCCGCTTGATCGGCAGCACAAGCATAAAGGCTAGACAAGACTAAACTTAGTAGTAAGAAGAATAGTATTTTTTTCATTGTGACTCCTTTCACAAATAATTTTAGCGAATCAAGTCAAAGATAACAGTCTTGCTTATTAAAAAATCACGAAATGCAAAGATATTTAGCGTTTTTTATGTTATAACTTGGAGGTAAGGAAAAGAATAGATGCAATTATGAGAAGAATTTCACAAGTTATGGTTTTAGTATTTTTGATCTCATTGATTTTTACGGCTTGCCAAGCAGAACCTATGGTTGAAGAGAATGTCGTTTTATCAGTTCCAGGTAAAAATGAATCGGTAAAAATTCAGGATTCACCCATTACAAGTACGAATTTAGATGATTATCTCTTTAGAGAAGATGTCTTTTATGTGGATACACGTGAACTGAATCAAGCAATTGAAGAAGGTACGATTGCAGGCTTTGTGGCGTATCCTTTTTATGAATTGATTGCGAATCTGGTTGAAGGGCAAACATTATTTAAGATGACCAAGGTCTTGGATTCGGACAATAAATTATTGGTTGAATTGGGTGGGATTGGAAGTTATCTACCACGCTTTGAAGAATCGGAGTATTTACTGAAAGCATTGTTTCCAAAGGATAAGTACATCTTCATCACTTCAACTGCAGGTGTGGAAGCGACTTATCTGGCGAATCTTCTGATTCAATATGGCTATGACCCGCTTAAGATTTATAATGTAGGCAACTTCAGCAATGATTTAGGTTCACTTGTGGCGTATCGTAATAACAAAAATGCCAAGTACTATGTACCTGGCACGAATGTATTCACGTTGGATTATACGTTTGATTTAGGCGAATTGACGCCTCTTGAATAATTATTTAAAGGCTCTTAGATAAGGTTCTGGAAGGTGTTCCAGATCCTTTTCTTTTGCGTACGCTTGGACGACGATATAGGGATTACGTAAGAGTTCACGACCGAACGCAACGAGATCGGCTTCATTGTTTTCAAGAATCGCCTCTGCTTCTTCCATGGTGTTGATCAACCCCACCGCAATCGTCGGTAAGCCGAGTCCATCTTTAATGGTTTTGCTAAAGGCAACTTGATACAAAGGTTTCAAATCGATGCGACGTAGAGCATTGCCGCCTGAGCTTACATGCACAAAGTCTAAATGTTCTTTAACAGGCCTTAAGATTTCAATGACATCTTCAGGTGTGATGCCTTCAGGATCGTAATCTGTTGCGGAGATGCGCACTTGAAGAATGGCTTGTTTACCGATGGAACGACGTACCTCTGTAATCAGTTCACGCAAGAGACGGGCACGATTGTCTAAGCTGCCACCATAATTGTCATCACGATGATTGCTTAATGGAGATAAAAACTCGTGTAAGAGATACCCATGAGCTCCATGGATTTCAATCCCATCGAAACCAGCTTTGATCGCACGGTTTGCGGCATTCACGAAACATTGTTTGAAACGTTCGATGTCATCGACATCCATGGCAACCGGCTGTTCATATTCTTCACTGAACGGGATCGAACTTGGAGCGATATGAGGATTTGCGCTAGACATGCTCTTGCGGCCAGCGTGAGCCAATTGAATGAAGGCTTTTGCGCCATAGCGATGGATTTCTTGGACAAGGCTTTGAAGACCCTCGATGAACTGATCGTCCCAAATGCCGAGGTCTTTATCGGTGATGCGTCCTTCAGGGCTTACGGCGGTCGCTTCGACGATGACCATTCCGACACCGCCCACAGCACGACTGCCGTAATGGGTAAGGTGAAAGGGTTGGACAAAGCCGTTTACAGCTGAATACATACACATCGGAGGCATGACGATCCGATTTTTTAATTCAACATTTTGGATAAGATAAGGATTAAGACTTAACATGTTGGACTCCTTTATAACAGTTACAGTTTAAAAGACGTACTCACTAAAGTAAAGGAGATTGATTAGATGAAATACATTGGATCATCATCTTTAATCAAGAGATCTTTGATTTTGAGTTGTTTCAATTGAACGATCATCGTTTCATGAAGTGGACGATAAATCGTTTCACTTAAGTGCGTATTTAAATGGGGTGTCAGTAATGCGGATTCCTCTTCGTAAGCAATCAAATCAGGATCCAATGCCTTGAATACGGTATAGACATCCAAATCATTAAGATTAAGAAGTCGATAACCACCTTGAGGACCTTTGATCGACTCTACGATTTGATTGTTTTTGAGTAAGGTAAAGACTTGTTCCAAGTAGGTCTTCGATAAACCAAGCTCTGTAGCGATGGATTGTATCGAGATGAAGGATGTTTTATTTGCGAGCGTGAATACAACGGCTAAACCATAACGTACTTTGGTATTGAATATCATAGAACCTCCAATCACAAGCATTGACAAATCAATGGTATGTGGCTATATTATAGCATATAACACATAGCAATAAACTATGTAAAGGAGAAATATGTCAAGAGTCGTACAAAGTGCACGTGAACTAATTGGTAACACACCCTTGTTGCGTTTAAATCGTTTTGAAAAAGAATTGGGCATCGAAGCACAAATCTATGCAAAACTCGAATCGTTTAACCCAGCAGGGAGTGTCAAGGATCGTATCGCCTTAGCCATGATCGAACGTGCTGAACAAGAAGGTTTGTTAAAGCGAGGTTCGGTTATTGTCGAACCAACCAGTGGAAACACGGGGATTGGTCTAGCAGCCATTGCCGCAAGCAAAGGCTATCGTATCATTCTTACAATGCCTGAAACCATGAGCATCGAGCGTAGAAAATTGTTAAAAGCGTATGGGGCTGAGTTGGTTTTAACGGAAGGACCTTTAGGGATGAAAGGTGCGATCGCAAAAGCAGAAGAGTTGGCAAAGACCATTCCAAATGCTTTTGTTCCTTCTCAATTTGAAAATCCAG
Organism: uncultured Erysipelotrichaceae bacterium; assembly: GCA_964424595.1. GTDB lineage: Bacteria > Bacillota_I > Bacilli_A > Erysipelotrichales > Erysipelotrichaceae > UBA2212. The sequence continues at coordinate 1,075 of CAYRIW010000054.1, read as the reverse complement.
CCAACCCTGATGTCCATTATCGGACAACAGGAAGAGAGATTTATGAAGCTCTAGAGGGCAATGTGGATGCCTTGATTGCGGGTATAGGGACCGGTGGTACCATCAGTGGAGCAGGTCGATTCCTGAAAGAAAAGAATAAAGATGTCTGGGTTGTCGCATCGGAACCCTTTGATGCGCCGCTTTTGAGTGAAGGTCGTGCTGGCCCTCATAAGATCCAAGGATGGGCAGCTGGCTTCATCCCAAAGACATTGGATACGAAAATCTACGATGAAATCTTAAAGGTCAAAACAGAGGAAGCTTTTGACAAAGCGCGATTGCTTGCTAAAATAGAGGGTGTACTGGTAGGCATCTCAAGTGGAGCCGCATTACACAGTGCTGTTGAATACGCACTACGAGCAGAAAATAAAGGTAAGAACATCGTCGTCATCCTACCGGATAACGGTGAGCGCTACCTATCGACAGCTTTATTTGAAGCTGAATAAGGAGAACAATGAATCGTCGCCAATCCATCCAACGCATCACACGTTTAGGCATCTTGATGGGTCTTATCATCTTGATGACTTTTATTCCGAATATTGGATACATCCAAACAGGACTGTTTTCCATCACCACCATCCACATTCCCGTCTTGATTGGAGCAGCTCTGATGGGGCCGATTGGAGGTTTGGTCTTGGGTTTGACTTGGGGTCTGACCAGTTATTTCTATGCCCTGACCTTGGGAACCATCGAAGCCATGATTTTCTTGAATCCGATGGTGTCCATCGTACCACGTGTGTTGGTGGGTTTGATTGTATCGTATACCACCCTCGCTTTGGATAAGGTTAATGTGAAAGAAGTGTTGAAGTATGGTTTGGTCGCAGGCGTTGGGACCTTGAGTAATACGATCTTGGTTCTAAGTTCAATCTTCATCTTTGCATCGGAAGGGGTCTTGAGCTTCAATCAAGCCTTCTCAACCATCATCACCATCATCATTTCAACCAATGGATTACTCGAATTATTCGCGGCTGTGATCATTGTTCCAGCTGTGGTGAAAGCCATTCGCAAGATATCGCCTCAACGTTACAGTTGAGGCTTT
>CAYRIW010000053.1:0-5729 GCA_964424595.1 uncultured Erysipelotrichaceae bacterium | reverse complement strand
TCCGAATTGAGTGGCACAACTTCCCCGAAACAACTGGCACAACTCGAGCGAAACGTGTGGCTCAAAAGTGACGCCGTAATCAATATTGTGTTATAGTTGATTTATCAATTATATTTGTTATTACAAACATAAATAAGTGGGGAATTATAATGGCTTGGAGTGGGGCTAGTGAATTATAAATACAAATTATTAGCATAGAATTGCTGATTTTTTTTAATTTAGAACGCTTTATTGTAAGAGAATGAGGGACAGATGGGTGGAAAGGTTTAGAAGTTAATTAGATTTGAACTTTGTTAATTGAGAAAGGTGATTTTAATGAACTGTTCGAACTGTAATCATTGGTTTAGCTATTGGGATGTGTTTAAAAATGTTAATACATCATTAACTCGAGAATTAAAGTGTAGTAATTGCGTAACACGCTTAACACTCGATTTAAAATACGGCATTTTTATTCGCTCAATTGGAATTTTTATTTTTTTTCTTGCGCCAGATGCAATTTTACGATTACTGATCTTTCTAATGATACTATTTGTTTATCCACTTATTCTTTGGAAATTTGGAACTCTAAAAAAGAGCGTTATCGATGTTCGTTCAGAAGAATTGCAAAATGAAGTTAATAATAAAGAATTGAAAATTACTGGAAATATTGAAAAAAATGAAACACTATCAATGAGAAAAATAGTTTCAATGAAAAATATCGTTTTTCTTATCTATTTCTTCTCTTTGCCATATGTTCTTTATCTAGTTTTAAGAATAACATCAACGATGATGCTTTCAACTGAATTGAACATTCAAATTCAACTTGCAGCATTACACTATGTCTTTTTCTTATATAATCAAGTTTTTTTAATACTCTTGTTTAGTCCGAAATTGGTTTATAAATTAATTAACTATACTCAACATTATATTGGTTATATTATTGCGTGGTTGTTTTTAAGTTTTGTTTTACTCAATATGTTGGACAGTATGTTACAAAACCTTTATAAGAGAAATGCATTGATCGTTTTAGGAGTACCATTATTATTGGGTATTATTGCCGTTATAAGTCAATTCTTAAGGAATGAAGAACTAAAGACATTAAATACCGATGAACTGTAAAAAAGAAGTCCTCCACTTTTTTAAGTGAATAATTTCTCAAGTTAAGCGCAACATTGTGAATTTTGAACACCTAAAGAGAACTTTTTTTTTGAGATAATAATATGGACTGTATAGAAGTATCAATAATTATGAAAGAGTGATTCGCTCTTAATATGGAAACAAAAAAATGTAATCTTTTTTTATAGTGGCTTATGAAATAGCAACTCACTGAATTAAGCTTTCTGTTAAGATGTTGGTATCGGCTCTGAAATGCTGAATAAGGAAGTAAAACATGGAAACAATAAATTGGATACAATGGATGCAAAATCGAAGCTCCGTTCGAACCTTTGAGCAAAGTGCTATAAAAGCAGAGGCAATGGATGAATTAAACCAAGCAATCGATGCTGTAAATAAAGGATTATCACAGAAGGCTTATTGCAAGTTGATTCAAAGCAAATCAAAAGGCGAAGAAGCACAAAAACTAGGAACCTATGGCATCATTCAAGGAACCCGTAACTTTGTTGCCGTGATTACAACTCAAGAAGAAGTGGACGCATTGAATCTAGGTTATCACATTGAGAAGATTGTCCTCATCGCAACAGGTCTTGGCTTAGGGACTTGCTGGTTGGGAGGAACGTTTGATCGTTCATCCTTTGAAGATCACTTAGCTCTAAAGAATAATGAAAAATTGGTTATTTTAATCGCATTTGGTTATAAGAAAAACAAGCAATCGATGATTGAATCTACAATGCGCATCCTCGCAAAGTCTGACCAACGTAAACCATCATCAGAGTTGTTCCTTGAAGGCGATGGAAAAGCAGCGCTCGATTTAAGTGCAATCGGTGACTACGCTAAAGTACTTGAGATGGTTCGCATCGCTCCTTCCGCATCCAATAAGCAACCTTGGCGTATCATCAAAGACAAAGATCATTATCACTTCTACCTTACACGTACACCAGGTTATGGCGTTATGAACTATGACTTACAATTGAACGATATTGGAATAGCAAACTGTCACTTTGAATTTGCAGCACTTGAGTTAAAACGCAATGGTGTATGGGAAACCGTGTCTTCAGCCCCAACAGCTCTAAATTGGGAATACGTGACTTCTTGGAAATGCTTATCCTTTTAGTTGGATGTTTAAATGCATGAATATAGTAAACCCCTGTTTTTGCAGGGGTCTTTACTATTGGTGTTTTTGTTTGTAGGCTTTAAGATTTTCGATGACAAGCGGTAGAATCACTTTCGCATCCCCCACAATACCGATGGTCGCAACGCCAAAGATAGGGGCTTGAGGATCCGCGTTGATAGCAATGATGGTCTCTGATTTATCCATCCCGGCGGTATGCTGAACAGCACCAGAAATGCCACAAGCAAGATATAAACGTGGACGTACGGTCTTTCCGGTTTGCCCAACTTGGATATCTTTAGGTGCAGCCCCTTTATCCACAACACCACGACTTGCGGCAACGACGCCACCTGTTAAAACTGCCACTTCATCCAACAAATCAAAACAATTCAACATCCCTCGACCACCCGAAACCAAGATATTCGCATGAGTGATGTCGGGTCCTATGTTATGCTTCTTAGTCCGCTTCAAGATGCGAACACCATCTTCCATGGGTTTATAGGGAAGGTTGATGATGATGCCCGGACGATTCGCTTGAAAGAAATCCGCATCCAAGACTTGAGGGCGTATCGTTGCCATTTGAGGGCGATGGTTAGGACAGACGATGGTTCCGAAGAGATTGCCCCCAAAAGCAGGTCGTGTGATCCACAACTCAGAAGTGTTCTCTTCATTGGGGTTGATCTCAATCTTTGTCGCATCCGCAATAAGGCCTGTATCCAAACGTGCCGCAATACGCGGTGCCAAGTCACGCCCGATGACACTTGCACCGATCAGAAAGGCATCCGGCTTATGTTGTTTTACCAATTCACTAATGACATGTGTATAGCGCAATGTGGAATAATGAGCAAGTTCTGGATGATCCGCCACATAGACACGATCTGCCCCATGGTTCAACACATCATGAGGCAATTGACCTAGATTACTGCCCAGTAGAATCCCTACGACTTCAAATTTCACATGTTTGATTTGTTTAACAAGTTTACGTGCTTCACTTAAAAGTTCATAACTAACACTTTGAATGACATTATCACGTTGTTCAATGAATACGAGAATATCTTTGGTTTCCATATCAGGCCTCCATGGTTTTGATGAGCACATCCGTGATCAATCGTGCTGCTTCTTCAGGACTCAAATCGGTCTTTAATGAAGCAGCTTCTAAACTTCGTGTAAAGGTCTTTTTGACTTGTGTTGGGGATCCCTTTAAACCAACATCCGACTCTGACAAACCGAGATCACTGAAACGTACAAGTGTAAGCGGCTTATCATAAGCGGCCCAAGCATCCACCGCATTCATGCCTCGATCCCTGTTCATTGTACTCAAGGTCGTGATCAAAGCAGGGAGTTTCACTTCCAACAATTCGGAATCCTCTTCATAAGCTTTACTCAAGCTGAGCCAAGTCCCATCACACGCTTCAATGGATTCGACATACGACACTTGAGGAATCCCGAGTTTTTCGGCCACTTGCGGACCTACTTGAGCGGTATCCCCATCAATGGCTTGACGACCTGCGATGATCAAGTCAAATGCCTGTGTTTTCAACCATGCGGCCAAGGTTGTAGAAGTTGCCCAAGTATCGGCGCCAGCAAATTTCGCATCCGATAAAAGAACCGCTTGATCAACGCCGCGACCCAGGATTTCTCTTAACATGCGTTCGGCTTGCAAAGGACCCATGCTTACGACAGTGATGGTTCCGCCATACCTGTCTTTCAAACTCAAAGCCGCTTCAATACCGGCCATATCATCTGGGTTGATGATGGAAGGTACACCAGCACGAATCAAGGTGCCATGGATCGGATCGATCTTCATCTCCGTCGTATCAGGTACTTGTTTGACTAAAACAATGATGTTCATACTGTATTACCCTAAGAGGGACGCACTGATTACCATGCGTTGAACCTCTGATGTCCCTTCGTAAATTTCTGTGATCTTGGCATCTCGCATCATGCGCTCAACCGGATAATCGCGTGTATAACCATAACCCCCAAAGAGTTGTACAGCTTGGGTGGTGACTTCCATTGCCGTTTCTGATGCGTAAAGTTTGGCCATGGCGGCTTCAGTCGAATAGGACTTACCCTCATCTTTGAGAACCGCAGCTTTATAGACGAGCAAACGTGCTGCTTCAACTTTCATGGCCATATCTGCCAACTTGAATTGAGTATTCTGGAAGGCACTGATGGACTTATTGAATTGTTTACGTTGTTTGACATATTGAATGGTTTCATCAAGTGCACCTTGAGCAATGCCTAAGGCTTGTGCAGCGATGCCGATACGTCCGCCATCCAGTGTGCTCATCGCAACCTTAAAGCCTTTGCCTTCTTGACCTAAGAGATTGGAAAGGGGTACTTTGACATTCTGCATGACCAATTCACAAGTGGAAGAACCACGAATTCCCAGCTTCTTTTCTTTTTTGGAAACACTGAAGCCAGGCATGTCTTTTTCAAGAATAAAAGCAGAGATGCCACGTGTTCCAGCTGCTTTATCCGTCATCGCAAAAATGATATAGATATCGGCATAACCAGCGTTTGTGATGAATATTTTAGAACCTGAAATCAAGTAATGATCATCGTGTTTGATCGCAACGGTTTGTTGACCAGCCGCATCGGTTCCAGCATTGGGTTCCGTCAAACCAAAGGCGCCGAGGGCTTTGCCTTCCACTAAGGGTCTTAGATAAGTTTCTTTTTGATAAGCCGTTCCAAATTGGTGAAGCGGATGCGCCGCAAGGGATGTATGCGCGGATAAGATGACACCAGTCGTTGCACAGACTTTTGAGAGTTCTTCGACGGCTAAAATGTAAGTTAAGGTATCGGCTCCAGCCCCTCCCCATTCTTGTGCGAAAGGGATGCCCATCATTTTTGCCTCAACCATTTTCTGAAGTGTTTCGGTTGGAAAACGTTCCTCTTCATCGATCTCTGCTGCAAGCGGTTTGACATATTTGATCGCAAAATCATGAAACATCGTACGCATCAATTGATGCTTAGAACTCAAATTGAAATCCATATCAAGCCTTTGGTGGCATGATGGTTGCCACACCTTTCACGACGATCTCACCCAATTGATTGTAAGCAATGGTCTCTAGAAGGATGCGATTTTTCTCAAGGATGATTTCAGATACACTGACCGTTGCGGTGATGGTATCGTTCAACTTCACCGGCTTGACGAATCGAGCTTCTTGTCCTAAATAAATCGATCCCGGCCCTGGGAGCTCTGTGCCTAGCACGGTTGAAAACAGCGATGCGACCAGCATGCCGTGCGCAATTCGTGTTTGAAATAGGGTTGTGGATGCATAAGCCTCATCTAAGTGAACTGGGTTATGGTCCCCCGATATTTTAGCAAACAAATTCACATCCTCTTCAGTAATGATTTTGGTAAATGATGCGGTATCGCCCAACTTCAATTCATTAATCGTTTTCCCTTTTTGCATAAGTTTCCTCTCTGAATATAAAAGGTGAATCAGTATTCATGTTTTTATCTTAAACCTTGTTAAAATATTGTCAAGTACTTGTTAATGTTTTAACAAATATT
>CAYRIW010000052.1:0-6420 GCA_964424595.1 uncultured Erysipelotrichaceae bacterium | reverse complement strand
GAAAATTATGAAAACAGTTACTGCATTAGAATTTGATGCCACTACAAAAAAAGGTGTTGTCTTAGTTGATTTTTCAGCCGAATGGTGTGGACCTTGTAAGATGATCGCACCGGTCTTGGAACAGTTATCGAAAGAAATGGCGGATAAAGTTAAAATCATTACCGTTGATGTGGATGTCGAACAAGAGCTGGCGCAACGCTATAATGTCATGTCGATTCCAACTTTGTTATTGTTCAAGGATGGTTCGGTTATTGGTCAGGTTGTTGGATTCCAATCCAAAGCAATGCTTGAGAAGTTCATTCAAAGAGCGTATGTAAATTAGAGGCGAAAGCTTCTTTTTTATTTTGCTTTATTTTTTTTAGCATAGCTCTTGCATTCTAGTGCAATTGTTTTATAATGTTCCTTGTGTTTAGTATAAAATGCTAAATAGTTTAGTAAAGCTAAACAAAGGAGTACGATGGAAATTGGACACAGAATCAAGCAACTGAGAACCAAGAATAAGCTGACCCTTGAAGAGTTGGCCAGTCGTTCTGAGTTGTCGAAAGGCTTTCTATCACAAGTTGAGCGCGATTTAACCTCACCTTCGATCGCCACCCTAAGTGATATCGTAGAAGCTTTGGGTGTGACTTTAGCCCAGTTCTTTCAAGGTGAGAAAGATGAGAAAATCGTCTTTGTTCAAGAGGATTACTTCGTCGATGAGCGTGAAGATGGGACGGTACATTGGATCGTTCCCAATGCGCAGAAAAACGATATGGAACCCATTCTATTGGACCTGAAACCAGGTCAACGTTCGCAGCTGATTCAACCGCATAATGGTGAAGAATTCGGCTATGTGTTGAGTGGTAAAGCGTGTCTTGTTGTGGATGGAAAAAAACATCTTGTTAAGAAGGGTCAAACCTTTTACATCAAAGGGGCTCATGATCATTATTTGACGAATGAGACCAAATCGGAATTAAAATTACTGTGGGTTTGTACCCCACCACTGTTCTAGGAGGCACTATGCGAAAACTGATTGAATTTAAAAACATCGTAAAAAGTTTTGATGATAGTTTGGTTCTAAAAGGAATCAATCTATCGATCCATGAAAATGAATTTGTCACCTTACTTGGACCCAGTGGTTGTGGTAAAACGACACTTTTAAGAATTCTAGGGGGCTTCATCTCCCAAAATGAAGGCCATGTGTATTTCGATGACATCGAAATCAGCAATGTGCCGCCTTACAAACGTGAGATCAATACGGTCTTCCAACGCTATGCCTTGTTTCCACACATGAATGTGCATGACAACATTGCTTTTGGTTTACACATCAAGAAACAAGACAAACAAACGATTGAGCAAAAAGTAAAGAAGATGTTGAAGTTGGTCAATCTTCAAGGTTATGAAGATCGTCCAGTCACTTTGCTTTCTGGTGGTCAGCAACAACGTGTTGCGATCGCACGTGCTTTGGTCAATGAACCGATGGTTCTGCTCTTGGATGAGCCTTTGGGTGCACTCGACTTAAAATTACGTAAAGAAATGCAAGTTGAATTGAAGAAGATCCAACAGGAAGTCGGCATCACCTTCATCTATGTCACGCATGACCAAGAAGAAGCCTTGACAATGTCGGATACGATCGTTGTCATGAACAACGGTGAGATCCAACAAATCGGCAGTCCTACGGATATCTACAATGAACCAGAGAATCGCTTCGTAGCGGATTTCATTGGTGAATCGAATATCTTGGAAGGGTTGATGTTGGAAGATTATAAAGTTAAATTTGACGATCAAATTTTTGAATGTGTCGATTATGGCTTTGAAGACAATCTTGAAGTGGACATCGTCTTGCGTCCTGAAGACATCGATATCGTTCCTTTGGATATGGGACGTATCAAGGGAATCATCAAGTCGACCATCTTCAAAGGCGTGCACTTCGAAGTCGTCGTTGAGACACCGTATCGTGAATGGATCATCCACACAACGGATAAGGTTGAATTGGATAAAGAAGTAGGGCTCCATTTCTTCCCTGAAGACATCCATATCATGTATAAGATGGGAAGCTACTAGGATGAAGGGTTACGCTAGTTTAGTCAAACCCTACATCGTTTGGATGAGTTTGTTCATTGTCGTACCGATGTTGTTGATTGTGCTCTATGCCTTCACAACCAGTGGCAATGAATTGATCTCCTTCCGCTTCACCTTAGATAATTTCTTCCGTTTCTTCGATCCCGTCTTCATCAAGGTGCTATTAAAGTCCTTAGAAGTCGCATTGATCACAACGATCTTATGCATCATCATCGGTTATCCGATCGCATACATCATTGCGAATGCATCTGAAAAATCACAAACCTTATTGATCCTCTTGATCACCTTACCGATGTGGATCAACATGTTGGTTCGAACCTATGCTTGGATCAGTATCCTATCGGATGGTGGCTTGTTGAATAGTTTATTGGAATTCATTGGTCTACCGCCAATGAAGTTGATGTACACAGACTTTGCGGTCATGTTGGGGATGGTGTATAACTTTCTACCCTTCATGATCATATCGATCTATACGGTGCTTGCGAAGTTGGATAAAGCCTTGATTCATGCCAGTCATGACTTGGGTGCGAATCCTTTGCAAACATTCCTAAGAGTCGTCTTGCCATTGTCGTTGCCAGGGGTCATCTCTGGGATCACCTTGGTCTTCTTACCAGCTGTCAGTACCTTCGTCATTCCTAAATTCTTAGGGGGCGGACAATACATGTTGATCGGGAACTTGATTGAAAATCAATTCATCACAGTCGGTGAATGGAACTTCGGTAGTGCGATTTCCTTGATCATGGCCTTTATCATCATGGCATCCATGATGATGACACGTAAAATGGATCGTGATGCATCGGAGAACACCGGCAATGAGGGAGGTAAGTTATGGTAGGCGCAAAATCCCATAAAATCCTTATTTTCGCTCTTATGACGGGCATTCTGGCGTTCTTTTATATGCCAATCATCAGTTTGATGGTCTTCTCTTTCAATGATTCACGTTCCTTGACCTCTTGGTCTGGCTTCTCGCTTCAATGGTATGAAGCCCTATTCAAGAATCGTGAGATGATGATGGCCATTACGACAACCTTAAGCATCGCCTTGATGTCCACCTTTGTGGCAACGATCCTTGGGACCTTGGCTGCGATTGGGGTATCTAAATCGAAGCGTTTGGTTAAAGAACTCGTCCTCAGTGTAAACAACTTTCCGATTTTGAATCCTGAAATCGTAACGGCGATTGGACTGATGTTGTTGTATTCATCCTTGAATATTCAAAAAGGTTACTTGACGATGTTGTTGGCACACATCATCTTCAGTACACCGTATGTCATTTTATCGGTATTGCCGAAACTTAGACGTCTGGATCCAGATATTGCGGAAGCGGCTTTGGATCTTGGAGCGACACCGCTTGAAGCTTTGTGGAAAGTCATTGTGCCAATGATATTACCCGGTATCATATCGGGGGCTTTGATCGCTTTCACGATGTCGTTTGATGACTTTGTCATCTCATACTTCGTAAGTGGAAACGGTGTTAAGAATATCTCGATTCTGGTTTATACCATGTCGAAGCGGATCAATCCAACCATCAATGCCTTATCAACCATCTTGGTTGTGATCATTACAGCGGTGTTGTTGATTGTGAATCTCTATCCGATGTTGAATAAGAAAAAAGAACTTAAGGAGGCAGAATGAAAAAATTAAGCATGCTAATCCTGGTCTTGGTGTTTATCCTGACCGGATGCAACAGTAACGAAAAAACATTGAAAGTATTCAATTGGGGTGTCTACATCGATGAGACTTTGATTGAAGAGTTTGAAGAAGAATATGATGTGCGTGTCGTTTACGATACCTTTGATTCTAATGAATCGATGTACACCAAGTTGATGAGTGGTGAAGTCTACGATGTTTTGGTCCCATCCGATTACATGGTTCAACGTTTGATTGATGAGAATCTACTTCAACCCTTGGACAAATCCGTTGTGAACATGGCGAATGTCATGCCACACGTAATGAACCAAAGTTTCGATCCAAACAACCAATACAGTGCACCGTATTTCTGGGGCAATGTTGGAATCATCTATGACACGACGCAAGTCGATAAAGCAGATCTAACTGGCTGGGATGTATTTCTGAACACCAAGTTCAAGGGGAATATTTATTTCTACGATTCAGAACGCGATGCGTTCATGGTGGCTTTAAAAGCTTTGGGTTATTCCGCAAATTCCAAGGATGATGCGGAGTTGCAAGCGGCTTTTGATTGGTTGACACAGTTGAACTCCACCATGAATCCGATTTATGTCACCGATGATGTCATCGACAACATGATCGCGGGCAATAAAGCCTTAGCAATCGTCTATTCGGGTGATGCGGCGTATATCTTAGATGAGAATGAAGACATGGGTTATTTTGTACCGGAAGAAGGTACGAATATTTGGGTCGACAGTTTTGTCATCCCAGCCAATGCGGAAAATCCAGAAATGGCAAACGCTTGGATCGAGTTTATGTTGAGTGAAGATGCTCAAACACGGAATACTTTGGAAGTGGGTTATACCACGGTTCATCAAAGTGTTTGGGAAGCCATGATTGCGGAGGATGGGGATTATGCTGGTAACACAGCGTATGAAGTCCGTCTTGCGAATCCAAATGATGAAATCTTCATGTATGATGAAGTGCTAAAGGTGAAGATGGCTGACCTTTGGTTAAAAGTAAAAGCACAATAAAAGGAAATCAATGAAAAAGATATTGATCAGCACGATCCTTGCACTGCTTGTATTGTCAGGCTGTGCTGGAGAAGAGAAAAAAGTTTTAAAAGTATTCAACTGGGGTGCTTACATCGATGAAACGGTCAGAGCGGAGTTTGAAGACTTGTATGATGTCCGTGTCATCTATGACAACTATGATTCCAATGAATTGATGTACACCAAAATCCAAAGTGGTGAGTACTATGACATCTTGGTTCCAACCGATCACATGGTTGAACGTTTGATTGCGGAAGATTACTTGCAGCCTTTGGACTTGAGCAAGTTGAGCAATTTGGGTAATCTTTACCCGGATTTGTTGAATCGTTCGTTTGATCCAAACAATACCTACAGCATTCCTTATTTCTGGGGCAACATCGGAATCATCTATAACAAGAATACCGTTGATGTAGCGGATTTAGAGAATGAAGGCTGGATGGTTCTTAACAATCCTAAATATGCAGATAGAATCTATATCTATGATTCTGCACGTGATGCGTTCATGGTTGCTCAAAAAGCCTTGGGTTATTCTGTGAATTCCACAGACGAAGCTCAAATCGAAGCAGCGTTTGAACTCCTCAAAGAAATCAATGAAACAACCCGTCCGATCTACATCGATGAAACCATCATCGACAACATGATCACGGAACAAAAAGACCTTGCGGTCGACTTCTCAGGCGATGCAGCGTACATCATTTCCCAAAATGAGAATCTGTCGTTCTTTGTCCCTGAAGAAGGCACCAACATCTGGATGGATTCGATGATCATTCCGAAGAATGCCAAAGAAGTAGACTTGGCTCACAAATGGATCGACTTCATGTTGGACAACGAAGTTGCCTTGAAGAACACGATTTATGTGGGGTATACTTCACCCAACATCTCGGCGTTTGAGACCGTAACCGGTCCAGGTGGCGATTATGAAGGGAATATTGCGTACCAACCTCGCATGGATAATCCAAACGATGAAGTCTATAAGTATGATGATGCTTTGAAAGAAATCATCACCGATAAGTGGACACGTGTAAAAGCTCAGTAATGAGCTTTTTTTCGTGTGTGAATTGTTTACTGAGCTTTTGTGCTCAAGTAATGAGCTTTTTTTCGTATGTGAATTGTTTACTGAGCTTTTGTGCTCAAGTAATGAGCTTTTTTTGTGTCGATTGAGCTTGCATAATGGTAAGCATAATCGTAGAATAGAAACGCAAGCAGAGCATTATATGGATGTGAAATTGGGATAGAACACTTATTCTGCGAATTCACAAAAAAGCATAAGTTCAGTCTTGCAATTTAGTAAGGTTTTGTTATAATAAAAAGGCACCGTTTCAACGGTTCCTTAGCCAAGTGGTAAGGCAATAGACTGCAACTCTGTGACCGTCGGTTCAAATCCGACAGGAACCTCCATTGGGGATGTGGCGGAATAGGCAGACGCAACGGACTTAAAATCCGTTGATGGTAACATCGTGTGGGTTCAAGTCCCACCATCCCCACCATCGTATACTTGTTAAGGAATTGTTTGGTGTTGCATTGAAAAATGCGCCTATAGCTCAATTGGATAGAGCGTTTGACTACGGATCAAAAGGTTGTGGGTTCAACTCCTGCTAGGCGCGCCATTTTATTTTTTTTAAAAGTCGGGATGTAGCACAGCTTGGTAGTGCACTTGATTTGGGATCAAGGGGTCGCAGGT
>CAYRIW010000051.1:0-6556 GCA_964424595.1 uncultured Erysipelotrichaceae bacterium | reverse complement strand
GCGCCCGACAGGACTTGAACCTGCAGCCTTTTGAATCGGAATCAAATGCGCTATCCAATTGCGCCACGGGCACAAAACACAAATGGTGGACGCTAAGGGACTCGAACCCCTGACCCCCTGCACGTCAAGCAGGTGCTCTCCCAACTGAGCTAAGCGTCCAAAGTGTGCGTTTTAAGTTTAGCACGCACAAACAAAGAATTCAAGTTCTAAACGAATCAAAGAAGGCAAACATTTCATCCAATACGATCCGTGACTCTGGATAGATGGATTTAAGGTTAAACACATGCGGTAAAGCATGACTTTCATCAAAGATGCGGACCTTTTTAGTCAGTCCCAATGCTTCCATCTCTTCCACAAGACACTTGGTTTCAGGATAAGCTGAATCCGCCATCGAGCTCACCACATAGGCCGGTGGAAAACTGTCATTCAAGAGTTTGGATACAGATGAAACCGTGTAAAGTGGATGCTCATTGAAGTCCTTCCGATCAAAAATTGTCTCCATTAAAATCTTTCGCATGGGGATATCATAGGAATCATTAAGCAGACGATCAAAATCATACACACCACAACTCAAGCCCAAGGCTCTGATCTTCAAATTTGTAGCTTCCACATGATATTGATCTTGAAGTGCCTTAGACGCATGAATCAAAGCAGTCAAAGCGGCCATATGTGCTCCAGCTGAATCCCCAATGATGTACACATGATCCACATCAAAGGCTTGCGCCTCGGCATTGGCTTCGAGCCAATGAAGGACTGCGAAGATATCTTCAAGCATGGATGGGTAGGGATGATCGAAACCCAAACGATAATTGATCGTTAGAACCGCATAACCATACTTGGCACATTCCATGCCATGGTAGCGATAATAACTATCCTTATGGCCATAAACCCAAGCACCGCCATGAATCTGAATCACAACAGGAAGTTTACCCTGATGATTCACTGGACGCGCGATATCTAAACGATGCATCGGTTCATCATCCTCGAAATATGCAATATCCAAATCCAAGTCTACACCCTCAGGCATCGTAGTACTGCGATAGTAGGCCTCATCCATATCCCCGATTTGTTTCCAAATCAAACGAAGTTTTTTATTTGCGTTTTTCATACTTTTAGTATACCAAAATAAAAGGAAACCGAAGTTCCCTATTGACGTATTTCTTTGCGTAGATTCACGATCAGTTCTTCTGGTGTCAAAGAAGCACACGAAGTAGCTTTTGCACAACCGATACAGCCGATCCCATAACAGCTTGCCTTGGCTTTCTTACGCTCTAAATAGATATAGCGGAAGATGACGCCAACGATGATGACTAGTACTAGAACTACAATGATATCGCCCATCTGCTCCACCTTTCTGAATACTTAAAGCCCCCTTAGTATAAAAAAACAACACTGCAAATGCAAGTGTTGTTATTTTTTGGACTTTTCGATGAGGACATGAATGCCCCAACTGATGACATAAACCAATAAGAAACCTAAAGCGAGAATCTCCATGATCAGATACCCTAAGGTCGCCCAACCCGTACTGTCCGTAAAAGAGGCATAAGTCACGCCGATGATGCCTAAGATATTCAAGATGACAGGCAACCACAAACCATGGATGCGTTTAAACTTGAACTTCTTTGCTAAAACCACAACCAAGGAATAGTACACCAGTCCCAATAAGGGAATGACATAGATCCACATTATCTGAGTTCCTGATCCTTCGAAGCCACATAGATCTTATACCAATCTTCGTGCTTCAACTCCACATCCAAAGCTTTGACCGCATTCTTCACACGCTCAATCTTGCCACTTCCACAAATTGGCATCATACGTACCGGATGCTTTAACAACCACGCATAGACCAAGACATCCGTCTCAACACCGTAGTCCTTGGATAATTCTTCCAATACCTTACGTACATTGGTCGAACGTTCATCTTTGCCTGTGAAGATCTGCCCACCGGCTAAAGGTGACCAAATCATTGGAGGCACATCAACGGATTGGAGATAATCCATATTCCCATTATTAAAGTGTTCAAAGCATAAAGGCGATACTTCGATTTGATTGGTGACCAATTGACCACCTGTAGCTTTATGCAATGCATCAAACTTGAAAGGATCGAAATTAGAAACACCAAACGACTTAATCAAACCCATCGCTTTAAGATTATTCAAAGCACGAGCGACTTCCTTATGGTTGATCAAAGGATCTTCACGATGAATCAAGAAGACATCCAAGTATTCACAACGCATCAAATCAATACTCTTCTTACACGATGCAACGACTTTATCATAGGTCGTATCATAATGACCAATCGAATACGGACGTTTGTCCGATTTCATGTTTATTCCGGTCTTGGTGATGATTTCGATCTTGGAGCGTAATTCCGGCTCCAATTTCAAGGCTTCACCAAACATCGCTTCTGCTTCGTAATTCCCATAAATTTCAGCGGTATCAAAACTAGTAACCCCTAAGTCGATGCACTGATGAACAAATTCCAACAATGCTTCAGGCGTTATCTTCCATGATTTAAGACGCCATAGGCCTTGGATGATGCGAGACAAGGCCACCTCATTATTAAGTTGTATCTTTTCCATAAGCCAATTTTAACATATATAAAAAAAGAATGAGATAACTCACTCTTAAAGGGATTCGATTTGTTCTAAGAAACGTTCAATCGGTTGGTTACCGACCAATTCCAAGGAATCATTGATAATGATCTTAGGTACACCAGATACGTTGAACTTGGTTGAAAGATCGTAGAAGGTTTGAGCTTCAATCATTTCACCCACAACGTTCTTATTCAACATCGCAATCTTATGAGCTTTTTGAACAGCACCCGGGCAATGTGGGCAAGACAAGGTAACGAAGACCTTGATGTTTACAGGCTTGTCGATCTTTTGGATACGTTCCAAGATTTCTGCAGGAATTTCACTTTCTGCGCCGGACATCTCAATCAAAGCGGAAATGAAGCTGTTGATTTCATGACCTGCAGGGATACCGTTGAACTTAACCCCTTGGTATTCACCTTTCGCATTAAGTAAGACAAAGCTTGGGGCTAAGGTGATGTCATATTGCTTGGCTTCTTCAGAATTCAAATCGTATTGTTTAACGCTCAGTTTGTCACTGAGTTCCGCAACTTCAGTCAATAAGCCTTGGGTTGCTTCACAGCTTTCACAGTCTTTTTCACTCGTGAAGAGGACCATGGTCACATTTTCTTTTAATTCATTGAAGACTTCACGCAATTGATCTTGCACTTCTTTGTTTAATAATTTTTCCATTTTTTTCTCCTTTTAATGGGCATTGATGTATTCGTTAGCTGCCAGCGCTGCTTTCGCACCTTCCGCAGTCGCCACGATGATTTGTTTGTACGGTGTGTCCGTCACATCCCCTGCGGCATAGAGACCGGGGAGGGAAGTTTCTTGTTTACGGTTTACGAGGACTTCTTGGTTGGCGTTGAGATCCACAAGATCTTTAACCAATCCAGAGTTCGGTATATTTCCGATTTCAATAAAGATGCCATCGGCTTCAACACTGAATTCTTCATTTGTCTTCTTATTTAAAGCTTTGACACCACGCATTCTCGTATCGCCGTAAATCTCGAGGATTTGAGATTCCAAATGGATGGTGATGTTTGCTTGAGCCATCATCTTATCAATGAGAACCTGATCGGCTCTGAATTGACTGCGATGAATCACGATAACGTTTTTCGCTAACTTTGCCACATCGATGGCTGCCTCAACCGCAGAGTTCCCACCACCAGCAATGATGACATCCTTACCCTTGAAGAGCGGCGCATCACAGATGGCACAGTAGGCAACGCCGGCATTCGCGAAGGTATCTTCACCTTTGACGCCAAGTTTACGCGGATTTGAACCCGTCGCAACGAGGACGGTCTTTGTCTTTAAGACATCCCCATTCTCCATGGTAAGTTCGAAGATCTCATTAATCTTTTGAATGGATTCAATTGATTGATCATTTACTTCTTTGACGTCAATCGACTGAATGTGTTCAATGAAATGTTCACTGAGTGCTTCGCCGGATAACTCCACAAAACCAAGATAATTATCGACTGAAGAGGTATTCAGGAGTTGTCCTCCTGGTTTTTTAGCGATGACCAAGGTCTTAAGTCCTTTGCGTTTCGCATAGAGTGCCGCATTGTATCCTGCTGGTCCACCACCGATTGCCACAAAGTCATATAGAATATTGGTATCGACTTTTGATTTATTTAAACCACTAAAACTGAAATTGAGTGACATACTACCCTCCTTACGAATTCAAGTATAAGGGGACACTACTTGAATATCAAGACATTTGCACTAATTATTGATGATTTTGGATACGGATGATTCTGAGAGTTTAAAGACTTCACCAAGCTTTGCTAAGCTACAGTCCATTTCTTGTCTAAAGTACTTGATGCATGCATTCCGTAAATCTTTTTTCTTTAAAATTTCTTCAAAGCTGATTTGATGTGCATGGAGATACGCATTGAGCTTCGCTTGGAAATCCGTGTCTGGGTTGACTTCATAATCCTTTTTAAGATTCAAGAATTGAACATTGGTATAGGGTTTTATCCAATCATATTTTTGAAGTGTGTCCGAGAACATGCAGCAGCCCACATAATCATCCTTCCCTTCACGTAGACCCTGAATGGCTGTCCGTACTTCAGATTCGTCCATCAAAGCTTTGGTTTTAAAACGTTGTGTAAAGAGTTTCTGTTCACTTCTTCGATGCAAAGCATAACTAATGGTCAAAGATTGAATGATCTTAGAAATATTCGCTCCATTGGTATCGATGACGATTTGAAACGCATCTTCATCGAAACAACAGAACGCCAACACAACACAGTTGAAATTAGACTGTACTTTTTTTAGTAAATCTAAAAAGACATCCCGATCAGTATCATCTCGGTACATGCGTAAGTTGGATTTCTGCGTCACAAGGACCAGATTGGATTGTAAACTCTGTCGTGCTTTACGTGGCATGTTTCAAGTTATGTCCCTTCATTCATCCTAAAAAAATGCATTTCTGCATTAATTCACAATCTCATATGGCCAATCGATGATGCCACCAAAGTCATAGACATTCGTATAGCCTAAATCCACAAGTTTCTTTGCGGCTTGGGCACTTCGATTACCACTTCGGCAATAAACCAAGATCGTCGCATCTTTATCAACCAATTCCATTGGTTCACCATCAATGGACTCATTTGGGATTAAGATCGCATTGGGAATATAACCTTCATCGTATTCCGCTTGTGTCCGAACATCCACAATAATCACTTCTTGAGTATCCATCATTTCTTTAGCTTTTACTGCACTGATTTTCGTCACAGTAGCTCCATTCGCACATGCGCTTAACAAGAGTAAGCCCATGATCGGTATTAGTAATTTTTTCATATATCCTCCGCTTCATGCTTAGCATAAAGAAGCTGGAGTTTGGATTCAAGCAATATGCCTATTCAAGAATATGGACGCAATCACTTTGCCCCATTTCCACATCCACATCGAAACAATCCATCTTAAACATCGCTTGATTGGTGAAGATAACGGGCATGATCGGCAAGACATTGCCTTCTCTAAACTTATCCAGATCAGCTTTCACTAACAATTGTCCTTGTTCAACTTCATCCCCCATTTTCACATGGATTTCAAACGGATCATTACGTAAACGAATTGCATTCAAACCAATGTGGATCAAGATATCAACCCCTTGGTCTCCTCTTAAGCCTAAGGCATGACCTCCAGGAAAAATCGCTGTGATTCTACCTTTGAATGGCGCAATGACCTCACCTAAATGGAGTTCAATCGCGAAACCATCCCCTAATAAGTATTTACTGAACATGTCATCAGGGACATGTTCCAAGGACAATAAGTATCCCTTAGCCGGCATGATGAAACTTGGAATTTGCATAGTCCTATTTTACCATAAACTCAATTATCTGTTTGAAGCTTCAAATGAATTGGACTGACAAGCTTCTCTTGAAGCATGAACTCGACATAACGACGCGTCCGTTGAGGCTCACTTTTACTCAGCCATTGAAGAACACCCTCACTGTTTAGAAAACGTTCACGTTCATTGGCGATATGTCCTGGGAAATAGTAAGCATTGACTTCAGACATGCTTGAAGCCAAGAGTTCGTTCATTTCCACATCATACAGAGCAAGTTCCGTAAGTGTTTCAAGTGTACGGCCATACGATAGTGCCTTAAACGATTCTCGTGCATAGTCTTTAAAGTTTAAAAGATTAAGATCCGTCTTCTCATTCTCAATTGCCCAAGCTTGGACATCGACCTGACGGATATTGTATTCAAAGCCATTCTCCTTTTGATAAGTCACCCATCCATATTGAATGGGACTGATGCTTATTGAACTCGTCACCACATCATAGATTGGATTGGTATGTTCAGAATGGACAATGCCCTGTGCATGGATGTGGCCACTGAAATTCAAGCGTACATTGTAGCGATCATAGAGTTCCAGAACGTCTTTGTAATTGTTCAAGGTATTGCCAATATAGTTGTTTGGGCTATGGATCAAAAGATTGTGATGCATGACACTGAAGACCTCAA
>CAYRIW010000050.1:0-7206 GCA_964424595.1 uncultured Erysipelotrichaceae bacterium | reverse complement strand
GGATGTAGCACAGCTTGGTAGTGCACTTGATTTGGGATCAAGGGGTCGCAGGTTCAAATCCTGTCATCCCGACCATTTATTATTGTTTACGGCGGGATAGCTCAGTTGGCTAGAGCAATCGGTTCATACCCGGTCGGTCGTGAGTTCGAGTCTCACTCCCGCTACCAATCTGGACCCTTAGCTCAGTTGGTTAGAGCGGCCGGCTCATAACCGGTTGGTCGTAGGTTCGAGTCCTACAGGGTCCACCAACCCCAATGGAGGAATACCCAAGTGGTTGAAGGGACTGGTCTTGAAAACCAGCAGATGTGCGAGCATGCGTGGGTTCGAATCCCACTTCCTCCGCCAGAATTTCCTTCACAAATTAATTTAATATATCGCGGGGTAGAGCAGTCTGGTAGCTCGTCGGGCTCATAACCCGGAGGTCGTTGGTTCAAATCCTTCCCCCGCAACCAATTTTATTGAAGTACTTATTCATCGCGGGGTAGAGCAGTCTGGTAGCTCGTCGGGCTCATAACCCGGAGGTCGTTGGTTCAAATCCTTCCCCCGCAACCAAATGGCTCTGTAGCTCAGTAGGTAGAGCAACGGACTGAAAATCCGTGTGTCGCCAGTTCAATTCTGGCCGGAGCCACCATTTCGATTGATTCCTGTCCTAGGCAGGTTTTTTTTATGGTTTATGAGCTATAATGATAGTAAGTGAAAATAAGGATTTAATGTACAAACATTTCTAGTTCCATTATTATGAGGAACGCATGAATTGTATTACGTGTAAAGCTTGTTAAAGATGCACTTGTAAGGAGTTGTACGATTGTTATTAAAAGTCATTGCGTCTAAGGGGACGGATCTGGCTTAAGGAGGGGTTGTGGAGTATTTCTTTGCGTCGGCTGATCAAATTCCGCAGGCATTGCAGTTAAAAGCATTTGGATCCAGTCATTTGATTTGGTTGGCTGTCATTGCAGTTTTTATTGTGTTTTTATGCCTGTTTTATACTAATTTAAGACCTTATCAGAAACGTCAATTCAAGAAAACCTTTGCTTTGTTCATCATCTTCTTTGAATTGTTGAGGCAGATCATCTACTTGGTCTTGAATCGCTATGAATTAGGACTCTTGCCTTTGCATCTTTGTGGTTTGACAGAATTCTTGATTCTCTACCATGCTTACAGTAAGAATAAGATCATCAAGGAAAGTCTCTATGCGATGGGTTTGATTGGGGCTGTAATGGCATTGACCTTTGCGGATTGGTTGGTTTATCCCTTGTGGCATTTCCAATCGATCCATAGCTTTGTGATGCATGGTCTATTGTTGGGGTATATCGTCATGCTTCTCTGGAGTAAAGAATTGAAACCGAATTATAAGCATCTACCTTCAGTCTTTGGCTTATTCTTCATCATCTGCTTTGGTTTATTCTTCTTCAATAAACAGTATGATACGAATTTCTTCTTCTTGAACTATCCATCACCAGGTTCCCCCTTGGTTCTCTTTGAACAATGGGTCGGGAATCCTGGCTATATTGCCTTGGTTGTGGTGTTGCTTTTGATCGTATGGGCATTGATGTATCTGCCGTGGACAATGAATAAGCAGAGGAGGACGCAACAATGAGTGTCGTAGATTTGCACATCCATTCCAACTATTCTTTGGATGGGGAGTATTCTGTGTTGGATTTATTCAAGGAAGTGGAGGCGCGGGGTGTCAAAGTAGCGGCCATTGCGGATCATGATCGCATCGATGCGGCACGTGAAGTGGAAGCCTATCGACCTTACTCGAACATCATGTGGATCCCCGCGATTGAATGCAGTGCGATTTATCAAAACAAAGAGATATATTTATTGGGTTATGGCATTGATCCCCATCACTCCTGGTTTGATGAGCATTATCAGAATATTAAAAAGGCGTATGAAACTTCTTTACCGTTACGACTTCAGTTCTTAAATGAGCAATTCAAGTTGGATCTCAAGGTCGAAGCGTTTGAACCTTTTCTTAAAGAAAACATCATCAGCCCACGGTTTTTAACGCGTTACTTATTGAGTCAAGCACTATATGCGGAACATCCTCTGCTTAAACCTTATATCAAGGGTTCACGCAGACATCCCAATCATGCCTTCTTTATTCAAGATATGCGCGCCAAAGCAAAAGAAAATTTCCTTGAACAAGCACTTCCTTCGGTTCATGAAGTCATTAAGATGCTTCATAAGGCGGGTGGCTTGGTTGTGTTGGCGCATCCAGGCAATGTGATTCAGGAAAACATGCAGTTATTGAATGAGCTGACACACTTAGGTTTGGATGGTATTGAAGCGTATTGTCCGTATCATTCAGAGATACAGAATTACTTCTATGTGGATTATGCGCTTAAGCGTAAGTTGATTATTACCTGTGGCAGTGATTATTACGGGCCAAGCAGACACTTCGTGAAGATTGGGCAAACCCATTGTCCGATGCAAGCCGATGAAATGTTGGCACAATTTAGAAACAAAGGAATTCAATTATGAAAGTAGGATTAGTATCGTTAGGTTGCAGTAAGAATCTTGTGGATTCTGAGAATATCTTAGGTTGGTTCAAGGCCAATGAGCATACGATCGTCAGTAATTTAAAAGATGCGGAAATGATCGTTATCAATACCTGTGGATTTATTGAACCCGCTAAACAAGAAGGCATTGAGACCATCTTAGAGATGGCGGAATATAAGAATAAAAATTGTAAGCATCTGATCGTGACCGGATGTTTGGTTCAACGCTATCACCAAGATCTGGTCGAAGCTTTACCAGAAGTGGATGCTTGGGTAAGGATACAGGACTATCCCAAGCTTGGGGAATTATTAGAAGAAAAGCTCCATACACCTTTTAAAGTTGTTTATGGTAAACAAGAACGTCTTCAAAGCACACAAAAACATACCGCTTATTTGAAGATTGCGGAAGGCTGCAGCAATCGTTGCAGTTATTGTGCGATTCCTTTGATTCGTGGCGATATGCAATCTTACCCCATGGAAGAACTGCTTAAAGAAGCTCAAGTTCTGGCGGATAAGGGTGTTAAAGAGTGTGTCATCATTGCCCAGGATACCAGTCGTTATGGCTTGGATAATGGAACGCGTGCTTTGCCTGAACTCTTGGATAGATTGAATGCGATTGAAGGTTTCCACTGGATTCGTTTACTGTATCAATATCCGGATGCCATCACCGATGATATCTTGGATGCAATGAAACGCAATCCAAAAGTTCTGCCTTATTTTGACATCCCGATTCAACACGCAAACAACCGTTTGTTGAAGGCGATGAAGCGTAAGGGAACGAAGGAACAGATCCGTGAAGTCATCCAGAAGATACGTACTGTTTTCCCCGATGCGATTCTAAGGACGACCATCATTGTTGGTTTTCCATCTGAAACGGAAGCTGAGTTTCAAGAAGTCTTGGACTTTATGGAAGAAATCCGATTCGATCGTTTAGGGGCGTTTACCTATTCACCTGAAGAAGATACGGAAGCGTATGCAATGGAGGATTCAATCGATCCAAGCATCAAAGAAGAACGTTACCATCGTTTGATGCGTTTACAGAACTTGATTGCCTTAGAACGCATGGAACGTTGGGTTGGACAAGAAGTTGAAGTTTGCGTTGAATCACGTGAACCTAAAACCATGCTTTATCATGGTCGCTCGTTACACAGCGCACCAGATGATGTGGATGGTGAGGTCATTTTCACAGCGGATATGCTTTTGAAGAAGGGGACTTTCCATCAAGTGAAGGTCACTTCTGTGGATGCTTATGACTTATATGGAGAAATCGTCAAGTGACGGTTTCTTTTTTGTGAACTTTGACTTTCACATTGGGGGATATTTGTCTATAATAGAAATGTTATTAGTTGTCATATAATGCCTAAATACGGTAGGCAGTCTCTACACATCCCCCTAAAGGATGTACTATGACAAAACTTCTTATTCGTTCCGTTTTGTCAATGGGAACTAATGACACATTGATATTTTCAACGAATAAGGAGGACATATGAAAGAAATATCATCGTTTTTTAAGTTTTCAGAAATGAAAACCAGTTTTCGTATTGAAATTTTGGCTGGACTGACCACGTTCATGACCATGGCCTATGTTTTGGCTGTACAACCCGCTGCTTTGGTAGGGTTCGGGCCGGACGCATCCATTCTTGATGTGAATGGTGTATTGATCAGTAAGTCTGCGGTTTTCATTGTGACAGCGCTTGTGAGTGCTTTGATCACCTTGTTTATGGGTTTGTATGCAAAGATGCCTTTTGCTTTATCTACGGGCATGGGCGCTAATTTCATGCTGGGAACACTGATTCAAGGTCAAGCATTATCATTTGGACAAGCGATGGCACTTACACTGATTTCGGGTGTCATCTTTGTGGCTTTGACTGTCTTTGGTATCCGTGACTTGATCGTACGCATGATTCCTAAAAATATCAAAGTCTCGATTGGGGTTTCGATCGGCTTTTTTATTGCGTATTTAGGGTTTAAGAATACAGGGATTGCGGTTTATACCAATGGCATGGCCATGGGTGATTTTACCCAGCCGACGGTTTACTTGGCCATTTTGGGCTTGCTTATCATTGCGGTTTTGACGGCTTATCAAGTAAAGGGTGCGATTTTGTTTGGTATTTTGGCGATCACACTTTTGGGCATTCCTTTTGGTGTAACCAAAGTCCCCAGTACCTTGTTTATGATTCCAAGTTTAAATGATGTGGACAGTGTTCTGCTGAACTTGGATTTTAAAGATATCTTTAGTCCGAATGGAATCGTATTGATGTTCATCATCTTCTTTGGTGATTTCTTCTCAACCTTAGGAACAGTCTTGGGTGTCGGGAAGAAAGCAAACATGTTGGATGAAGATGGGAATCTTCCCAATATTCAGAAACCTTTCTTTGTGGATGCGATCGGTACCTGTGT
The DNA here is from genome assembly GCA_964424595.1 of uncultured Erysipelotrichaceae bacterium. GTDB lineage: Bacteria > Bacillota_I > Bacilli_A > Erysipelotrichales > Erysipelotrichaceae > UBA2212. Next base: position 2,305 of record CAYRIW010000050.1, on the reverse strand, counting down.
CGGAGCGTTAACAGGTTGTACGACCATCACGACTTTCGTAGAATCATCGGCAGGGGTCGAGGCTGGTGGAAGAACAGGCTTTACTTCGATTGTGGTGAGTATCATGTTTTTGGGAATGATGTTTCTTGCGCCATTGGGTTTGATGATTCCCAACGCGGCAACGGGACCGGCTTTGATCTTTGTTGGTTTATTGATGATCAAGGGCATCAAAGACATTGATCTCGATGATTTCAGTGAAGCATTTGGACCCTTTATCATGTTGATGTTTGTAACTTTCATGGGCTCGATTGCGTCTGGAATTGCAGCGGGAATCATTGCTTATGTCGTACTTAAGGTTTTGACGGGTAAAGCAAACGAGATTCATCCAGGTATGTATGTCCTTATGATTCCATTGATCTTGTACTTTATCTATAACAAGCCGTTGGTGTAAGATGATGGAAATCAAGGAGAAAAAAATGGATCGTAAGCAACTGATTGATGTGGCGATGGGTCGAACCAAAGCGGATTTGATTTTACACCATGCCCAAATTTTGAATGTGTACAGTGGTGAAGTCTTAAATGGAGAAGTATGGGTCAAGGATGGATATATTGCTCATGTCCATTATCATAATGAAGTTGAAGCACAAGGACACGCATCGCAAACCATTGACTGCGGTGGGAAGTTTCTGATTCCTGGTTTGATCGATGCCCATGTGCATATCGAGAGTTCCATGTTGAGTCCGCGTCGCTTTGCGGAAATCGTTCTTCCTTGGGGAACGACAAGTGTCTTGACGGATCCACATGAGATTGCAAATGTATCGGGTGTTCGTGGGGTTGAATACATGCATGACAGTGCTTTAGATCTGCCGATGCGTATCTTTATTCATGTTCCATCCTGCGTCCCTTCGATCGTCGGTTTGGAAAATGCCGGTGCAGAGTTTACGACAAAAGAAATCGAACATTTGTATGGTTTGTCAAATGTCATCGGTTTGGCAGAGGTCATGGATTACATCGGTATCATTGAAAATGAAGATCGGATGCATTCAATTTTGGAACATGCCATGCGTAAAGGTAAGTTCATTCAAGGCCATGCGCCATTTTTAGAAGGACAGATGTTATCAGCGTATCGCTTAGGCGGTCCTGAATCCTGTCACGAATCACGTAGCTCTAAGGAAGCTGTTGATAAGATTCGAGTTGGGCTTTTCGTTGATGCACGTGAAAGCAGTATCAGCCGTAATGTCAAGGATGTGTATGCAGGCATCAAGGATTTCCGTTACTTTGATCGTTTGACTTTATGTACAGATGATCGTGAACCCGAGGATATTCTTAAAGAAGGTCATATGAACGATGTGGTGAATAAAATCATTGAAGCGGGGATGCATCCGATTGATGCGATTCGTTCCGCGACCTACAACACAGCACGTCAGATTGGTCGTGATGATCTCGGTGCGATCGCACCCGGCTGTGTCGCTGACTTTGTTTTAACGGAAAAACTATCCAACATTCAAGCCGAAAAGGTCTTTGTAGGGGGGGAGTTAGTAGCAGAAGCAGGACATTTGCTTGTTCCTATTGAAACCAAGGAATATGCGATTGAATCGGAGAACTCCTTGAAGCTTAGAAAACTTGAATTGGATGACTTTAAACTAAAGCTTCCAATTGAAAATGGAACCCTTAAGGTCAATGTCATCCGTTATGAATCCCATAAATTCTCGAACACCACCATTGAAGTGGAAGAACTGCAAGTCATGGATGGAACATTGGTTTTGGATGATGATTTGAACTGGGTCGCCGTTTTCAATCGACATGGTAAAGACAGTCATGCGATTCATCTTGTCCGTAACTTTGGGACAAAATCGGGTGCCATCGCATCGACGATCTCGCATGATAGTCATAATTTAACAATCGTTTATCATGATCCTCAAGAAGCATACCAAGCCTATGCTCAACTGAACGCAGTTAAGGGTGGCATGTGTGCGGTGCTTAAGGATGAATCCCAAACCCTTGCTTTGCCAGTCGCAGGCTTGATGACGAATCGTCCTGCAATGGAGCACATCCATGATGTCAATCAAATGAAGGCATTGATGCGTAAGATGGGACTTGTGGAGATTGAGAATCCACTTCTCAGAATCGTGACCTTGGCACTGATTGTCATTCCCTATGTGAAGATGTCGGACTTGGGTTGTGTGGATGTCATTCATAAAACCTTTATTCCACTATTTGTTGATTAAACAAAACCTGAATTTAGCAATTTGGCTAAACTCAGGTTTTTTAATCTTATAGGAAAGTTCTCCAAATCTTAGAAAACAAATTAAAAGAAGTGCGATAT
>CAYRIW010000049.1:0-7562 GCA_964424595.1 uncultured Erysipelotrichaceae bacterium | reverse complement strand
CTGTGTGACAAAATCATTTTGGATTCAATTGGACAATATCATTTTGGATTTAGAGGATGAATGTTTAAAGATGAATAGGCGTTGACTTTTAAGAGCTTTATCTTTATAATAAGTCCGTTGACGAAAAGGTGATTTTATGAAATGGGCGAAACGTGATATTCTTCGAATTCCAATGGAAGGTGAAGAAGTTCAAGCAAGCTTGAGCTTTACGGAAGATGTGATTCCAGGATACATGAATATCCGTCGAATCGAGTCGGTTCTTGTGAAGGCAAAACTTAGCTATGATGCACATTCGGAAGTCTTGCTTGTGGATGTGGACTTAAAGGGGAAGATGATTCTCCCGTGTTCAATCAGCTTTCAAGATGTACCCTATTCATTTAAAACGTCGTCACGACTGGCCTTTAGCTTCACGCAAACGGATATTGAATCGGATGTGATCATTGTCGAGGGTGAAGAACTTGATTTCGATCCAGAGATTCTGGCTTTGATTTGGATGGAAGTACCCCCACGGGTCATCAGTCCAAAGATTAGGGAATTACCGCAGGGTGAAGGTTGGGAAGTCGTGAGTGAAGAAGAATTCAGACGTCGCAAAGAAGAGAAGATCGATCCAAGATTAGCTAAGATCTTGGAGTACAAAGCACAAGATGATGAGGAGGTGTGATTCATGGCTGTACAACAAAGACGCGTTTCTAAAACGAGAAAAGCAAAACGTAGAACACATTACAAATTGGCTGCTCCTACTTTAGTTAAATGTCCTTCGTGTGGTGAGTTTAAGTTGCCTCATCATGTATGTGAATGTGGACATTACGAAAGTAAGAAAAATTAAGAAAGCGATATTCGCTTTTTTTTCAAAGTTCAAATGATTTGATCTGATTTCGTTACGAAATAGACCATTTAGGAGATTTCCATAAAAACATGGAAATCTCTTTTATTTTTATAGGGATAGGTCTATAATGGTGGTAGAAAGTGTTAATTCGTGGGGAAAAGTGGTGAATTATGTTCATTGGGGAATATCGTCACAATACCGATAATAAAGGCCGGATCATCATCCCAGCTCGTTTTCGTGATGATTTGGGTGAACGCGTCGTCTTAACACGTGGTTTGGATGGCTGTATCACGGTCTATACCTTAGCTCAATGGGACAAGGTATTGGAAGGTTTACGTGTATTGCCGACAACCAAGAAGGAATCACGGATGTACATCCATATGCTTACCGCGAAAGCAGCGGAGTGTGAATTTGATGCCCAAGGACGCGTCTTGCTTCCGCAGAGTCTGATTCATGAAGCAGCGATTGAAAAAGAATGTGTCGTCATTGGTGTTGTGGATCATGTGGAAATATGGTCGAGTCAACGTTGGGACAACTATTACGCGGATGCCAGTGCTTCTTTTGAGACCATAGCGGAACAGCTTACGGAGTACGTCAAATGATGGAACATCGTCCCATCATGCTTCAAGAAGTCATTGAAGCTCTGAACATCAAAGCAAATGGAATCTATGTGGATGGAACCTTTGGAAGAGGGGGACATAGTACTGAGATTCTAAAACAATTGCAGGATGGTAAGTTGATCGTTTTCGATCAAGATGAAGAAGCCATCAAAGTAGCGCAGACATTACAAAAAACGTATCCTACAAAACTTGTCATCTGTCGTGAGAACTTCAGAAACTTAGATAAAACCTTAAACAAATACGACATTGATCATGTGGATGGAATCCTCTTGGATCTTGGTGTCTCATCACCGCAGTTCGATGATCCCGAACGTGGTTTTAGTTACCGCTATGATGCACGACTGGACATGCGCATGGATCAAAGCCAGGATTTGGATGCCTATCATGTCGTGAATCAGTATCCCTTTGAAAAACTAAGCTATATCTTCAGTCATTACGGTGAAGAGAAGTTTGCGAAACAGATCGCACGTAAAATTGAACAACAACGCGCGATCAAACCAATTGAAACAAGTTTGGCTTTGGTGGATGTGATCAAAAGCGCACTCCCGATGAAGGTGCTGAGCCAAAAGGGACATCCCGCCAAACAAGTGTTTCAAGCCATTCGTATTGAAGTGAATCAAGAACTTAAAGCCTTGGAAGAAGTTTTGGAACAGGCATCCAAACGTTTGAACCCAGATGGCCGCTTGGTCATCATTACCTTCCATTCATTAGAAGACCGCATGGTGAAGAAGTTCATGCAAAAGCTATCAACTGTAAATATGCCCGCTAAACTACCGATTCAGGGTCTTCCTGAAGCGGATTACGAGCATTTGACGCATAAGGTGATCATTCCCTCAGAAGCCGAGTGTGAAATGAATCCCCGTGCACATTCCGCAAAACTGAGAGTACTAAGGAAACGTTAAAAATGGCAAAGAAGATCACACGTGTAAAAAGAAGATATCTGAAGATCGAGGGTTTATGCTTCCTCGTTTTCAGCTTGAGCTTGTTCGCGTGGATGTTCTCTTCTATTTTTCTTAGAGCGTACAATGTACAACTGAGTGTCGCGATTCAGAAAACACAAACGGAGATTGTTCGTTTGAATCAAAGTAATGAAGTGTTAAATGTAGAGATTCAGAACCTAAGTTCTAAAGATCGTGTCATGGCGATTGCTAAAGAGGCGGGTTTGAGTGTCATCCAAGAAAACGTAACCATCGTACGCGGTGAATGAAATGAAAAGAAGTCGTAATCTACTTCTTTTTACAATCGGTTTAACGGGCATGGTATGTGCCCTTTTAGCCATTAACCTTTATTTCGTGAGTATCGCAGGGATTCATCTGAATTCACAGACTAATTTGGCTGAATACAGCAGTAATGTGAACACCGTAAAACAAACCCTGATCGCAAAACGTGGTTTGATCATCGATCGCAATGGCGAAATCATCGCCCAAGATCGTGAAACCTATACCGTATATGCCATCGTGAGTTCAACGCGACCTTCATACAAAAACAAACCTGCGTATGTCGTGGATAAGGAAGCGACCGCTAAGGTCTTGGCGGATGTTTTGGCTGCACCTTATGATTACATCTTGGAGCGATTGGTTTCTGCTTCGTATCAAACGGAATTTGGTTTATATGGGAGTAATCTCAGCTTAAGTCAAAAGAATGCAATCGCTGAACTCGATCTTAATGGAATCGGTTTTACGAAGACCTTGACACGTCATTATCCTTTGAACACCTTTGCGGCTTATTTGATTGGTTTCGTACAAAAAGATGAGCTTAGCACCAAAGGGGTCATGGGCATTGAAGCAGCTTATGATAAAGCTTTGGCAGGCGTGGATGGCTCGAAGGTGGCGGTCGTGGACCGTTATGGTTACTCATTGCCGGGTTATCCTGAAGAAGTCGTCAATCCTCAAGATGGTTATAATTTAAAATTGACATTGGATCGATCCATACAGGAACAATTGGAATCCTCGTTTTTGATGACGCAAGAGCGCTTCAATGCGACGGAAGCTTGGGGAGCGGTCATGGAAGTGGATACGGGTAAGATTCTAGCGGTTGGTCAATATCCAAGCTATGATCCCAACAAGAAAGACATCACGAATTATCAAAGTTATTTGACACAGCAGATCTATGAACCCGGTTCGACGATGAAGGCCTTTACCTATGCCGCTGCCATTGACTCGGGTGTTTATCATGGAAGCGATACCTTCAACAGTGCGACCTTCTTAGTGGGCTTGGATAAAAACGGGAATGCGATCCGTTCCAGTAATTCGGGTAATCTCATTGGTTCAATACGTAATGCGAACAATCGTGATTGGGGTCAGATCAGCTATGATCTGGGTTTTGCTTACTCATCTAACGTGGGTATTGCGAGTCTTTTAACGAAGTACTTAGATGATGATGTCTTCATGGAATATCTCGTTCGTTTCGGTTTTAAAAATAAAGTGAATTTGGATGGTATGAATGAAACGATCGGATCCATCAACTATACATGGCCTTTGGATAAATTGACTGTGGGTTATGGGCAAGGGATCTCTTTGAACATGGCTCAAATCTTACAAGCGTATACTGCGATTTTCAATGAAGGCAAATTGGTCAAACCTTATGTTTTGGATGAGATCTTCAATGCGAAAACGAAGGAAGTCATTCAAAAAACAGATGTTCAAGTCATTGGTCAAGCCATTCAGGCTGAGACTGCTTCTAAGGTTCAGTCTTTAATGTATGATGTCGTCTATGGTGAACGTGGAACAGGCCAGTATTATAAAGTGGATGAAGTATCCATCTTAGCAAAAACAGGAACAGCACAAATGATCATTGATGGTGAATATTCTAAGGATCAGTACATCTACTCAGTGGTCATTGGTTTACCTGCGGATAAACCTGAAGTCATGGTTTACTACGCTTTCAAAGCACCTGTAAATAACATGGCGCATGTGGATACCAATCCAATCAAACAGTTGTTGCGTCAAATTGCATTGGTCAATGATTATCGTGAAGCTGTGGATGCGCAGTTGACACAAGAGAAAGAAGCTGCGTTGACAAGCATTCCGTTTAAGAACTATATCAATCATAGTTTGGATTATGCATATCGGGACTTATTGAGCATGGAGGATCGAATCATCATCTTAGGTAATGGCGATCGAATCATCGATCAATATCCAAAAGACGTCGAACATATCCTGAGTACCCAAAATATTTATCTTTTGACATCCTATGACAATATCGTCTTACCTGATTTGATTGGTAAGAGTAAGAAAGATATCCAAGCCTTTGTCAATTTAAGTGGAATGAATGCCCTCTACCTTGGCGAGGGAAATGCGGTTTCTATGAATATCGAAACAGGCACAATTATTGATTCAACCATGACACTTGAAGTAGTCTTTGAATAATGTGCTATAATGTTTTTCGTTAGAGGTAGCGTATGTCAAATGTACTCGTTGCGGGTTTGAGCTTCATCGTAAGTTTCTTATTATATCCGCTTTTTATCAAGCTTTTAAATCAACGTCAACACCAGCAAATCGTCAGTGAATATTCGCTTGATAGTTTCAAAGCAAAGGCAAAAACACCCAGTTTGGGGGGTGTTTTATTTGTGTTGGTTCCTGTGCTGGTGTTTATGATGGTGTTTCCCAAGGCTTTGCTTAAGGCTGAGGTGCTTTTGGTACTATTGGTTTATCTTGCCTATGGACTGATTGGGTTTGCGGATGATTATAAAATCATTCTCGAGAAAAATAATAAAGGGATTTCAGCGCGTTTGAAGTTCTTTTTACAGTTGGTTCTTGCAGCTGTCTTCTATTTCTTTTTCAGGCAATATCTGTCCTCAAGCATCACCATCTACGGCTTGAATTGGAGCTTTGATTTGGGCATTCTTTACCTTGCCTTTGTTTTGTTTGTGTTCACAGGTGCTAGCAATGCGGTGAATTTAACCGATGGTATGGATGGTTTGGCAGGAGGAACGAGTCTGATTGCTTTGTTTCCGTTTGCAGTCTTTGCATATCGCCAAGGCAATCTAGAAATCTTCGCTTTTGTGTTGGCTTTGATGGGTTCATTATTGGCCTATCTTTGGTTCAATAAGCATCCTGCCAAAATCATCATGGGTGATACGGGTTCATTAGCTTTAGGCGCAGTTCTAGCGGCCTTGGCTTTGGTGTTAAAGCAAGAGTTCAGTTTTATCTTCATTGCCGGTGTTTTCATTTTTGAGACGCTTTGTGTCATGATTCAAATTGGATCGGTCAAACTCTTCAAGCGACGTGTTTTCAAGTATACCCCGATTCATTATAGTTTCACCTTATCGGGTTGGAAAGAAAGCAGTGTGGTGCGTTTCTTTTGGGCGATGGGCTTTGTCTTCATGCTTATCGGCTTATTTTTGGGGGTATTGAAATGAAAGCATTGGTCATTGGAGCTGCACGCAGTGGATTGGCAATTGCGAAGTTGTTGAAGCAACATGCGTATGACGTGGTTTTAACAGATCTCAGAAAAGTACTTGAAAAGCAGAGCTTGGAAGCAATGGGCATAAGTGTTTATGATGAGGGGCATCCTTCATCGCTTTTAGAACAAAAGTATGATTTGGTTGTCAAGAATCCTGGCATTCCACACACAAGTCCGTTTGTTCAAGCGTTGAGCAAGCAAGGCTACTTTATTTACAATGAAATTGAAATCGCTAGCCGGATGGTAAATTATTCAATTGCGGCGATTACAGGTACGAATGGCAAAACGACAACGACGAGTCTACTCGAAGCCATGTTGAAGCGTAAAGATGAACGTAATCTCGCGTGTGGAAACATAGGCCTTGCGTTTAGTGAAGTCGTGGCGGAGCGAGGCGATGTGGCCTTGGATGTGGCGATGGAGATTGCTGCGTTTCAATTGCTGGGATGTGATCGCTTCAAACCGAAGGTCAGTGTCATTTTAAATCTGGCTCCCGATCATCTGGATGTGTTTGGTGATGTAGAAGCATATTATGCTGCGAAGTGCCGTATTTATCAGGCTCAAGATGAGAATGATGTTTTTTTGAAAAATTTGGATGATGAAAATATCGTTGCGCTCACACAGGATGTCAAAGCAGCTGTCTTGACCTTTTCACTGCAACAAAAAGCAGATATTCATATCGAGAATGGTTGGGTCAAATTCAAAGAAGAGAAGCTTTTTGAAGTGGCTTCACTTAGTATCACAGGCATGCACAATGTATCCAATGCAATGGTTGCGGCAAGCATGGCATATTTGATGGGTGTTGAACCTTTGGATATTCAAGCTGTATGTGCGGAGTTTACAGGGGTTGAGCATCGTTTGGAGTACATCACAACCATCAAGGGTGTTCGATATTATAATGACTCCAAAGCGACTACCGCTGAATCGACGGAAGTGGCATTAAAAGCTTTTGATTCCAATATCATTTTATTGGCAGGGGGTTATGATAAGAAAACAGGTTTTGACATCTTGAAGCCGCATTTACATCGTTTAAAGGCAATGTATACGTTTGGTGTGACGCGTGATCAATTCAAGCAGCTGTATCCTTCTGCTGTATTGACAGAGACGATGGAAGAAGCTTTGATGCATGCTTTTGACTGTGCAAAAGAAGGTGATGTGGTTCTTTTATCACCGGCGTGTGCGAGTTATGATCAATTTGATAATTATGAGCAACGTGGAAAATTGTTTAAACAGTTTGTTCATGCTTTAAAAGCAAAAGAATGACTTTAACTAAAGCGCATTATGCTTTATAATGATACAGCAGTAAGGTGGATTATGAATGACTTTTTTTTAATGACGGAACAAATCGAATTGACCATCGCATTAAAATTGGGCATGCTTCAAAAGTATGCATTGCCAAATTTAAGTTATGAACAGTTCAAAGAAGCGCTTGTGGCCATCAAGTGGAAAAGTGGCATGCCAACGCAATTGCATGATGTCATCGATGATGTACTATCGTGTAATGAGGATGAAATCGTGGCATTTTTAGCAAAGAAAGCCGTCATCGACGGACATCGGAAATCATTGGCAGATTTTGCTTCAATGGTCGGAGGGAATGAATGAAAAAGAATAGTCGCTTGATTGTATTTGCACTAACCGTAGTTGTACTTATGGTTACAGTGCTTGGCTTTAGTAAGAACGTACAGGATTCCATGACCTTAGGACTTGATCTACAG
>CAYRIW010000048.1:0-7754 GCA_964424595.1 uncultured Erysipelotrichaceae bacterium | reverse complement strand
CTTTTGACCAACAAAAAAGCCTTTGTTTATAAGGCTTCGTGTGCAAATGGTGCCGACTACAGGACTTGAACCCGCAACCTACTGATTACGATTCAGTTGCTCTACCAGTTGAGCTAAGTCGGCGCTACTAAATAATATAAATTGTAGCACTAAATGTCAATAACGTTGAGCTCATCATAGCCCGTTTCTGAATCAAATATTCTCTCAGCTTGTACATCCTCAGAGAGATCGAGTAATGCGATCTCCATCGTTGTATGTACGATACAACCCTCCATCAAATGACCACCAAATACATCCATACGCGTTGAAATTGACCCAATATGCGCATGAATCTTCCCATTGATGAGCGTACCACTTAAACTTAGAACTTCACGATTCTGATCATCACTCACAATCGTCTCACCATCCGCAATCCGTACCTTCATCGAAGATACACTTCCAACAGCCGATACAATCGAGGCTGTTTTTATGTTTCTTTCTTGAGCGTATCTTAAAAGCTCTAGCTTAATATCCTGATTGGGCTTTAATCTCAATAAATACGGTTTCATAGCACTATTATACACAAATTAAAAATCGTACGCTGCCAGTACGATTTTAATAAACAAGGAGTTTTATATTTTAGGGGGAACAATGAAATGAAGTTTGATATGATCGATCCCTTGTTATGAGATAAGTATATAGAATCTTCATGAAAAAACAATGTAAGAACTGTGAAATCTATGTGAAATATTTACATTATTTCTTCACAAGTCAAATATACAGGTTTTTTCGATTGAAATACCAGATACCAGCACTGTAAAACACAAGTGCGATCGCAAATAAGGTCGCCATTCCAACCCAAACGAAGCCATCCCCATCAATCATCATTTCTGGATTGAATAATGAATACATTGTAAAATTCTCCAACCACTTAAAGTCCTTACCAGCACCAGCCAACATTTGAATCACTAGAAACAACACAGGAACACCGACACCGATGCCCAAACTGACTTTCGCATCATCCGCAATCGCTGAACCAAAGAAGACGATGCCACTGATGGCCCAATAAAGGATGATCGCATAGATATTGATCTTAATGAACATCCATACTTCCATTTCACCAGGAAACAACAGCTCTGACACCACCAATGCGCATAAGGTGGTTGTTGAGAGGAATACCGTAATCAACACCAAGCCACTGATGGCTTGCGTTAAAGCCACTTTGATTCTTGAAAAAGGAGCAGACAATAAGTAAGCCATACTACCTTTATCCACCATCGAAGCGACCAACTTATGATTGATCACCACCGTTAGAATCAAAGGAAACAAGAATATTAAGAATCCATAAATATAACCCACCACAAAGGTCAATAAGGTCGTCCCAAATTGACTGAAGCCCATCGCATCCATCAATTCTTTTGGAAAGAGCTCCAACATCTTGGTTAAGGCTTCAATGTTATCTGGATCAAACATTGAGATGATGATGGAATAATACATAAACATAACCGCCAAAAGTAGAAGCCATAGAAAACGATTCGTTTTGATATTGTATTTAAAGAGTGGCCAGATCATACAGATTCTCCTTTACCATAATAGGAAATAAAGATTTGTTCCAAGGATTGATGAACAGAATCAAAACTCTCCACCTTGCATTGATGCAAGATATCCAACATCTGTTGGGTATTGTTTCTGAGTGTGATCTCTACTTGGTGACCATTGATTGCCTTTGTCTCCAAATCCGATTTAAGTAAGAAATCAATGGAGGCATGATCCTTCAAACTCACGATGTACTGCTTTTGCATATTTTCTTTCAACTTACTGATTTGTTCAATCGCAACGATGCGTCCATCTTTGATGATCGCAACCCGCTCACAGGTCCTCTCGACTTCCTCAAACATATGGGAAGACATCAAAATCGTCTTACCCTTCGCTTTTTGTTCAAGTATGAATTCAATGAAACGTTTCTGCATCAAAGGATCCAAACCACTGGTCGGCTCATCCAAAATCAAGATATCCGGATCATGCATGAAGGCTGTGATCAAGGCAACCTTCTGTTTCATCCCTTTGGACATCTTACGTATTTTGCGATCGCCTTCAAGCTCAAAACGCTCCATGAGTTCATGTCTTAAGGTCTTGTCGTGATGACGATACAAAGATTGCATGAAATCCATGAACTGGTGTCCGGTCATATCATCAAAGAATGCGATTTCACCCGGTAAATAACCCAAATTCTTCTTAATCAAATGACTGTCTTTACGGGTATCCAAACCATTGATGGTACAGACCCCCTCATTCGCATTGGTAAATCCTAAGAGTTGGCGGATGGTGGTTGTTTTCCCAGCCCCATTGGGGCCTAAGAAGCCAAAGACTTCACCTTTTTTAACTTCAAATGAAACATCAAAGATGCCTTTACCACTGCTATAACGCTTGGTCAGGTGCTCTACCTTTATCATGATTCATCCCTAAACCTTTCACTTTTTAGTGTATGCCTGTTTGATTTGAATGTAAATAAAAAGGAGAGTTCAACACTCTCCTGAATGCATATGCTGGTGACATACACTCCCTGTGCTTTTCAATTCATCATTCAGGTAACGTTCAACCGCTGCTCTTGGCGAACCATCGACCCCAACAATGACTTCAATGTCTTTCGCATTGAATAGATCGATCGCACTTTTACCCATGCCACCAGACATGATCACCTGTGCTCCTTGTTCCGCAAGGAAGTTAGGTAAGAACCCAGGCTTATGCCCCGGATAAGGCAATCGTTGAGATGAAACGATTTGTTTATCCTTGGTTTCATACACTTGAAAGTAAGCACAGTGTCCAAAATGTTCAGCTACTTGATCCTCTTGACATGCAACAACAATCTTAAACATTGCCCATGCCTCCGTGACGATGTCTTTGACATCCACGTATTTCGCGTTCCGCATCACTTAAATATTCCACATACCCGCCCTCAATCTTTAGTGTCAAACCTTGAACCAAAGTTAGAGCAACTTTATGGCGTGCATCTTCATAAATCTTCTGTACGGTTGCCCGTGCGACATTCATGCTTTCTGCACATTCTTCTTGCGTCTTATGTTCCACATCAATCAAACGCAAGGTTTCAAGCTCATCCAAGGTCATGATCAAGGGTTCATTCTGCATTGCACGTTGGCCTAAGGGCCCAAAAATGCGTGCCTCAGGACTGCAACAAATCCGTCTAAACTTGCGTGGTCTGGGCATTGTCTTCACGCTCATTCATCATCGCTTCCACAAAGCGAAGACGTTCTTCAAGAATGGTTTTTTGGTGCTTAAGGATTTCAGTATCCTTGATTGGATAATTCCAGATACAAGGACGTGTTCCCGCATTCATTCCCATGCCACGACCTAAACCGCGACCGTTTCCAGGTCCAAAGCCCCCACCGACACCTCGGCCAACACCTGCATTTATACCACGGCCCATGCCGAAACCCATTCCGTTGTTCATTCTGTTTGTTCTCATACGATCCTCCATTTATGGCATATGCTAATTACAAACTTATCTTACATCCATTAATGGCATATGTCAATAACTAAGTTTAATTATTTTTGTCGCGATCTTTTCCACAAAGGCTTGATCATGTTCCACAAAGATCATCGTGGGTTGATAGCTGAGAATCAAGTCTTCAATCTTGATACGCGAAAGCACATCAATGAAATTCAAAGGCTCATCCCAGAGATACAAATGAGCAGACTGAGATAAGGATTTCGCAATCAATACCTTCTTCTTTTGCCCTTCACTGTACTTCTCCATCGGGATATCAAACTGAGTCCTTTCAAAATCCATCTTCCTCAAAATCGCTTTAAAGAGTGGCTCATCACAATTTTCTGCTTCAATATAACGATTCAAAGAACCCCTCAGAAAACGTGCGTCTTGTTCGACATAAGATATCTTTAGATCCTTATTTTGATAAATGATGCCTTCACTTTGATTTAAGCTACCCATGATGAGGTTCAGGATCGTTGACTTCCCCGAACCATTCGGTCCAACGATCGCAAGCCGATCACCTTGATTCAGTGTGAAGCTTAAGTCTTGAAATATCTTTCGTTCATCATAGTGATGAGTGACCTTATCAAAGCTTAGGATTTGATTCTGTCGATAGATGAGTGGATGAATCTTCAAGGTTTCATTCTCATCCACATTCTTGAGCAATTCTTTCTTTTGATCTAGAGCCCTACTTTGTCTTAACTCGATTGTCTTGGATCGCTTCATCATCTTTGCCGACTTATGGCCAATATAACCCCGATCAAAAGTCTCACGCGCATTGACCTTGGTGTTGTGACTGCGATACTTGGATTTCTCCACATCATCCGACCATTCTGCGGTTCTAAGCATCGCCCCCTTCAAACGCTTGGCTTCTTTCTTGAGCTTCTCATTTTGCATTAATTCAAACTGATCCTCACGCTGTTTATTCTCCCACCACGAGGCGAAATTCCCTTTCTGAACTTCAATGTTCGACTTGTTTATCACTAAGATATGATCCACACACGCATTGAGAAGTGTCCGATCATGGGACACCAAGATGAAACCCTCTTTTGTATTAAGATACTTCGCTACTGCATCACGTGCTTCTTGGTCCAAATGATTGGTAGGTTCATCAATCAAGAGAAAAGCATGCGGTTTCAGGAATAAAGCCGCTAAGAGCACTTTAGTTTGTTCACCTCCGCTCAAGGTATCAAACGCTTGATCAAGTACAGCTAAGTTGACATTCAGCAGATTGAGTTCACGCTCAATCATCCATTGAGCTTGGTTATTGGATTGTTCCTCTAATATTTTGATTGTTTTGTCGCTGCGACACTTCACTTCTAGGGGAAAATAGGAGAAATCAACCTGATGTCTGATTTCACCGGTAAACTCCAGTTCACCCAATAGACATCGTAGAAAGCTGGTTTTGCCTCGACCGTTCCGTCCGATGAAACCTAATTTCCACTGACTATCGATCTGAAAATGCACATGATCAAAAAGAGCGCTTTGTGCACCCTCATGGGTATACGAAAAATTATGGATCTGTATTTGTGACATCTTGCCTCCGTTGTTTATTTATGATTTACGGATTGAGTTACGCATCTTATCACATTCACTTTCATCCTTATTTTACAGATTGTCGCTAAATAAAGCAAAAGAGTCCAAAATGGACTCCTTATTCAAATACGACATGTTCCTTCTTGAGTTGACTCCGCTTCGACAAAATCTTATAAATACCATATCCAATCAACGCACCTACCGACAATGCAAGAACCCCAACCATACGATTCATTGAACGGTCAATCGATACATTCATTAGCCCTAATACCAACTCCATCACAAACAAGGGGACAAACAAGGCAAGCACACGATTCAGATGCTTGATCTTTGATTCATTATCCGAAAATAAATCAAATGAACCAAGCCGTTTGGCTTTACGGAAGTAGACCCAACGCATAATGGTCCCAACCATCTCAGCACCTGTTTCTTCCACAAAACGAATATAAGCTTCACTCTCCGCATGAGTCGGCCAGTAATTGAGCAACTCAAGCTTGTAGTTATATACTTCGGGATTGTCCATCTCAAAGGTATAGCGCATGAACCCAACATCGCACAGCTGCATTCCCCTGCTTGAACACTGTTTCAACCATTGTTCTTCTTGTTCAAATTGCCACGCCCAGAAGAGTTTATAAACATTCTTTTTCATTACCCAAGGCCTCCATGATCATCGTTCCATTCTTAATCAGTTCATCCAGTCGTTTCATTTCACTGTGTAATGCATTGCAGCCTAAGTACGTAATCTTATAGTTCTTCTTGCGATCCTCACCTTGCATGTTCAGAGCTTCAATCCAGTCCTTGTCCAACAAGGTATTGAGCGCACCATACAAGGTTCCTGCCGCTAAACGGACTCTGCCCTTGGACATCTCTTCAACCTTTTGCATGATGCCATAACCATGCATGGGTTCCATCAGTGATAATAAGATATAATACACAGCCTCTGTTAAAGCTCCTTGTTCCATATTTCGTCTCCCGTTATATCGGTCACCGTTATATTAAAACGAATTGAATGCGATGTCAATAAAAAGCTTTACCCACCTTTAGGATAAAGTTCCAATACCGCTTCCCAAGATCGTTTGATCATTTGTCTCAACACATCCAAGTCAATATCTTTCAGCTGATTCACGTAGATGCAAAGCTTACCACTGGTACACTTTCCTAAGCGTTTAAGCCATTCCTCACGCTCTTCATCAGGGAGGTAGAGATAGATGCTCAACTTAGCCTTACGCGGTGAGAATGCCACAATGGACGCGTCTCCTTCTAAACCGGAGTCATACGTATAATGATATTCCCCATAACCAATGATGGAGTCTCCCCATAAAACCGAGGGATGGCCTGTAACCTCTTCAAATAAATCCACCAAGATTTTTCCATCTGCTTGAAGCTTGGGATCTAAGCTCGCAAGATAATCTTCAAACTTTGCCTCTGTTTTGCCGTATTTCATGTGACCTCCTTTTCATCATTAAACCATTACCACATAAACAAAAAAAGGCTTATGCCTTTTCATGGTTTAACAAAACCGTATCAATGACCACATCATAATGCGGAAACCGCTGATGAATCGCCGTTTTTAAGATTTGCTTCAAATCATTCTGATCATGTTCCAAGAGAAGATCGACGACCACCAAATCAAAGATGACCACAAAGATACCCTTTGCCTGAGCAATCCGGAAATGATCAATCTGAATATTCGCATCCACCGTTTCTACAATCGCCTTGATCTCCTGTTCAACACGACTTGTCTTATGTTGATCCGTTGAAATCGGATCGATGTGGATCGTCAATGCAATGCCCATGGAAGATTCAATCTTCTTTTCCAACGCATCGATGATCCGATGTGCCTCGACTATATTCAAAGTATCCGAAAGCTCCACATGAACAGAACCCATGATTCGTCCTGGTCCATAGTCATGAACCTGCAGATCGTGTACTTCTAGAATGTTGACATCTTCATTCAGAATCGCTTCCAGCTCTGTTATGACCCCTGGTTCAGGATTGGATCCCAACAACACCCCTACCATATCCTTCGCCACATCAAAGCCGGAGTACATGATCATGAGTGCAATGATGATGCCCATAAAACCATCAATTGGTAAAGGTGTTACTAAAGCAATCAACATCGAGATAATCAGTAAACTTGTCGCCACCACATCGCTTAAACTATCAAAGGCCGTTGCCTTATTGATGCTTGAATTCAGATAGGCATGGAGATAACGATTGTATAGAAACATCCATAACTTAATCAAAACTGTGAAGCCCAAAATCAATAACACCCAAGGATTGAAATCAACGGGTTCAGGATTGATCACACGCGCATACGACTGTTTAAACAGCTCAAAACCAACCGTAAAGATGATGAAGGCGACACCCAAGGATCCAATGTATTCAAAACGACCATGCCCATGGGGATGTTCAATATCAGCTGGACGATTCGCCAATTTTGCCGTCAAAATCGAAATGAGTGAAGAAGCGATATCAAACAGATTATTGAAGGCATCGGAAATAATTGCGATGCTGTTGATGGTGAAGCCTAAAAAGAGCTTGATCACAAAGATCAAGGCATTACAGAAAATTCCAATCATGCCACTTAAAGAAATGATTTTTTCACGGACATACTTATTTTCAATCGCATCGCTGTTTTTCACAAAGCGTTTAATCAAGAATTTTATCACACAGAACCCTCTTTACGATTATCTTTCATTACGAAGCCTAAAGTCAATGCCGCAGCCAA
>CAYRIW010000047.1:0-8196 GCA_964424595.1 uncultured Erysipelotrichaceae bacterium | reverse complement strand
ATTTAGTCCTTATTCATAAAAAAAGACCATCGACCTATTTGTCGACAGTCTGAGAAACCATCAAAATTTGATGGTTTCTTGTGTGTGTTTAAGATAGAAGACTAAACAGCTTTTCCTTCGCTACCCAAAACTTCAGTGATCTTGTGTTTAACCAAGTCCTTGATGTTTGCGCGAGCAGGTTTCAAATAGGTACGTGGATCGAAGACTTCAGGTTTGTCATTGAATGTCTTACGGATACCAGCGGTGAAAGCCAAACGCAAGTCAGAATCGATGTTGATCTTACAAACAGCAGAACGTGCCGCTTGACGCAACATGTCTTCTGGAATACCGATTGCATCTTTCATCGAACCACCATTTTCTTGGATGATCTTGACGTATTCTTGTGAAACACTTGAAGCACCATGCAAGACAATTGGGAATTCAGGCAAGCGACGCGTGATTTCTTCTAAGATATCAAAACGTAATTGTGGGTTTTGTCCAGGTTTGAATTTGAATGCACCATGGCTTGTCCCGATGGCGATTGCCAAGGAGTCAACACCCGTGCGTGTTACGAATTCAACGACATCATCCGGATTGGTATAACTGTGATGTTCGACACTGATTTCATCTTCGACACCTGCCAATTGACCCAATTCACCTTCTACGGTGACACCGTGAGCATGTGCATACTCAACGACTTTCTTCGTCAATGCGACATTGTCTTCAAAGGATAAATGCGAACCGTCGATCATGACGGAAGTGAAACCACTATCGATGCAAGATTTGCAGAGTTCAAAGGTATCCCCGTGATCCAAGTGCAAAGCGATTGGAATATCACTGGTTTCAACAGCTGCTTCAACCAATTTCTTCAAATAAACAGGATTGGCATAGTCACGTGCTCCCTTTGAAGCTTGTAGAATAACAGGGGACTTCAATTCGTTGGCTGCTTCGACGATGGCTTGGACGATTTCCATGTTGTTCACATTGAACGCACCAATTGCATAACCACCTTCGTAAGCCTTTTTAAACATTTCTTTTGTAGATACTAAAGGCATATTTATTTCCTCCTGTCCTTATTTTAACGCAAATAACCTTTAATAACTAGCAAAAAACTCTAGGTGTGCTCAGATTGTAAAATATTGATAGATTGACTATAATAAAAGCGTTAAAAGGAGTTCACCATGAGTAAAGAAAAGATTTTAATTGAAGTATCTGCACGTCACGTCCATGTGACCACAGAAGATTTAGAAACATTATTTGGTAAAGGATATCAATTGACCCCTAAAAAGGACTTATCCCAACCTGGCCAATATGCCGCTGCTGAACGTGTCGATCTTGTTGGTCCACGCTCAACGCTTAAGAATGTCAGTATCTTAGGTCCTGTTCGTCAAGCTTCACAAGTTGAAGTATCCATGTCCGATGCACGTACTTTGGGCTTGAATCCAAGCATTCGTGAATCTGGAAACATCGATGGGACCATTGGTGTTCAATTGGTCGGCCCTGCTGGATCCGTTACATTGGAAAAAGGTTTGATCGTTGCGAAACGCCATGTACATTTGACCCCTGAAGCTGCGGAAGCACAAGGTGTTGTGAATGGACAAGTTGTAGAAATCAAAGTTCAAACGGATGATCGCTCGATGACCTTCGGGGATGTCGTGATCCGTGTCAGTGAAAAGTTTGCGCCTGCGATGCATATTGATACCGATGAAGCCAATGCGGCTGGCATCACTTCGACCGCTTGGGGCGAAATTGTCTAAAATAACCGAGAATTCGGTTTTTTTATGTTGAACATGCATCCGATCAATCAAAAAGAAATGCACGAAAAAGGCTGGGATTCAGTCGATTTTGTGTTGGTCAGTGGGGATGCCTATGTGGATCATCCTTCTTTTGGGCATGCGATCATTGCCCGTGTCTTAGAGGCTTATGGCTTTACGGTCGCCATT
Source organism: uncultured Erysipelotrichaceae bacterium (assembly GCA_964424595.1). Classification (GTDB taxonomy): domain Bacteria; phylum Bacillota_I; class Bacilli_A; order Erysipelotrichales; family Erysipelotrichaceae; genus UBA2212. The sequence continues at coordinate 6,274 of CAYRIW010000047.1, read as the reverse complement.
TGTCCACAACCGGATTGGAAGAAAGACGATGATTTGCTTCAATATGGTAAGCCAAATTATGGGTATATGGTTACTGGTGGCAACATCGATTCGATGGTCAATCATTATTCCGTGAATAAGAAACGTCGTCAAAAGGATAATTACACCGATCATGGCGAGATGGGCAAGCGTCCCGATCGTGCCACCATCGTGTACAGTCAATGGATTCGAAAGGTCATGCCCGATGTCCCCATCATCATTGGAGGGATTGAAGCGTCGTTACGTCGTTTAGCGCATTATGATTATTGGGATGATAAGATTCGTCAATCCATCTTAATGGATTCACAAGCCGATCTATTGGTCTACGGTATGGCTGAGAATTCCATCATCGAAGTTGCGGAAGCACTTCGTTCTGGAATGGCGATTGAAGACATCACTTATGTACGTGGTACGGTATGGAAGACAAAGACCAAAGCCTTACCAGAGAATGCCATTATTTTACCTAGTTTTTCAGATATCAAGCAAAGCAAGGATGAGTTCTCCAAATCATTCTTGATTCAGTATCGCAACACCGACGCCTTTACCGCCAAACCGATGGTGGAGATGTATGGGAATGTGGCGATTGTTCAAAATCAACCCTCATTTGCATTAAAACAAGATGAAATGGATTGGGTCTATGGACTGCCGTTCACACGGAGATTCCATCCAAGTTATACCGAGATTCCTGCCATCGAAGAAGTTCAGTTCTCTTTGATCAGCAATCGCGGCTGTTTTGGTTCCTGTAGTTTTTGTGCGCTTACCGCGCATCAAGGGCGCATGATCAGTTCACGCAGCAGCGATTCTTTGGTCAATGAAGCCATACAGATCACTGAAATGCCTGAGTTCAAAGGCTACATCCATGATGTGGGTGGACCTACAGCGAACTTCAATCAAGTGAGCTGCCAGAAACAACTCAAGCTTGGAACCTGTCAAACCAAAGAGTGCTTACATCCCGACCCATGTCGTCAATTGGAAGTCAGTCACAGTGCGTATCTTCAAACCTTGAGACGACTCAGAGCGCTTCCTAAAGTGAAGAAAGTTTTCGTGCGATCGGGGATCCGTTATGACTATCTGATGTATGACAAAGATGAAACCTTCTTTGATGAATTGATTCAACACCATATCTCAGGTCAATTGAAAGTCGCACCGGAACATATCTCGGAACGTGTGCTCAATTTGATGGGCAAACCCAAACGTCAACTCTATGAAGCCTTTGTCGATAAGTATGAGAAGAAAAACAAAGAATTCAATAAGAACCAATTCTTAGTTCCCTACATGATTTCTTCTCATCCAGGAAGTGAACTCAAGGATGCGATTGAATTAGCCTTATATCTTAAGAAGATCAAGCATACCCCTCAACAAGTCCAGGACTTCTACCCAACCCCATTTACAATGAGTACCTGCATGTATTACACGGAGAAAAATCCTTTAACCGGTGAGAAGGTCTATGTGGCTAAAACCATCAAAGAAAAGACCTTGCAACGTGTCTTGATGCAATATACCTATCCTCAGAATCAACGTTTGGTTTTTGAAGCCCTCAGACAAGCCAATCGCTTGGACTTGGTGGGATTTGGAAGTCATTGTCTCATCAGACCTTTAAAAGAAGGAGGACATCATGATCATTCAAAGCAAAAGAGTATGGCTCCAGGAACAATGGGCAAGCGTCCAAATCGAAATCCTCGACCAAAGAATTGAGCGTATCTTAGCGTATAATCAAGAACCTGTCGATGTGGATTATGGAAACCTAAGGATCTATCCTGGTTTTATGGACACCCATCTTCACGGTGTTAAAGGTGTGGATGCGACCGATGCGAATGCAGATACCCTCATGAAAATCGCAAAGGAGCTTCCTAAAGAAGGCATCACAGGCTTTTGTTTGACCACGGTCACACAAAGTGAAGCGGTCTTGATGAAAGCCTTGCGAGAATGTGCACTTGCGATCAAGAACCAAAGCGAAGGTTCCCAAATGTTGGGCATTCATTTTGAAGGACCCTACCTCAATAAAATCTACAAAGGTGCCCAACCTGAACCTTATATCGTCGATGCCGACTTGGAACAATTCAAACGTTACCAAGCCACTGCGGAAGGCAATATCAAAATCATCACAATGGCTCCTGAAAAAGACAAAGACTTCACGTTGACACGTTATTGTGCTCAAAATGGGGTTTGTGTAAACATGGGTCACAGCGATAGCAGCTATGAAACAGCACTCTTGGCAAGTGCCAATGGGGCGAAAAGCATGACGCATACTTTTAACGCCATGTCGCCACTGCACCATCGCAAAGTGGGTTTGGTTGGGGCTGCGATGCGCTTAAGCAATGTCTATGCTGAAGTCATCGGGGATGGCAATCACGTAAGCTGGCCAGCAGTGAATATTCTTGCTAAAACCAAAGGCAAGGATCATCTTGTCTTGGTCAGTGATTCCCTTTGTGCCAAGGGCATGCCAGAAGGTGAGTTTGAATTGGGTGGACAAATTTTGGACATCCATGCGAATGGAGGTGCTTACCTCCATCATACGGAAACCTTGGCAGGCAGTACGATGGTCTACAACCATGGCCTACGCAATCTCATTCAAAAAGCAGAGCTTCAAGAAGTCATTGCCATCAACGCCTGTACCATCAATCTGGCTAAGATCTTACAACTCGATCATCGCAAAGGCCTCATCAAAGCGGCCTATGATGCGGATATCACCATTTTGGATGACAACTATGATGTCGTTAGTACGATGATCCTAGGGAAAGTCGTTTATAATCGTTGATTCGCTTTATTTTAGCGAACTAAACTTGTAAAATTAAGGTACCTATGAAGCACATCTTCATTATCAACCCAACATCGGGTAAACATCATGCCATTCAATTGATTCCCGTCATCGAGCATTATTTTAAATCGCACACAGAGCCGTATTCAATCATTCGTACCGAACGCCCAGGTCATGCGACAGAGATCGCAAGACGTTATGAAGCAAAGGACGATGTGACGCTTTACGTCTTAAGTGGGGATGGGACAGCCAATGAGGTTCTCAATGGTTTGAATCCCGAAGTGCCCATGGCGATTATCCCGGTGGGATCCGGCAATGATTTCTTCCGCATGCTTGAAGTTCCTGTCATGCCTTTGGATCAATTGCTCAACGAAACCATTGAAGGTAAGGTAGTCGTTGTGGATTATGGGATGGCGAATGATCGTCGATACTTGAATTGTTCTTCCATGGGTTTTGATGCGGATATCGGGATCTATGCCCATGCGATCAAAATGAAGTATCCGTTTCTATCCGGTTTATCGTATGTCATCGCAACCATTGCACTCTTGGTGAAACGCAAACCCATGAAGATGCATCTTAAGTTCAATGATGAAGACATGGAAGTCGAAAGTCTCTTGGTTGCGATCATGAATGGACGCTTCTATGGAGGTGGATTCAATCCAACACCCATGGCATCCATACAAGATGGGACACTGGATCTTTGTGTCATACGCAATACCAATCTATTAAGGATATTGACCTTATTACCGAAATTCAAAGTGGGTAAGCATATCCATGAGGACATCGTTAAATTCTATAAGATCAAAGCTTTGAATTTGGAAAGCGCTGAAACCATCAACACCCAGTGTGATGGGGAAGTCTATCCGGAACAAACCATTGAGTTCAAACTTGTGGAACGCGGCTTGAAACTGCGTGTTCCTCAACGTTCACAATTAAAGGAGTGATGAAATGATTCTTGAAAATGAACGATTTCGATTAGAAGTAAGTCTTAAAGCCGCTGAAATGCATTCATTGGTGGATAAGCGGACCAACAAGGAATGGTTATGGCAAGGGGATCCAAACTTTTGGGCCGGTCGCAATCCAATCTTATTCCCGATTGTTGGATCGACGCACGATAAGCTTCTGCACATTGATGGTAAAGCCTATCCCATCGGCAATCATGGTTTTCTAAGACATGCGATGTTCGATCTGATCGAACAGGATGAAGAACACATCACGCTGGGTTTTACCTCCAATGCGGAAACCTTGGTTCAGTACCCCTTTGTCTTCAACTTTGAAGTGGAATATCGAATGCACCTACAAGGCATCGATATCGTCTATCGCATTGAGAATCGAGATGAGAAGGTGATGCCGTTCAATTTTGGCTTACATCCAGCCTTCAGTACGACTAACAACGGTGTGGATGGGTCGATTGATATTGAATTCCCATGTCGCGAGGATAACTTACCAAAGGAAATCCTTGTGAATGGTGATCAGCCTTTATTGAAGTTTACCGATGCTTATTTTGAAGCGATGCCAACCTTGGTCTTAGACCAAGTGAATTCACCCTTTGTTCGATTAAAGGATGCGGGCGAGAGTATTCTTGTCAGTGTGCTGGGTTATCGTTGGTTGGCATTCTGGAAGAAACCCAACGCACGTTTCATTTGCATCGAACCGTGGTATGGGCATGATGATTTCATTCCATTTGAGGGTGATTTCAAGGATCGTGAAGGAACACAGTTCCTAGATCCAAAACGCAGTTTCACCACAATGTATCAAATACTACCGGAAGGTAAAGAAGGAGCACGCAATGTTTAAAGTCATCGTATGTGAAGATTATGAAGCAATGAGTCAAAAAGCATTTGAAGTCATGGAGTCCGTGGTTAAACAGGGTCCAGTGACCTTGGGTTTAGCAACCGGTTCAAGTCCAGAAGGTCTCTATCGCTACATGGTTGAGGCACACAAGAATGGTTTGTCTTACAAAGATGTTCAAAGTTTCAACTTGGATGAGTACGTTGGCTTGCCTCGTGATCATGCGCAAAGCTACTCTACTTTTATGTTTGAGCATTTCTTCAAACATGTGGATATCGAATTGAAGAACATTCATTTGCCTAAAGGTGAAGGATCGCTTGAAGAAGTGGCGGATGAATATGAAAAATTATTGGCTCAAAATCCACAAGATCTTCAATTGTTGGGCATCGGCTCCAATGGACACATTGGTTTCAATGAACCGGGTACCAGTTTTGATTCAACGGTCCATGTGATTCGTTTGAAAGAAACCACTCGTAAAGACAATGCACGTTTCTTTGATTCCTTGGACGAAGTTCCACACTTTGCCATCACGATGGGCATCAAAGACATCATGCGTGCGAAGAAAGTCTTATTGGTCGCATATGGGAAAAATAAGGCACAAGCCATTAAAGATATGTTAGAAGGGGAAGTCCACGAGGATGTACCATGTACCATCCTGCAAAAGCATCCGGATGTTGTGGTTGTCTTAGACAAGGAAGCGGCTTCATTACTCAAAAATGATTAAGTTGATCGTCAGTGATTTAGATGGAACGCTCTTAACGAAGTTCAAATCGGTTTCCAAAGAAAACCAAGAAGCCATTCTAGAGGCTCAACAAAAAGGCATCATCGTAGCCTTGGCGACCGGACGTGGATACGACAGTACGCATCAATTCGCCAAGATGTTTGATTTTGCGAAATACAATGGGTATTTGGTGACCAACAATGGTCAACGTGTCATTGATGTCAAAAATGATGTGACGACGATCAATGGCTATATCTCCGTTGAGGAAGCACAAGCTGTCTTGAGTTTCGCTCAGAAACACAATCTGCAGTTGGTCTTGGATTCCGATCAAGGCTTCGCATTCTATACACCGAAGAATCTACGAATCTACCGCGATATCTATCGTTTATTGATTAAACTACTTCCAATTTTCAGACCGATTTTGAATCGCATCCATATCTTTGCCTTATTTGGTTTCTTGAAACATCATCAAGTGAAGATCATCAATACGGCTGAAGATATTACCCATCCTTATGACAAGATGGGCTTAGCCCATACAAAAGCCAGTTTGGATCGTAGTTTCGAAGAATTATTCGAGCAATTCGATGGTAAACTCGAAGTCATGCGTGTTGGTGAGATGTGGATCGATGTCAGTCCTAAAGGCTTGACGAAAGTTGTTGGGATCCGTCAGATCATGGAGAAACATGGCATTCAGGATGATGAAGTCTTGGTCATGGGGGACTCCGATAATGATGTGACGATGTTGGCCGCATTTCCTCATGGCGTTGCGATGGGCAATGCGAATGCGAATGCACGTAAAGCCGCTAAATTAAGCACGAAAGCAAACAATGAACATGGGGTTGCCCATGCGATTCGAACCTACGCGTTGAAAAACTGAGCATTTGACCACTAATTTGATTTGAATCTTGATATACTCAAGATGACGATAGGAGAAAATTATGAAAACAGTTACTGCATTAGAATTTGATGCCACTACAAAAAAAGGT
>CAYRIW010000046.1:0-9152 GCA_964424595.1 uncultured Erysipelotrichaceae bacterium | reverse complement strand
CCTCTCAACAAGGGAGCTTTTCTTTATCTTCTTTCCCTATGGTATAATAGGCATCTAGAGGCGATATGATTAAAAAGATACAAACAAACAGTCTCGAAGAGACGAAACAACTCGCACATAAAATCGGTTCAAAAATACAGGGAAAGACCCTGATCTTATTAAATGGTGAATTAGGCGTAGGCAAAACGAGCTTTACACAAGGCTTGGCTTTAGGCTTGGAAATAAGCAAGAATGTATCCAGTCCAACGTTTACCTTGATGAAGAATTATAATGGTCGTTTACCACTCAATCATATCGATGCCTATCGTTTAGAGGGACATCCTCAAGATTTAGGCTTTAATGAATTGTTTGACGATGACAGTGTCACGGTCATTGAATGGCCACTTTATCTAATGGATGATTTACCTGAATCATGCCTGAAGGTGAATATTGAAGTCGGTGAAGGTGATTGTCGGATTTTTGAGTTTATTGCGAATGGGGATGCCCATGAGGCATTGATAAGGGATTTAATATGATCACATTGGGTATCGATACATCATTTCATTATTTAACCTTGGTTCTCTTTGATGAGGAACATGCATTGGCTTCTATTCAAAAAGAAGCATTTAAGAAACAATCGGAACTTGTTTTAGTAGAAATCGAGCAACTATTTTTATCATGCGGTCTTAAACCAAATGCTTTGGAAGCAATTGTAGTAACGGATGGACCTGGCAGTTATACAGGTCTAAGGATTGGATTGACCATCGCAAAGGTTCTTGGATCTTTGGCGAATGTTAAGGTGTACACACTTTCCTCTTTACAAGTTCTTGCGGGTTTGGAGGAAGACCTTCATGTTCTTCTCGATGCACGTGCGAAACGTGTCTATTATGCACATTATCAAAAAGGAAATGTGGTTGGGAACGAGAAAATTCTAGCGATTGAAGATGTAAGTAATCATATGAGTCCTCAGGATAAGGTTATTGGGGATGGCGTTCTGATCAATCGTGAAACGTATTTTCCCGACTACACGCAACACTTCATTCAACTTAAAGATAAATGGGTAATTGTAGAGGACATCGATGCTTTGGTCCCTCGTTATTTAAAAGCAAATGAGGATTATCATCCATGATTCAGAGAATGGAAGTGAATAATCTCGATCGTATCCTAGATTTGGAGCGAGTGTGTTTCTCAAGCCCATGGTCGAGGGATGATTTCTTATATGAGCTGAATGAAAACCCATTCGCTTACTATGTGGTTTTAAAAGAAGAAGATAGAATTCTGGCGTATCTCGGTCTTTGGATGGACGAAGAGCGTGCTCAAATCACGACCATTGGCGTCGATCCTGAGCATCGTGGCAAGGGCTATGCGAAAACTTTGATGGAGCACATGTTGGAAGCGTGTTCTTCAAAAGGTGTTAAGATTTATAGTTTGGAAGTACGTGTAAGCAATCAATCTGCAATCTCGTTGTATGAACGTTATGGGTTTAAACAAGTTGGTGTGCGAAAGGCGTATTACCAAGACAATCATGAAGATGCTTATCTCATGATAAAAGAAAGTGAGGAAGACGAATGCGAATTTGTGCAATAGAAACATCGTGTGATGAGACAGCAGTCGCGATCATTGAAGATGGGAAAACCGTTCTCAGTAATATCGTTTCTTCACAAATCAATGTCCACCAAGCCTTTGGTGGTGTCATTCCTGAAGTCGCATCACGCATTCATGTGGAGAATATTAGTCTTGTACTAAAAGAAGCATTAAGTGAAGCAAAGATGACACTGGATGATGTGGACGCGTTCGCCATCACACACGGACCAGGTCTAGTTGGTTCTTTACATGTAGGCTTGATTGCGGCAAAGACCTTGGCTTGGTATACCCAAAAACCTTTGATTCCCGTCCATCACATCACAGGGCATATTTATGCGAATAACTTTGTGAGTGAACTAACGTATCCGATGTTGGCGTTGGTCGTGTCTGGTGGACATACGGAACTTGTCTATTTAAAAGATGAGTTTGATTTCGAAATCCTTGGATCGACACAAGACGATGCGATTGGTGAAGCCTATGATAAAGTCGCTCGTGTAATGGGCTTAAGTTACCCTGGGGGTCCTATGATCGACAAACTTGCGAAATCTGGAAAACCTCATTATAAACTGCCGAAAATCAAGACACAGAAGCCGTTTGACTTCTCATTCAGTGGCTTAAAGTCTGCTGTCTTACAACTTGTCCATAAACAAACCGAAGACCTCAATCATGAAGACCTTGCCTATGCTTTTCAAGAGGCAGCAGTTGGTGAGTTGATGCTTAAAACACGTTTGGCATTAGACACTTATCCTGTGAAGCACTTTGTTTTAGCGGGTGGGGTTGCGGCGAATTCCCGCCTAAGACAACTGGTTTTAGATTTAAATGAAACTTATCCTGATGTCCAAATTACGATACCACCACTCTGGTGTTGTACCGACAATGCGGCAATGATCGGGGCGGTCGCGTACATCGCATACAAGCATGGTGTACGTGCAGATCTAAGTTTAAGTGCGAATCCTGGCTTGGATTACGCGTGAAGTTTATTAAAATATTCACAATCTTTGCCAGCTATGTTAAACTAAGATAAGGTGAAAATATGAACAACTTAAAACAAACAGTCCCAAAGGCTACATTACAACGCTTTCCAGTCTATCTCAAGGCATTGCGTAAACTGGATAATCTAGGTGTTCAACGCATCATGTCCCGTGAACTCTCGGAATTTGTGGATATCGAACCCACAACGATCCGACGTGATTTTTCATTTCTAGGATCACTTGGTAAACAAGGATATGGCTATGATGTGTCCGCATTGATCAAAGTCTTTGATCAACATTTGGGTGGACAATTTGAAGAAAAACTCATTATTGTTGGGGCAGGGAATCTTGGCCGAGCTTTGATGAATTATAATCGTTGGAATCATGTGGTTGGAGAAATTGTGTGTGCCTTTGACATTGAGCCCAATAAGATTGGATCGATGTATGAAATACCGGTATATCCAATCAGTGAATTGAAAGAGCATATTCCAGAAGGCTGTCGAATCGCGATTCTAACGGTTTCAAAAGATGTTCAAGAAACTGTGAATCTTTTAGTGGACGCAGGCATCAAGGGAATTGTGGATTTCACACATGAACACATTCAGGTTCCTAAAGGTGTGAAAGTAAAAGCAGTCGATGTCGTATCAATGATACAAGAATTGGTTTTTGAGACCAATTCCATTTCTTAGGAGAACATATGGAAGCATTAATGACAGTAAGAGAGTGCTATGAATTAGTCAAGGAAGGTTCAATGCTTGAATTGGATACCATGGATTTGGTCCAAGTTCAAGGCTGGGTCAGAACGAACCGTAACAATAAAAATGTTGGTTTCATCGAGTTGAACGATGGGACTTATTTCCGCAGTATCCAATTGGTTTATGCCAGTGACTTGGAACAATTCGAAGAAGCGACCCATTATTTGACAGGGACTGCTTTGACGGTCATTGGTTCCTTCAAGTTGACCCCTGGTATGAAACAACCCTTTGAAATTGAAGTTAAATCGTTCAATCTCGAAGGTGCATGTGATCCGGATTATCCGCTTCAAAAGAAGCAACATTCTTTCGAATATCTACGTGAAATCGCACATTTGCGTCCACGTACAAATACCTTTAGTGCGGTCTTTAGAGTGCGTTCCGTCTTAAGTATGGCAATCCATGAGTTCTTCCAGGACCAAGGCTTTGTCTATTTGCATGCGCCAATCATTACAGGAAATGATGCGGAAGGTGCCGGTGAAGTCTTTACCGTCACGACACGCAACGATGCGAACTATGAAGAAGATTTCTTTGGCAAGAAAGCAAGTTTGACCGTTTCGGGTCAACTTCAAGCTGAAGCCTTCGCTTTAGCGTTTAGAGATGTGTATACCTTTGGCCCTACATTCAGAGCTGAAAACAGCAATACCGCTCGTCATGCCAGTGAATTCTGGATGATTGAACCTGAGATTGCGTTTGCGGATTTAGCAGATGACATGGATTTGATTGAAGATATGGTCAAGAGTTGTATCCAATATGTCTTGGACAATGCGGAAGAAGAGATGAAATTCTTTAACGAACGCATCGATAAGAGTTTATTAGAGCGTTTGGATAAAGTCCTGAACATGCCTTTTGCACGCATGACCTATACGGAAGCAATCGAACACTTGAAAGAAGCGCCAGTTAAATTTGAGTTCCCAGTGGATTGGGGAACCGATCTACAATCTGAGCATGAACGTTACATTTGTGAACAAGTCGTCCAAGGACCGGTCTTCTTAACGGATTACCCAAAAGACATCAAAGCCTTTTATATGCGTTTGAACGATGATGGCAAGACGGTTGCGGCCTGTGACCTCTTGGTTCCGGCAATCGGTGAATTGGTCGGTGGATCGCAACGTGAAGAACGCTATGACATGCTTAAACAACGGATGGATGATATGAACATTCATGCGGAAAGCTTGAAGTGGTATTTGGATCTGCGTCGTTATGGCGGTTGTCAACACGCTGGATTTGGCTTAGGCTTTGAGCGTTTCTTGATGTATATCACTGGCATGCAAAACATTCGTGATGTCTTGCCATTCGCAAGGACACCACGCAACTTAGACTATTAGAAGCGAGGTTCAATGGAATATCAACCAAGATTGGTACCTAAAGGTAGAAGACGATTGAAATGGCGGGTGCTCATCCCGTCTTTTATTCTGCTTGTGCTTCTCGGCTACATTCTTTTCAATGCATTATTTCCCAAGCAATTAGAAGTGATGGAGACCGGCTTGACGATTTGCGATTACAGCTACACCCAAACCCAAACCACCTTAAATGCGAAACAATACACCGATGTCTTGGAAATCAGAGATTACCTATACTATGGTGAAACACTCAATCTTTTCAATGCGACTTATGACAATAGCACACCCGATTATTTTATCGGAAAGACTTTGAAGCTACGCAATATCTGCGATCAGAATGAATGGGTCTATATGCTTGGACGCAATGCGGATGAACAGATTCCACTTGAAAATCTGCCCAATGGGTTCTATGAAGTTTTCATTGTGGATAATCTAATTGAAAAGAGATTGGTCAGTGAGAATGAGCTCTATGATGTTTTTTATACAGTCCGCCGTAATGGTGCTGGTAAACGAATTGATTTGATTGGAGATGAGGATCTTGTCCAAGGCATTGAAGAAAATGTGTCGATCTTGGATGATCATTATTTCTTTATCCAAGTCACGGATGCGAATGCATCAGAAATTACAGATATCTATGATGTGTATATCGATCCTGCACACAACACCACCAGTTGGAATGTGACGGATCGTGGCCGTAGCGTCGATGATTTAATCGAAGCAGATGTCCTGTTCAAAATAGCGGAAGCACTTAAGATGAAATTGGAAGCTCAAGGTTTGAAGGTGATGCTTTCAAGGGATACCATCGATGCGACAATCAATCAATATGGTGTCGATGGACGTTTATACAAAGCGTATCAGTCCAAGGCGAAGCATTATCTTGAATTGAATCTCAACTTCACGACCAACAAAGATACACGTGGAAGTCGCGTCATCTACTCTTCCTATTCGAGCAATCGCTTCGCAACCTCGATTTTTAAATCGCTCATGAACACAACAGGTCTGGTTCCGTATGGACGCAACACCGCATCCAACATTGCGGGTGTCGTCGCCGCAAGCCGTTTTTCAGGTTTAGATGCTTACCCTTCAATTCGTGAAGCGGGGGGACGGATCCTGGTCGCAGGTACGATCTCCGATCTCGCCATTGAACAAAACAGTTCATTTAATAAAGAAGAGCGTAAAGGCATGCAGAGTTTGAGCCTGGAATTGTTCTTTATTTCCAACAGTCTAGACACAAGCGTTTATCGGACGCAATTTGATGCGTTGGTTGACAATATCGCCAAAGGTTATTTAAAAGCGTTAGGAATGGAATGACATGACTTTACAATTATCGAACGCATCTAAATCATATGGGGCTGATGAGATATTCACACAGTTGAATTTTGAAATCAAAGCTTACGATAAGATTGCCATCATCGGACGCAACGGCTGTGGAAAGACAACTTTACTCAAGATTCTTGCGGATCAATTATCACTGGACAAAGGTGATATTTTTAAGCCGCGTGATTTAAAAGTCGGTTATCTGGCACAGGCGAATGCGACCTCTGAAGAACTGACCATCGAAGCTTATTTTGAGCCTTTGTTTCGAGAAATCTTTGCGCTTGAGACGGAGCTTGGCGTCTTGGCAAGCAAACTCAATGAACGTTCGAGTGAAGAAGACTTGCAGAACTATGCGACGAAAATGGAGAATTTTGAGCGTTTAGGGGGCTATACCTATCGTCAAGAATGGATGACCGTTTTCACGCAGTTTGGTTTTCGTGATGAAGATCTCCAGCGACCAGTCATGACCTTGTCAGGTGGACAGAAGACCCGTATCGCGTTTGTTTATCTTTTGATCAGCAAACCCGATGTGTTGTTGCTGGATGAACCCACCAATCACTTGGACATGAGTACGATTGAGTGGTTGGAAACTTATCTCGCACATTATGATAAAGCCTTGGTTTTTGTGTCGCATGACCGTATGTTCATCGATCATGTGGCAAAGACGATTGTTGAGATGGAATTTGGTGAACTGACGACTTATGTGGGAAACTATGCGAACTTTCTCGCACAGAAGGCACTCAACCAAGAAAAGCAATTGTCTTCATTCAAGCGTCAACAAAAAGATATTCAACGTTTGGAACAACTCATTGAAAAATTTAGATATAAAAAGAACAAAGCTAAGTTCGCTCAATCTAAAATCAAATATCTGGACCGCTTGGAACGGATTGAAGCACCCGATGCGGATAAGCGTAACTTCAAAGCACGCTTCTATGCCAAGCATCGAGGTGGCAAGAGTGTCTTAAGTGTCAAAGATTTAGAAATCGGTTATCACCAGAGCTTAGCAAAAATCAATCTTGAGATCCTCCATGGTCAACACTGTGCCGTCATCGGACCCAATGGTCATGGGAAGTCCACCTTCTTAAAGACCATCATAGAACATATTCCATATCTAAGTGGGGAGTTCTTATTGGGTCATCAAATTGATATCGGTTATTTCGATCAGGAGCAACTCGAGTATCGCAGTACGAAAACAGCACTCGAGGATTTATGGGATGCGTATCCAGATCTGACACAGACTGAAGTTCGTACGATCCTTGGATCGTTTCTGTTTACGGCTGATGAAGTGTTTAAAGAAGTCAATGTTCTATCGGGTGGTGAAAAAGTACGCTTGGCACTTGCGAAGTTGATGCTTAAAGGATCCAACTTCTTGGTTCTGGATGAACCTACGAACCATTTGGACATCTTAGGTAAAGAGGCCTTGGAGAATGCTTTAAAAGATTATGAAGGGACTATCTTGTTTGTATCTCATGATCGTTATTTCATCCAAAAGATTGCCAAAACAGTTTTGAGTATCGAGAACGGACATGCGGACTTCTATCAAATCGAAGACCAAGCGTTGCGTATTGAGATCAAAGAAGAACAGAAGCTTGAAGAGAAAGTCGAAGTCAAACCGAAGGCGAATGCCTCACGCTTGCTTAAGCAGATTCAAAAACTTGAAGAAGCCATCGCATTAAAAGAAGAAGAACTTGCGATCGCACGTGAAAAACGTTTTGACCCCTTTTATTACCATGATTATCAAAACATGCGTGAACTGGATGAGTCGATTGATGGGATTCATGTGGACTTGGATAAGTTGATGAAAGACTGGGAAAGCTTGCATGAAGAGCTTGAGAAGAGTAGTAAACAAACAAATATTAAGGTATAATATCATCGATTAAAAAAGGAGAAACATCTATGGGAAATTGTATTGTTGCACAGAGCGGTGGACCTACTTCCGTCATCAACGCAACCTTAGCTGGTGTTGTCAAAGGCAACCAATTGAATCCGATCTATAAAACGGTCTATGGTGGTTTGAATGGTATCGAAGGTATTTTGGAAGAACGTTTCGTTGATTTAACGAATATGAGTGAAGCAGATAACTATATTCTGCGTCAGACACCTTCAAGTGCTTTAGGTTCATGTCGTTATAAATTGAAAAGAAGCAATGTGGCAGATTTCGAAAAACTATTCGCAATCTTAGAAAAATACGATATCGATACGATGTTCTACATCGGTGGTAATGACTCAATGGATACAGTCTATGCCTTGAGTGAATACGCTGCTGCTCACAACATCACCAATCGTCGTTTTGTTGGTTGTCCGAAGACCGTTGACAATGATTTGATGGTTACCGATCATTGCCCAGGTTATGCAAGTGCTGCGAAGTTCATTGCGACGACAGCATTGCAAACATGGTTGGATGTCAATGTCTACACACGTCAAGAAGTTTTCATTTTGGAAACAATGGGACGCGATGCAGGTTGGTTGGCTGCTTCCGCATGCTTGAGTGGCATCGTGGATTTGGTCGTCTTGCCTGAAATTCCATTTGATAAAGAAGTGTTCTTGGGCGAAGTGCGTAAATGCATCGCTGAAAAGAACAAGTGTTATGTCGTTGTGTCTGAAGGCGCACGTTATGCGGATGGAACCTACTTAGCCGCTGGCGAAGCGAAGAATGATGGTTTTGGACATGCGGTCTTAGGTGGCGCTGCCAATGCCGTTAAAGATTTGATCTTGAGTTCAGGTGCTGCAAATCGTTGTAAGGTTCAAGATTTGAGTACGGCTCAACGTTGCCATGCGACGGAACAATCCTTAGTAGACGTGGAAGAATCCTTCAAACTTGGTATGAGTGGTCATATGCGTAGTGCGGATCCTAAGTTCACCGGTCAAATGGTGGGTGTTCGTCGTAAAGAAGGAGAAGTTTATGATGTCGAGTATTTCGCGACTGCCGCAAGCAATGTGGCTAATCATGTCAAGAACTTCCCAGTTGAGTGGGCATTGCCAAACTACCGTGGTGTCACGGAAGAAGCGATCGCATACATGAAACCTTTGATTCAAGGTTCACCAGTTGTGACGTATAAAGATGGTGTTCCTGCTTACGTTAAACCTTATTACTTCAAATAATCGAGTAATATAAAATAACGTGTGGTTTTAGAAATAATCGAAGCCCGATGCAAATCGGGTTTTCTTTTTGAGCTTTATTGAATAAGCGGTTTGGGTTTGTTATG
>CAYRIW010000045.1:0-9671 GCA_964424595.1 uncultured Erysipelotrichaceae bacterium | reverse complement strand
CACACTGTATCTTATAGCGTGATTATTCAAAACCACACTTTATCTTACAGTACTTAAATGATTATCGAAGTCAAATTGAAACAATTATTGCGTTGGA
This sequence comes from uncultured Erysipelotrichaceae bacterium, assembly GCA_964424595.1. Taxonomy (GTDB): domain Bacteria; phylum Bacillota_I; class Bacilli_A; order Erysipelotrichales; family Erysipelotrichaceae; genus UBA2212. Next base: position 9,574 of record CAYRIW010000045.1, on the reverse strand, counting down.
GGACTGAAATGAGCAAACTAAGCAATAAGGGTTTCACTTTAATAGAATTAGTAATTATTATGGCAATCCTGGGAATTATTTTAGGAGTAGTTGTTTCAGTTTTTGCTTTTGGATTGAATTTCTTCTCAGACGAGGATTCTGCGATTGTGCGTCAAGAAGACCTCAGACGAGTTGCAGTCATTTTTGAAAAAGATGTAAGGAAGTCAGCTAGTCAAATTGTTACTACGAGTGGACAATGCGCAAATATAGATACTACAATATATTGCTTAGATGGAAACAGTGTTAAAAAAGATGGAATTGTAATCTCTAAAAATATAGACAATTTTTCTGTTTACGTTGACCCAGCAGGTGCTTTCATAGATATCTCGCTGAGTTCTACAGTTGATAATCGTAATCAAGATGTTGATTTGTCTACAAGAATATATTTGAGAAAGGGTGATTAACATGATGAAAAATGATGCACTTATTAACAAAAAAGGAATGGCTTTACTGACTGTAATACTATTTTTTATGGTCTTGATAATACTCATGGGTGGAACGTTAGCGATGACGAACACTAACCTTAAAAATTCTATTTTAACTAAGAATCATACAGCTGCGTTTTATACATCTGAAGCCGGTTTGACTATGGCTACTCAGAAGTTTGAAAAAGAGCTAAACAACTTGACAAATACAAACCCTGGTCTGACTAATGCTCAATTCATTTCAGCGATAGATGCTTATATTGTTGCAAATGGTTCAGATACCGAGTTACTTTCAGATAACAATGGTTCTACATCATATGTCGAAACATTGATTAGTTCTCTAGGAATTGACGCACAAGGATTTTCCAATTATCAATTTTCTTCTGAAGGTTTTGTTGGTGATATTTCTCGAACATTAATTGTGAATTATAGGTTTAAATATACAGAAGGATCTAATGGAAATGGATTTATTATATCCAATTCAATTTTGGCAAAGGATTCGATAACATTAGACGGTGGTACAATACATGGAGCTCCGATAGCTTCTTACTCATCTTCACCTGGAGCAGTTTCATTTGATTGGGGGGCAAGTGCTCCTGCAGTTGAAATACCGGACAATACAGTGAAAACTACTATTGTAGATATCCCCGATTGGTCAAGTTACAATGATTTTATTACTGAAGGTGGCATCGACGCTGTCACATATCTTGAAGAAATTCATGAGTTTCCAACAATAGTAATGCCAAGTTATCCAAATAAGAATACACTTCAGAAGCTACCTAATTTTACTTCTGGAGGGTTTAGAGTAAATAGTGATGGTATCTCATTTACAAAATGGGTCAGTAATCTAACATACAACTTGCCAACGACTTACTCTGCGTATTATGTACCAAACATAATTATCACTGACAATGAAAAATTTACAATAAATGTTCAGTAGGATACTTTGCTTGTCGTTGACAAGCTTCAAATAACTAAGCCGATGCAAGTGACTGGTCCAGGCACTTTAACGATTTATGTTACCACTAATGAGTTTGACACATTACCAACTTTTAATGATAAGATTATTTTTAATTATTCTGGCGGAAATGGTTATGTTGGCAATATTTCAAACCCAGAACGCGTTAAGATTTTTGTGGATCCCGTCTTTTATAGTAAATGTGTTAAAAAAGTGTGTACTAAAACTCCAATAAAGCTTGAGGTAAGTGGAGATGCAACCTTTTATATATCTTTGATGGCTGCTAACCTTGATTTATTGCTTTCTGGTAGTGGCAAGATCGATGGTTATGTTGTTACTGGTGGGACAAGTGTTGTAGTTTCTGGAGGATCAAGCTCTGCAGTAGCCTTATACTATGCACCTCTTGCCAAATTCGAGTTGATTCAAGGCGGATCAATAAATGGAGCAGTAATAGCCAATCAATTCTATTCTGAAGGTGGTGTAAATCTCTATTATTATGATGTTGCATTTGATAATTTTCCGTTTGAAGTTTTAGATCCTATTTCAGGTGGAATTGGTGGAGGCATGCCAACCCTGGAATTGATTAAAGGTAATACAATTGAACAATAAAAGGGGGGTATATGAAGAGTTATCAAGTCGTAGCTATAGACAAAACGGGTAAGACGATACAGGATATTATTGCTGCAGAGGATGATAAAGATTTAAGTCAAATTGTTAAGAGTAGAGACTTATATCTTTTAGAATTCAAAGAGGGAATATCTACTTCTGATTCTATTACAAAGCTAAGAATGAAAAGTATTGTGGTATTTTGTCGTCAACTCGGTACGATGGTTGCTTCGGGTATCCCAATTGTTCAAGCCTTAGATATGTTGCAAGCAAAAGCTGATAGTACAAAAGCTCGGAAAATTTTCAGGAATATTTACGAAGAAGTTCAAAAGGGAAACTCTTTGTCCAAGGCGATGCAACTTCAAAAAGGGGCATTTCCTGAATTGTTGACGAATATGGTTATGGCAGGTGAAATGGGTGGTACATTAGATCAAAGTCTAGGTCGTATGTCCGTTCACTATGAGAAAGAACAAAAGCTAAATAATAAAGTTAGAACCGCAAGTATTTATCCTGCTATTTTGGGTATTGTATCTGTTGCGGTCATTTTGATGTTGGTAACATTCGTTTTACCAACAATAACTGGAATGTTCCCAGTTGAGAACATTCCTTGGACAACACAAATCATTCTAGGTTTTAGTAACTTTCTAACATCCAATTGGATAGCCATTATTGGTACGATCTTGGTTACGGTCGTCTTAGCTCGTATTGCATTGACTATACGTGATATCCGTGTTCAATTTGATAAACTTAAACTATTGTTACCGGTTGTTGGTCCATTAAATCAGACGATCTATTCTGCACGTGTAGCGCGAGCAATGGCTTCTCTATATTCAAGTGGTGTTCAAACCATTGATATGTTAGAAACTACATCAAGGGTCATTAACAACACTTATTTAGAGGATCAATTCATAGATGTCATTACCGATGTCACAAAAGGGGAGTTCATTTCTAAAGCAATCGAATCAACAGGTTCTTTTGATCCAATGCTATCATCCATGATTTATATTGGTGAAGAAGCAGGTGCTTTGGGTGATATTCTAAACAGTACAGCTGACTATTTTGATAACGAAGCAGATTCAGCGCTTCAAAGATTGATAGCGATGATGGAACCGATTATGTTGATTGTTCTAGGAATCGTCATCGGGTTTATCGTAATATCTATCATTCAACCGATTTTCACGATGTATGAGTCCATTGGCGCGTAACGAAGGGGGTATGAAACATGGCTTTATCTATTGAGATTCGAAACGACTTTGTTTACTTAGTGGAGGCTCGCACGACAAAGACAAGTGTGGGTCTTCAAAAAACGCATCATTATTCGTTTCCAGAAGATTGGGTTTCAGATGCTGGTATTGTGAATCCTGAGGGGTTTTCTTCGTTGTTGCTTCAACATTTAAAAGAAGCAAACATGCGAGATAAGAAAGTTCACATCTGTATCAACAATCCAGCGGTTATTTATCGTGAGCTCAATATTCCAAAAGTTGAAGATCGAAAAGTACCTTTACTTGTTCGAACTGAGATGATGAGCGCTTTGAATTTATCACCGGACTACATTATGGATTATGTCTATCTCAACGATGTGGAACATGATGGCAACTCATATTACCGCGTTTTAGGTGTTGCGATGCAGAATAAAGCGCTTGAAACCGTTTTGGATGTCGTTAAACGATGCAAATTACATGTACTATCCATCGATTCTGCTACCAACTCAATACTAAAGGTTCTTGAAGATAGTAAACATGTCGAAAGTGCGAATCAATTGATTGTTGCGGATATTGGAAATGGACATCTACGTCTCTACCTTTTCGAAAATGGAATCTATGCACTTTCTAGAAACAATAAGATCGCATCCTATAAAGATACGAGCACAGAAGAATTCACGAGCTCGATCGTTGAAAATATCAATAAAATGATTCAGTTTTCCTATACACGTAAAGTAGCGACAGATTCAAAGAAAGTCCTATTGGTTGGAATTGACGATGAGTTGGAAGCTGTTCAAAAAATGGTCAGTGAGAATCTCTTGATTGATTGTGAGATACTGGGTAAACCTCACTTTGTGAATGGACTGAAGTACGAAAATCGTTACATTAATGCCATCGGCACATTGTTAAGGAAGTGATGGACATGAAGAAACAAGACATGAATTTATTGCTTGCCTATCAGGCTGAGCAAAAACGCAAAGCCAACAAGATGTCACCGATGCAGGTTTATACCATTATATTGATCGCTGCTGTATTAATTACGGGTGCATTTGCTGTGAAGCTTTGGTTGGATAACATGAACGTCAAGAGTGAGATTGAGGCCGTACGTGCTTATAATGAAGATCCAAAGATCGTTGCGAGAATGGTCAATATCGATCGCATGCAAAGTCAATTAAAGCAGCTGGATGAGATTCAAGCAGAAGCTGTTACCTTGAAAGAAGTTATTGATTATAAACCACGCTTTGATTCCAATGTTCTGGATGTATTGTATTATGAAAAACCAAAAACTTTGAAATTCACGAATATTGATTTTGCTTCTAATACTGTTACTTTTGATTATTCCACCATCTATGTTTCGGATATTTCAAATTATGCCATACATTTACAAAGAACCTTTAGCTTTGCGGATGTTTCATATTCAGGTTACACCTATAATGAAGATGGTACTTACAGTGGATCAATTTCGGTTGTGATGAAGGGGGGTAACTAAGATGCGTATATCAAAACGTGAAGCATTTCTGTTATTCATTCTAGCTTTTGTTGGAATCATAGGGATGATGATTGCCTTCGTAATTCTACCAATGTTGAATGAATTGGATGCGAATAAAGCGGTTCTAAGTGAACTCGAAGCTCGTAAGTTGGTTATCGATACGACTTTACCGAATGAAGCAAATCTTAAAAAACAACTTGATGATAAGTTGATTGAAGTTTCTGATGTATTGCATGCTTTTGAATCACCAATCAATGAAGCGCAGTTTGAATATTGGGTGCTTCCATTGACGACAAAGTACAACATGCGCATCACGAACACAGATTTTGTTGAGATGAGTGCGAATAGTCCGGTTGCGATCGATACAGTTCCTTCGGATGTGTTCTATCCGATTCGTGACATCGTGAATAAGTATCATGAAGTTGTGGCTGAAGAAATCGAAATTCCAACAACATCGAGTTTATTAGCTTTATCGCAACACACTTATGAAGTAAATACCACGTATGCGCGATATGTCTATTTCCTCGATGCTGTTCGAGATTGGAAAACATCCATCTTGATATCCAACTCTTCATATAACTTTGAAGATGCGACAGCAAGTTTCACATTTGATCTCTATGCCTTAGAACAACTCTTACCGAAAGATATCGAAAAAGAATACACCAGCGATATCATCGCTGGTGGTAGTGGTAAAGGTGATCCGAATGAAGACCCTCACCCAGAGGGTGGAAAGTAATCAACTGAAGAAGTTTAGATACCAATCAAAGACTTGGTTGCCATATAAGTAAGCAAAGTAGATACCGACACACAGATAGGGGCCAAAGGCGATAAGCGATTTGCGCTCCTTCTGTTTCGTAATAAGTAAATAGATGGCTACTGATCCACCAAGTATACTCGCGATAAAGAAAGCGATAAGTGTTGCTTTAAAACCAAGAAGTAAGCCTGCAATCGCGATCAGCTTGATGTCGCCTCCTCCGATACCGCCTGTCAAATAGGCAATCAAGTAAAAGGGAAGACTAATGATGAAGAAGCCAATCAAGTGATCAAGTAATGGCAATGGGGATATCAACAACATACCAAACGCCAACACAAGAATCATGATTTGAAAACGATCATAGATTTCCATGGTGTCGATATCAATCATCGCAACGATGATTAAAAGAGATGCAAGCAAGATACCAATGACTGAGAAGTAAGTGTATCCATAGACGTAGTATACGAGTGTAAAGCTGACAGCTGTCAGTGTTTCAATCAAAGGGTAACGAAATGAGATTGATTGCTTGCAGTTTCGACATTTTCCACCTAAGATAAAATAACTTACGATCGGAATCAAATCATAAGCTTTGATGGATGCTTGGCAACTTGGGCAATGGGATGAGTGGTGGATTATTGATTCTTTTTTTGGTAATCTTAAGATAACCACATTAAAGAATGAACCGAAGATTGCGCCAAAGATAAAGATAGTGATGAGATAGGGAAGTTGCATCGTTTTGACCTCTTATTAATATTATAACGTTAAACAATCTGATTTGGAGGAAATTAAATGAAGGCTGTTCGATTAGGACAAGTATTGGTCGATGATCAAATCATCACTGCAGAACAACTCAATCTCGCTTTAGAGCGACAGAAAGTCGTTAAGAAGCGTTTAGGTGTCATTATTTCGGAAATGGGTTTCGCAAGTGAACGCGATATTTTAAAGGCACTTGCTCAACGTCTTCAAGTTGAGTATGTCGATACACCTCTATTTCAGGTTGAATTGGATGTAGTTAAGCTTATACCTGAACACTTGGCACGTAAGTATGGTGTCGTACCTCTAAATCTTAAATCTGGAGTCATTACGATCGCAACCAATGATCCATTGGACTTTACTTGCTTAGAGGATTTAAGCATCATTACGGGTTTGGAAATTAAAACCGTTGTATCCTCGACCTCCGAAATTGATAAAGCAATCAATCGTGTTTATTCAAGACGTTCAGCAGATGAGATCATCAATGACATCAAAGATGAATACGGTGTCGCCAATGCGGTTAGTATGGAAGCGGCAGATGATGCATCCATGGCAGAACGTGTTGATTCAGCACCAGTTGTAAAACTTGTTAACAATCTAATTTTTGACGCATTCCAACAGAACGCTTCGGACATTCACATCGAACCTGAAGAGAGTATCACACGTGTCAGATATCGTATCGATGGAGATTTACAACTCCATAACGAGTTCAGTGCAGATGTTCATCAATTGATCATTACTCGTATCAAAATCATTAGTGGTATGAATATTGCTGAGAAGCGTATTCCACAAGATGGTAGCTTCCAGTTTAAGAGTGAATTTTTTACCTTTGATATTCGTGTATCCTAACTTCCCACACCCTATGGTGAGAAGATTGTACTTCGTTTATTAGGAGCGGATCGTAATATTGATTACAACTTGGCAAGCTTAGGTTTATCTGAATATACACAAGAAATCATATATAAAGCAATGCGTTTACCGCATGGTATTTTGTTGGTTACAGGCCCTACAGGAAGTGGAAAGACCACGACTTTGTATTCGATGTTGGCACAACTTGCAGATGTTAAGAAGGCCATTGTAACGATTGAGGATCCAATTGAACGTAAATTTAATGGTATCACTCAAGTTCAAGTCAATGCACGTTCAGGATTAACCTTTGCGAATGGTTTGAGAAGCATTTTACGACAAGACCCCGATACGATCATGATAGGGGAAATTCGTGATGGTGAAACCGCTGAGATTGCGATTCGTGCTGCGATTACAGGTCACTTTGTATTGTCGACGATTCACACCAATGATGCGTTATCGACGGTCGTTCGTTTGGTGGATATGGGTGTTGAACCATTCTTGGTTGCTTCATCCGTTAAATGTGTCATTTCACAGCGTTTGGTAAAAAAGGTTTGTCCAAACTGTAAGCGAGAACACTCCGTTACTTTTGAAGACAATCTACTCTTGCATACCGAGTTAAAGACTGCTTTTAAGGGCAATGGTTGCACAGAATGCAATCAGACGGGTTATCAAGGTCGTACAGCTGTGTTTGAGATCATCTTGATTGATTCCAAGCTTCAAGAATTGATTGCGGACAAAGCTAATATGGATGATTTAAAAGCCTATGCTAGAGACAAGAAAATGCGCATGCTTAGAGAAGAAGTTTTAGATTTAATCAATTCAGGAGTCACAACTGTTGAAGAAGGTATTCGTATTCTCTACTCAGTTGACTAAGGGGGCAGCTATGCTGAAGCAAATACTGCATTATGCACGCAATCATGATTGTTCTGATATTCACTTGATTGCGCATCGCAAACCGGTCGTTAGGGAAATAGGAGATTTGGTGAGTCTCGATTTACCTACGCTCGAAAAGAATGATGTGTTGGACATCATTCGAACGCTTTTATCTGAAGAACAACTCGACCTTTACATTTCGGGGAATGATGTCGACTGTTCTTATACGGATGAAACGGGCCATCGTTATCGTGCCAATGTCTACAAGCAACAAAGCCTTCCAGCCATTGCGCTAAGATTATTGAACAATCACATTCCATCGATTGATGAAATGAAATTGCCTGCAATCCTAAAGGATATATCGTTATTGCCACGTGGTTTGGTTTTGGTTACGGGACCAACCGGAAGTGGTAAATCCACAACCTTGGCAGCGATGATCAATCACATCAATGTAAATAAGACACGTCATATTCTTACCTTAGAAGACCCAATTGAATACATTCACGAATCAAACCATAGTATGATCAATCAACGTGAGATTCATAAAGATGTGCATGATTTTAATGCTGGTCTTAGATCGGCACTCCGTGAAGATCCAGATGTCATCCTTGTTGGAGAAATGCGTGACTATGAAACCATCAGTCTAGCACTCACAGCCGCAGAGACAGGACACTTAGTGTTTTCAACCCTACATACCACAGGTGCAGCCGCAACCATTGACCGTATCATCGATGCTTTCCCACCGCACCAACAATCTCAAATTCGGATTCAATTGGCTAACGTACTGAAAGCAGTCATCTCTCAATCTCTACTTCCAAGAGCGGATTATGCAGGCCGTACAGCGGTCCATGAAATCATGCTTATGACGGACGCGATTGGGAATATGATTCGTGAGAACAAGATTGTTCAAATCAATACGGCAATCCAAACGGGTTTACGTATGGGAATGCAGACATTGGACGGTAATCTTGCGAAACTCGTTACCGATCAGATCATCTCGTTTGAAACAGCATCTGAAATTACAAGTAATGTGGAATTGTTGAAACGATACCTAGGCAGAGCATAGTAATACTAGTTATTATTAACAAATATGTTCTACTTATTGAATTTGCTTATTGATGAACACCCGAAAAAGGGGTTTAATTTAGATAAACAAGGAGGGGAATATAATATATGAAAAAAATTCTCACTAAAAAAGGGTTTACTCTTATTGAATTAATTGTTGTTATTGCGATTTTGGCTATCTTGGCGGCTATCTTGATTCCTAGTTTGACTGACTATCTAGCTAGAGCAGAAGCTGCAAAAGATGAAGCAAACGCAAGATCATTATATTCAGAATTAATGTTAGGTTGGGCATCGAATTCAACAACTAATCCTTACACGAATCCTGCTGAAGCAGATATACCGGATAATTGCAAAGTAACTGGTACAAGTGTTGAAACAGTTGTTGTGACTTGTGGTGCTTCAACTTTCCCAGAAGGTGCAACTCCTTTACCTTTATCTTGATTTAAACCAGTATCCTGTAAATTTGATCCCTTTGAAATTATTGAGTATTCCCCTATTGGAATACCCTTAGTGTCAAATGAGTGTGGAATTTTATGAAATGTTTTAACTGAAATTGCATCT
>CAYRIW010000044.1:6898-11070 GCA_964424595.1 uncultured Erysipelotrichaceae bacterium | reverse complement strand
AAAAACTAAAGAAACGCCACAGAATCATGATGCTGGCGGCACTGGCCTTACCAATGACCGTAGAGAAGGTTAAAACGAAAAGACTCTCCGTAGCACCCGCTGCCCCTGGGAGTGGCACAAAGGTATTCGCAATGGTCACAAACGAGGCCAAGGCGATCAAATGGACAACCTGGTCCCAATGAATATCTAAGCTCAGTAAGAGACCGATGATCAGTGGGGTTGCGAAGTAGATTAACAAACGCAATCCATTTAAAATAAAGATTTCTCCCAACAACGATCGATTTTCCGTGATGACACTTTGTGCTTCGTAGAAGTGATCCAAAATCTTATGCCAAGCTTCCACAATCTTTCCTTTTTGCTTGACCAATTTGATCCTTTCAGAAAAACTGATGAGTGCCGTCATGAACTTTCGATACAGTTTAGGATAGAAGACCATCAAACCCAAGATGACGATAATGAGGATATTGATGAGGAGTCCTAGCCCAAAAACCAAGGTAATTGAACTGTGTGCGAACTCTGACACATTGGTTAGAAATAGAAGTGACGCAAGCACCACCAAGCTGATGGTGTAAAGGAAATAATCCAACCAGATCAGACCAGCACCCTGTGAGCTCTTCAATCCCTGTTTCTTAAAGGTATAGGTTTGTGCCACTTGACCACCCGTACTGGATGGGGTCACTCCAGACATGAATCCTCCAACCAAGGCATTGATAAAGCCTTCATGAAAACGATACGAAGGATAGAGATGTTTGGCCATGCGCATTAAAATATAGCCTTGAAGCATAAAAGGAACCAAACCCCAAATGGCCAAGATGATAAGTATGAATGGATTGATATTCGTCAGGGTTTCAATTACGGTGTCAAAGCTATCATAGAGTGCTAAACCAAGTGCTAAAGCACTCAAGCCTAAGATAAGTAGGACCGTAAACCAGGTCTGACTAAAGAGTTTTTTCATTTATTTCAGTGTATCACAAAAAAGGCTATCATTTTACGACTGCCTTTAAGATTACATTTTAGAAACTGAAGCCAAACGCCTGCCCAGGCTTAATGGTGTCAATCAAGAACACTTCATAATCCTTGATGTGTCCGACCACATTGGTTCTTCCACTGTTGTGCATGTCTTGTAATGCGATTTGAACTTCACCTTTGTATTGCCCATAGAGATTGTTTTCAATCAAGATATCCCCACGTTTGATATCAACAGTATTGAAGGGCTGAATATCTTCTTTGCGTAGAAATAGACGACCTTCAATCGTACGAATGATGTAATCATTCGTATCCGGTCTTCTTGATAGAGGCATCTTCAGAATCTTCTTATACGCATCACTCAAACCATCCACGAGCTCAACTTCCAAGTTAATGGTATTCTTGTTTACTTTACTCAACGCTTCAAGCTCTTCACCAGTCGCAAACGCATCCCCAATCAAGATGTCATCGATCGTACCCATGCCCACATAATGTTTTAATTGTGTCGTTATAGGAAGATGGCGATGCATCTCAAGCGTTGGCAAACCATCACAGATGGGCCATGGTCCATATTTCTCATTGGATTGCGTTGAAATGAATGCGGCGGTTCTTAGATTGTGTTTAGTCCAAATGGCAGTGCAACGATTGAAGTAATCAAGTGACAAACCCGTATATGCATGGGGGTAATAGTTGTGGCAACCCATGACTTTATCCTTTGGAGCACCCATCGCAAGCACACCGGACACATGATCGATTTCCATCGACATGTTTAATTCAACTTTGATGCCAAATGGATTGCGAATGAAGAAGGCTTCTTCCATTTCACTCATGCCCATATCAAAGCGTATGATATCGACACCCATTTCTTTAAAGAAGCTCAAGTCGTAGTTACCAAAATATCCTTCTCCACAAACCGCTTTTATGACTTCCCCATTGACATCGCAAGAAATCTCAAAACCCAATTCCTTCGCCCTTTTTAAAATCGGACCATAATCTCTACGAATGCCATCTTGTGTAGGCTCTGCACCTAAGAGTGCGACAAACAAGCGTTTGAACCCAAAACGTGATGCGTCTTCTAAATATGCAATATTTCTTTCAAGTGATGCTTTCTGCGGATAAATCGAAATCCCTAAGTTCTTCATGTTTCTCCTTCAGCTTAAAAGCTTTTTGACATTATTTCCCACCAACAACGACGATTCCCTTATGTTTAGTTTAGCAAATTAAAGAGAGAGTAGGTATTAAAAAGGTCATCAGAAGATATATCCTCTGATGACCCTTTCCCTAATTCAATTGATTCTTAATCCGAACCACATAGTCAAAGTCTTCGTAATCCACCAATAGGATACTGTCCTGAGGAGGATTGTGCTCTAAAATGAAGTAGGCAAGCTTACTTTCAATCATCCGTTGCATATGCCTCTTCATTGGACGTGCACCATACTGAAGGTCGGAACCTTCACGAATGATGTTTTGTTTAGCAGGAAGACTGACTTCCAAACGATAGTTTTGTTCTGCTAAGCGTTGTTTGAGTTCAAAGATGAATTTCTCTGCGATTTGTCCTAAGACTTCAGTATTCAATGGATTGAAGATGACGATTTCATCAATACGATTGATGAACTCTGGTTTGAAGGTGCGACGCACTTCATTCATGACCAGTTGTTCACGACGATCCAAATCATTATCTAAGATGTATTGTGAAGCGAGGTTGGAGGTCATGATCACAAGCGTGTTTCTAAAATTGACAGTTACACCTTGATTGTCGGTGATCCGTCCATCTTCTAAGATTTGCAGGAGGATATTGAAGACATCGGGATGGGCTTTCTCGATCTCATCCAATAAAACGATCGAGTACGGTTTACGTCGAACTGCTTCGGTCAATTGTCCCCCTTCTTCATAGCCAACATAACCTGGAGGGGCTCCAATCAAACGGGATACGGAGTGTTTCTCCATGTATTCGCTCATATCAATGCGAACGATTTTTGATTCATCATCAAAGAGTTGTTCAGCAAGTGCACGCGCGACTTCTGTTTTACCAACACCTGTTGGACCAAGGAATAGGAAGGAGCCGATTGGACGATGTTCATCCTGAATATGCGCCTTTGAGCGCATGATGGCCGAGCTGACCAGTTGAATGGCTTCATCCTGACCCATAACACGTTGTGCTAAGAACTTAGGTAGTTGCAGAAGCTTCTGACGATCCGTCGAAAGTAAACGATGAACATCAATATGTGTCCAACGCGAGACGATCTTCGCAATAAGTTCCTTATCGACGATTTCTTGAATCAAGGGGTTCTCTTTATCTTTGTCTTGATGGGATGCGATACGCTTTTCAAGATTTGGAATGGTTTCATACTGTAATCGTGCGGCTTCTTCATAACGTGCATCATTCGTCGCATTTTCCAAATCCAAACGTGCCTTTTCTAAGGCTTCTTTATCCAACTTGATTTGGTCTAAATATTTCTTCTCTTCTTGCCATTTCAAATTGAGAATCTTATGTTCCTCTTTGAAGTTGGAAAGTTCTTTTTGGATTTCTTCCAAACGATCCAAAGCTCTTTCATCCGTTTCCTTTTTAAGGGATATCTCCTCGATCTCCAGTTGCATGATCTTGCGATTCAAGACATCCAGTTCTTGAGGCATGGAGTCCATTTCAACACGAATGGTCGCACAGGCTTCATCGATCAAGTCGATGGCTTTATCCGGTAGAAAACGATCATTGATGTATCGGTTGGAGAGCTTCGCGGCGGCTAAGATTGCTTCATCTTTGATGTTTACCCCATGATGAGATTCATAACGATCCTTGAGTCCACGCAAAATGGAAATCGTCTCTTCCACACTCGGTTCATCCACAGTGATCTTCTGGAAACGACGCTCCAGTGCCGCATCTTTCTCAATATGCTTCTTGTATTCATCAAAGGTCGTAGCTCCGATACAACGCAGTTCACCACGTGCCAACATTGGTTTTAAAAGGTTTGCCGCATCCATCGATCCTTCGGTCTTACCTGCTCCCACCAGATTATGGAGTTCATCGATAAAGAGAATGATGGTTCCTTCGGCTTGTTTGATTTCATCCAAGACCGCTTTTAAGCGTTCTTCGAACTCTCCTCGATACTTCGCACCTGCGATCAAAGCACCCATATCGAGTTCAATGAGTTGTTTATCTTTAAGTCCAAAGGGTACATCACCCTTCATGATGCGCCAAGCGAGCCCTT
>CAYRIW010000044.1:0-6798 GCA_964424595.1 uncultured Erysipelotrichaceae bacterium | reverse complement strand
TTATCTTTAAGTCCAAAGGGTACATCACCCTTCATGATGCGCCAAGCGAGCCCTTCTGCGATGGCCGTCTTCCCTACACCAGGAAAACCAATCAGCACAGGATTATTCTTCGTTTTTCGAGATAGGATTTCAATGACTCTACGAATCTCATCATCTCTTCCAATGATGGGATCGATCTTCCCTTTACGTACTTCCTCAACTAAATCTTTACCATACTTCTTCAAGGCTTCGAGTTGATTCTCCGCATCTTCAGCTTGAACCTTCTTGCCTTGTAGGGATGTTTGTATGGCTTGGTTCAACTGACTGGCGTTGATTCTAAAGGTATCCACCAACTTCTGTGAGAGTGGACTCTTATTCAAAATCATAACCTTGAACAGTAAGAGTGCGCCTAAATGAGATTCCTGGTTTTTCTTCATCTCATTCAAGGCATTCAAAATACTTTGATTCAAGTCCTTGGATAGATTCGGTTGATTGGCTTCACTTTGAACTGGAAGTTGCTCAATCGCTTGTGTCACAAGACTTCTGAACTGCGTCTTCTGTATATTCAGTCGAGATAAGATGCCATCCAAGATGCCATCCTCCAACATCGCCAGATAAACATGCGCACAGCTCACCTCAGGGTGATTCTGACTGAAGGCATGTTCAGCGGCGGTACTTAAAATAAACTGTAGTTTTTGTGTAAATTGATTGGTGCTCATATGACTCCTTTCGAGAGACAAAAAAGTAACGGAGACCCGTTACTTGAAAGCTTTTTTGAAACGATCGTAAATCGAGTCTTTTCCTTGGATTGTGCGTAGTTTCTCGTAAAGTTCTTTTTCTTCACGACTTAGTTTATCATCTACCTGTAGTTTGACCTCAACAAACTGATCGCCTACGTTGGTGGAATTCAAATCTTTGACACCCTTTCCTTTTAAGCGGAATTGTGTGCCATGTTGGGTTCCTGAAGGAATCGTGAGTTCCACATCCCCATGAACCGTTGGAACATCGATCTTACAACCAAGGGTTGCATCGATGGCTGAAACAGGAACCGTGATGTAAATATGATTGCCTTCACGTTGGAAGAATTTATGTTTAGCAACGACGATTTCGATGTAGAGATCACCATTTGGACCACCTTGTGCACCACGTTCCCCTTTGCCAGGAACACGGAGTTGTTGGCCGGAATGAATGCCAGCAGGAATCTTGATGTCTACAGTGACGCGTTTCTTCTCATAGCCACGCCCATGACATTTCGAACATTTGTTGAGAATCTTCTTACCGGTACCCTGACATTCAGGACAGACACTCGAGGATTGGAAGACGCCAAACGGTGTTCTTTGTTGGGTGGTTACAGAGCCCTTCCCATTACAGGTTGGACACATCTGAACATCCGATTTACTGTGGGCACCACTGCCCATGCAGACTGAACATTGTTCCTCAACATCCAATGAGATGCTTTCGGTCTTACCAAAGATCGCATCCATGAAGTCGACACGCATCTGCATCAATCGGTCTTCACCTTTGCGGGGACCGGATTGACGGCGTTGGGATTGATTGAAGCCACCCCCAAAGAAGGATCCAAAGATATCATTGATGTCTTCAAAACCTCCGGATTGGAAACCACCGAAACCACCAAAGCCACTGTTGTCCATGCCCGCATGACCGAATTGATCGTAGTTGGCACGTTTTTGCTGGTCACTTAAAACTTCGTACGCTTCTTGTACTTCTTTAAACTTTACATCCGCCCCTTTATCTTTGTTGATATCGGGGTGATACTTTTTCGCAAGGCTTCGATAGGCTTTTTTGATGTCCGCTTCAGTCGCGGTTTTACTAATTCCTAACACCTCATAATAGTCTCGTTTATCTGCCATATTTAGCCCTCCAGGATAAAACCTAGGGAAATCCCTAGGTTAAGTTTTATTCTTTTTCTTTGAAATCCGCATCAACGACATTGTCGTCTTGTGGTCCAGCTGCTTGACCTTGTTGGTCTTGCGATTGATACATTGCTTCAGCCATTTGATGTGCCGCTTGTTCCAACTGATCGATCTTCTCTTTCAAGAGATCGATGTTGTTGTCATTTAAAGCCTGTTGAAGTTCATCACGTAATTTCGTGACTTCTGCTTTTTGTTCAGCTGTGACATTCGCATTATCAGTCTCAAGGGATTTATTGATCTGATGAATGAATTGTTCAGCTTTATTCTTCAATTCAGCGGCTTCTTTCAAACGTTCATCTTCTGCTTTATGTTCTTCCGCATCACGAACCATGCGTTGGATTTCTTCATCACTTAAACCTGAAGATCCAGAAATCGTAATCGATTGTTTCTTATTCGAACCTTTATCCAAAGCGGATACGTGGACGATACCATTGACGTCGATGTCAAAGGTGACTTCGATTTGTGGGACACCACGGGGTGCAGCAGCGATGCCATCCAATTTGAAGAGACCTAAGGACTTGTTGTCCTTGGACATTGGACGTTCCCCTTGCAAGACATTGATATCAACCGCGGGTTGATTATCCGCAGCGGTTGAGAAGACTTGGGACTTGCTGGTTGGAATGGTTGTATTGCGTGGAATCAAGGTCGTCATGACACCACCCATGGTTTCAATACCCAAGGATAGCGGTGTGACATCGAGTAATAAGACGTCTTTGACATCCCCACTGATGACCCCACCTTGAATGGCTGCGCCTAATGCAACGACTTCGTCTGGGTTGACGGATTTATTGGGTTCTTTACCCAATTCTTGACGAACGAGTTCTTGAACCGATGGCATACGCGTGGAGCCACCGACCAAAAGGACTTGGTGAATGTCGTTCTTCGTTAAACCTGAATCTTTCAAAGCTTGACGAACCGGTCCGACACAACGATCGACCAAGTGACGAGTCATGTCTTCGAACTTAGCACGGCTCAAGCTGGTTTCAATGTGTAAAGGACCTGCGACACCTGCGGAAATGAACGGTAAAGAGATTTGGGTACTGACCATGGAAGAAAGATCTTTCTTCGCTTTTTCAGCACTTTCCTTGAGACGTTGCATCGCCATTTTATCTTGACGCAAATCAACGCCATTGTCTTTCTTGAATTGATCAACCAACCAATCCACGACAACGTTGTCAAAGTCATCGCCACCCAGCATGTTATCGCCTGCGGTCGCCAAGACTTCAAACGTTCCGTCTGCTAACTCAAGGATGGATACGTCGAAGGTACCGCCCCCAAGGTCGAAGACCAAGACTTTTTGTTCTTTTTCTGTTTTATCAATACCGAAAGCCAAAGCGGCAGCGGTTGGTTCATTGATGATACGTTCAACTTCCAAACCAGCGATCTTACCCGCATCCTTGGTTGCTTGACGTTGTGCATCGTTGAAATACGCAGGTACGGTGATGACTGCCTTGGTGATCTTTTCACCCAAGTAATCCTCCGCATACGCTTTGATGTATTGCAAGATCATTGCCGAGATTTCTTGGGGTGTATAGGTTTTACCTTCTAAGCTAACTGTTTTGTTTGTACCCATCAAACGCTTGATGGATAAGACGGATTCTTTGTTGGTGACGACTTGGCGTTTTGCCGAATCCCCAACGATGCGTTCGCCGTTTTTATACGCAACCACGGATGGGGTTGTACGATTGCCTTCTGGATTGACGATAACTTTGGTTTCGCCGCCTTCCATGACGGCAACACAGGAGTTCGTTGTTCCTAAGTCGATTCCGATAATTTTATTGCTCATAGTTGTGCTCCTTTTATTCACTTACTTTGACCAAACTTGGTCTTAGTAATCGATCTTTCAATTTGTATCCCTTTTGTAAGACTTGTAGGATCTGGTTGCTTTCAACCCCTTCTACTTTTTCCATCATCAAGGGTTGATGGAAATTTGGATCAAAGACTTGACCTTCTGCTACGATTTCTTCGACGCCTTCCTTTTTCAAGGATTCAATCAACTGATTGTAGGTCATCAAGACACCCTTTGCGATCGCACTTTCCTTGTCTTCAATGGTTCCCAATGCTCGCTCAAAGTTATCAATGACCGGCAAAAGATCCAGTGCGAAGCTTTGGATGCGATACTTCTTAGCCGTTTCCACGTCTTGTAGGTTACGACGCTTGATGTTTTCCGCATCGGCATACGCTTTGAAGTAATCATTTTGAAGCTTCTTATTCAATTCTTCGAGTTCTTCGATTTTCGCCTCAAGTTTCTTGATTTTCTCAGTATGTTTGTCTTTTTTGTGTTCTGACTGTTTCTTCTCGTGATGTTCCTCAACGATTTCTGTTTCTAGTATTTCTTTTTCTTCACTCATGATGAATCTCCTTTTCCATAAACCTTTTCGATCGCACTGCTTAAGAATTCCATCAGTGCTACGACGCGGTCATATTCCATACGGCTGGGTCCAACCACCATGAGTTGTCCCGATTCTTGATCGTCCAACTGGAAGGTACTGGTCACAACAGCCATGTCATCCAACCAAGCAATGCTGGAATGCTTGCCGTGTTCCAAACGCAGGTTGTTTTGGCTCGATCCAATTTCTTTCCAAATCTGACTGTTTTCAAACATATTCATCAATTGTTTAAGCTTATTGATGTCTGTGAACTCAGGTTGATTAAAGACATTGTTCGTACCACTCAAATAAAAATTCGTATTTGCAAATTTAATGAACGCATTGAAGAAAGCTTGGAAAATGGCTTCATACTTCGAAATCGATTGCGCCAGAATCGGCTTGATCAACTGCAATTTCGCCACCACCTGGTCCAAGGTCGTTCCAGATAAGCGTTCATTGAGAATGGCACAGAAATGTGCCAACTCTTCAACACTGATCTTCTCTTCAAATTGGAACACACGGTTTTCCGTATGGCCGGCATTGGTGATGAAAACCGCTACGGCTTTGTTTTGATCGACTGGAAAGAGGTTGATATGCTCCAGGGTTTGTGTGCTGGCATCGGGTCCTAAGACCATCGACGTCAGATTGGTCATTTGAGCCAAAATATCACAACTCCGCTTGATGACTTCTTCAATGTTCAATTGACGATCAAAGAAGACTTCTTGTAATGCATATTCTAAGGAAGGTTCCATGCGATCCACCATCAAGTGTTCGACATAATAGCGATACCCTAAGGTCGAAGGAACACGTCCACTGGAGGTATGGGTCTTTTCTAAGTAACCCAAGTTTTCCAATTCCAACATCTCATTACGAATGGTGGCGGATGAATACGAAAGATTAAAGGTTTCCATCAAGGTCTTAGAACCGACCGGCTCTGCACTGGCGATAAATGATTCGACAATAGCTTTTAAGATCTCAATCTTACGACTACTTAACATTCCGTCACCTCCTTAGCACTCAATTAAGATGTCTGCTAATAGTATAGCACAGCTTTTAGCACTGTCAACATTTAAGTGCTAAAATATCCCTAATCCATAAAAAATAGTCAAGCAATCTCGACTATTTATAAACGTATTTAGATAAGGCTCTATTTGTATTTCGCCTCGATCATCGCTTTGACCGATTCTGGTACAAACGGACTGAGATCCCCTTTGTTTACCGCAATCTGCTTAACAACCGATGACGATAAGAAGGAATATTTTGGACGTGTCAATAAGAAGACCGTTTCGATATCCTCAGCCAAAACCATGTTGGCGGTTGCTTGTTGGAGTTCGTATTCATAATCCATAACCGCTCGAATACCGCGGAAAAGGATTTTCGCCCCTGATTTTTTAGCATAATCAACGGTCAGACCATGTTGGGCACTGACACTGACATTGTCAAATTCTTTAATGATGGTATTAATCATCTCGAGTCGCTCTTCAACACTGAAATCAGAAGATGACTTTGTAGGATTATGCATGATGACCACTTCGAGATGGTCGACCAACGAACTGGCACGACGAATGATATCCAGGTGGCCTCGTGTGATGGGATCGAATGTCCCTGGATAGATGGCTTTTTTCATGTTGTCCTCCGCATGAAGTATAAGGCAATTCTACCATAGATGCTTGTTTTATCAAGCGCATACCCCTCTGGCAGTTCAACGGTCTCATCCTTCAAACATTCATAAATAATCTTTGAATCAAGGCTTGTGATGGGCTCCAAGGCTTTAAGTACTTTTGCCAAATCTAGTTTTGCATACGGTGGGTCTAAATAAACTAAGTCAAATACAAGCTGTTTATTTTTTAAATAGCGACAAGCTTGAAATGCGTCCATCCTTAATAAGGTCGATTCAGACTTGAAATCCAAGCTGTTGATATTTTCTTGAATGATCTGACAGGCCTCCCTCGACCCATCCACAAAAACCACATGTTCTGCCCCTCTGGATAAGGCTTCCAAACCGATATTGCCACTGCCTGCAAATAAGTCCAAGATCAATTTATCCTCAATCCATGGCCCAATGCTTGCGAATAAAGCTTCCTTGACCACATCCAAGGTTGGACGTGTATTCTGACCAGGAAGTGCTTTGATGCTTCGGGATTTGCGTGAACCTGCAATGATTCTCATGTTTCAAGTTCCTCCCGATTCTGCTTAACAATCAGTGCTTGCGCAATACCCAAGCCAAACATAATGGATAAGGTACTCGAGCCGCCGGATGATAGAAGCAACAAAGGAACCCCTGTTAAAGGAATCAAAGCGGTGACGCCTCCCACATTCAAGACGAAGTGACTGAAGATATACATCGCGATTCCAACCAAAACCATCCGGGTCTTCTCATTGTTCGCATTCAAGGCATGTTTTAATAAACGATAGATCAAAATGAAGTACAAAGCCACCACAAGCGCGACGCCTAAGAAACCAAATTCTTCTGCCAAAACAGCCAAAATGAAGTCAGTCTTAGCAGCAGGTAGATA
>CAYRIW010000043.1:9213-11154 GCA_964424595.1 uncultured Erysipelotrichaceae bacterium | reverse complement strand
GAAGCAACATCAGTTCGAGGAATGGCTTCTAATAGAGCTTGTGTATACGGATGCAATGGATTATCAAAGATACGATCGGAAGGAGCGAGCTCCACAAGATTTCCGAGATACATGACACCAATACGATCCGAAATAAATTTAACGACACTCAAATCATGCGTGATGAACAAATACGTAAGCTTGTTTTGATGTTTTAGATCAATCAAGAGGTTGATGATCTGGGATTGAATCGAGACATCCAATGCACTTACAGCTTCATCACATACGATAAACTTTGGATTCAAAGCCAAGGCACGTGCGATTCCAATACGTTGACGTTGTCCACCAGAGAACTGGTGAGGATAACGATGTATGAAATATGGTGCCAAACCACATTGATCCATGACTTTTGTGATGTATTCAGTATAATTAGGATCTTTTTCACTCTTGAATACACCATGTGCCAAGAGCCCTTCACCAATGATTTGACCAACAGTCAAACGCGGGTTCAAGGAAGAATAAGGATCTTGGAAGATGATTTGAAGATCACGACGCAAATTACGCATGTCCTCTTTCTTAAGCTTAGCAAGATCTTCGCCTTCTTGATTACGTCCGTAATAGACGACGCTTCCAGCGGTTGGTTCATACAATTGAAGAATCGTACGCCCAAACGTGGATTTACCACAACCAGATTCACCAACCAAGCCGAGGGTTTCACCTTCAAGGATATCGACGGTGACACCATCCAATGCTCGGACACTTAAAGTGCCTTTTTGAAATACGGATTTTTTCTTTAAAGGAAAGTGTTCCTTGAGATCTGTGATTTTTAAGAGAACATTATTACTCATGATGTGCTCCTTTCTTAGGATAGAAGCACCGAACCGTTTGATGCGCTTCAACTTGAACCAATGGTGGCTCTTCATTACGACATTTTTCCGTCGCATATTTGCAACGTGGTGCAAACTTGCATCCCTTTGGTAGATCCAATGGATGAGGTACTGAACCAGGAATGACATCAAGCTTTTCACTACGGCTGCTGCTTAAGCTTGGAATGGAGTTCAACAAGCCTTCTGTATAAGGATGGATAAATTTTGATTTATCCTGGAAAATATACTCGACAGGGGCCGTTTCAACAACTTGCCCACAATACATGATTGCGACATCATCCGCCATCTGATTGATGACACCCAAATCATGCGTTATAAACAGAATCGAAGTATCATACTCACGTTTCAATTCATTCATCAAGTGTAAAATTTGTGCTTGAATCGTAACGTCCAAAGCTGTTGTCGGCTCATCCGCAATCAAGAGTTTGGGTTGACATGCCAAGGCCATGGCAATCATGACACGTTGGTTCATACCACCGGACAATTGGAACGGATACATCTTCGCAACTTCTTCAGGATTTGGAATCTTAACCGAAGCCAGCATGGCGATGGTGCGTTTTGCTGCTTCTTCTTTAGAGATTTTTTGATGTAGCATCAACACTTCACTGATTTGACGATTCACGGTGAAGACAGGATTCAAACTCGTCATCGGTTCTTGGAAAATGATTGAGATATCATTCCCACGAATCGTTCTCAGCTCAGCTTCTGTCATCTTTGTTAAATCTTTACCATCAAAGATGATTTCACCTTCGTATGTTTTTTGATTATGCTCAAACAAGCGCAGAATACTCATCGCTGTTTGACTTTTACCACTACCTGATTCACCAACAATGCCCAGTGTACGACCTTTTTCAACTTTTAGGGTTACACCATATACGGCTTTGATCAAACCGCGTCGGGTTTCAAAATAGGTATGTAAATTTTTAATTTCTAGTAATGCCATGTTTACCTCCTATTTCTCATTTGCTTTAGGATCCATTGCATCCCGTAAGCCATCCCCAACGATATTGACACTCAATGCGGCAATCAAGACACAGAGAGCCGGTAAAATCCAACGCCACCAGTACAACTGGAT
>CAYRIW010000043.1:1737-9113 GCA_964424595.1 uncultured Erysipelotrichaceae bacterium | reverse complement strand
AGTTTTCCACTTTCATCTACTGCATAACTTTGATAGAAGTCTGCTGAGATGTAACTTACTTTTGTATTTTGTAATGCACTTGGTATTTTAGATTGGTTGAACTTATTGCTGCCCCAAACATAGAGCTTACCTTGATCATCCAAAGCCATGAAATGTGCACGACCCGATGCCAATTCAACGATCTTCGCATCTTCGATGCCTTTAGGCAACTTCAATAAATCATTGAAATCTTCACCCCAAACGTATAATTTCCCATTTTCATCCACAGCTGCAGCCGTACGGAGTGTAACAACAAGGTCACTCAAACGAACACTGCCATCTTTGATGTATTCAGGCATGGCTGTTTCAAGCGGTGTACCCGATTGACCCATAATGCCCACTTTACCGTCTTTATCCAACAAAAGGATGTTGAAAGAAGAAGGGACTGCTTTAGCGATATTACCTTGGAAAGCCGCTGGAACGATGTTCAACTTCGTCGCAAAGGTACTACCCCAAACATAGAGACGACCCTTATTACTCAAAATCGCTGAGTACTGGTCACCCGCTAAAATATCCACAGCTTTCTCAAGCTGCATAATGCTTTCAATCTCAAAAGGAACCTCTGCTTGATTAAAGTTATTGTTTCCCCAAGCATAAACCTTACCACCTTCAGTCAACGCCAAAGCATGACGGTCACCTGAAGTGATTTTGGTGATATTCTCAGCGGAAACTTCCTTTGGAACACTTAGAACACCTTCAACATCAATACCCCAAGCATAGACTTCACCATCTTGACCCAAAGCTACAGAATAGGTGATACCTGAACTGATTGAATCGACTCCCGCTTTTTCAAAAGCGGAAGGATATTTAATATACCCTGTCCCCGGACGCGTATTTCTCAATACAGGTTCCGTTTCATAGAGATCGATTGGAAATAAAGCAGAGCCACCAAAAATAACCAAGATCATCATTACAAACCAAATCAAACCAAACATCGCTAGATTATTACGTTTGAAATTTCGAATGATGACGCGGGTTGGACTCAATACTGCCTCTTCCGCAAGGTTGAAAATAGGTGTTTCTTTTTTACCAAAGGTAAATAATGAAGCAACGGTGCGACCTAATGATTTTAATGTACGAATGAATTTATTTTCTTGCATGATCAGCTCCTACTTCAACTTGACTCGTGGATCGACGATGGCATAGCCGATATCCATAATAATGTTCGCCGATAACGACAATACCGCATAGAAGATATTCATCGTCAAGACAACCATATAATCACGCGTATTTAAAGCTTGAATCAAGACATAACCAATCCCATTCCAAGCGAAGATGGATTCAGTAATCGCTGCCCCACCGAATAAACCAACCAATGAACCGGCTACAAGTGTAACAACAGGAATCAGCGCATTACGGAAAGCATGCGAATAGATTACGACTTTTTCACTTAAACCTTTTGAGCGTGCCGTACGGATGAAGTCTTTACTGATGACTTCAATCATCGCATTACGGACATAACGAATGGTTCCGGCTAAACTACCAATCGTCAAGGTGATAATCGGCAACGTCATGTATCGTGCCCATTGCAGGGTATCGTTGATAAAATCCCCATTGAGTTTAAAAGGCATTCCACCTGCAGGCAACCATCGTAGATTGATTGCGAGCGTAAAAATCATCAACAAACCGATAAAGAATACCGGCATGGATAAACCAACCAGAGAGAAAACCTGCCAAAATGAATCAAATAATGAATGACGTTTCACCGCAGACATGATTCCAACTGGAATCGAAATCATAAATGACAAGATAACAACAAAAACATTCAATTTTATTGAATTCTTTAAAGGCTGTTCAATAACCTCAACGACAGGTTTGTTAAATGATGTGGAAATACCAAAATCACCCGTCAAGGTGTTCCCAATCCATCGAACATACTGTTCTGGTAATGACTTATCCAAACCTAATTGCTGTACTTTTGCATCATAGAGCGCTTGACGTTGGACTTCGGACTTGATTCCAGGCGGAATCATCAGCTTGACTGGATCCCCAGGCATAGACTTGAATAGACCAAACAACATCAACGAAATGATAAAGATAACAGGAATTAATGATACAAATCGTCTAAATAAAAATTTAAACATAGAATGCTCCTTTATTATAAATTAGAGAAAATTAAAGGGATAGTTTCCCATCGCCTTTAATTTTCTCATAATTTTGAATGATTTGAAATACTAAATGTCAGTTGTTATTCAGCAACCGTAACATCTAAGACAGCACGAGCCCAACCATAAGTAGGCGTTGTCGCTAAACCAGACACGCGAGCATTGAAGATATCAAAGTATTCGTTCGAGTAAATTGGTAATACTGGCAACAATTCGTTCCAACGGATTTGGTATTCCAACCAGTATTCAGCATAAGTTTCCTTGTCTTCAGGATCCAAACCACGCATTTTTTCAGTCAAGAAGTCAATTAGACTGTCATTGGTTTGCGTAGCATTCTGCCAAGTACCTAAGAAATCACTGTGGTATGAGTAATAAGGGTCATAAACTTCAGTAAAGCCAGTCGCTAAGTTAAAGCTGTGGTATTTACGTTCTGCAGGATCCAATTCATAACCATAGTAGTAGTTGTCTAACAAAGCATTGAAATCTTGCCATTCAATCGTGAACTTAACACCAGCACGATTTAAGCCCTTAGGCCATTCCGTACCGACCAAGTCTGTGATTTGGTTACCAGTGGTACCCAAGTGATTGATTTGCATAACTTCTTTGTTAGCATTGTAACGCCAGTAACCATCAGCTGCTTTAGTAGCATCCCAAGGTGTAACGCCATCTGCTTCGAATTTCCATTCGGTTTGATCTAATAATTCATTCGCTTTATCAACGTTGAATGTGTAGTTGATCAATGTGGATTCAACTTTTTCAGCTTGTACATTGTACATCCATTGACTCAAGCCATATTCACCGTTAACCGTCGTACCATAACCACCCAAGATGTTAACCAAGAAGGTGTTACGATCGATCAAGTATGCCAAAGCTTGACGTACTTTGTTGTCAGCGGTAGGACCGAAGTCATTTGCGAACGCGATCATACCATAACCATTACGTTTGTAAGAAACAACATCAGCTTGATCGGAAGCTTTTGCTTTTTCGATCTTAGCGCCTTCAACAACACCCGCTACCAAGTCAATATCACCAGCGATGACCAAGTCAACGTCAGTTGTAGGATCTACGTATTTAACGATGACTTCAGCAACTTTAGCTTTTTCACCACGGTAATCACCAGGGTAATTTGGGTTGATCGCTAAGGTTACGATGTCATTTTCGTTGGATACGAACATGAAAGGACCAGAAACAACGGTAGGTGCGAAACGTTCAGTTGTAGCAACATGATCTGCAACTGCAGCAACGTCGCCCACTAAACTGGAACCATCTTCACCGATTGTCAATTCAGGACCCCATACTGCCATTGGTGATGGACCAAATGCAGCATAAGCAACTTCGTAGAAATAAGGCAAGAATTCAGCACCGATCGTTACGGAGAATTCCAAGTCGCCCAAAAGCTTAACGCCTTCGAAGACTTCAGTTTCACCAGCATGATACGCTGCATAACCCAACAAGGAATCGCCTTGAGTGGATGTATTACCCGCTTCTAGCCATTCAGGGGAAGCTACGAACAAGATATCGAATACATAGTCTTTAGCGGTAATGTCCGAACCATCGGACCATTTCATACCACTGTTCAATTTGAATGTGTATGTTTTGTTACCTGCATCATCTAGGCTTGTTTCAACCGATTCAACAACGGTTTCATCAAGAACGAATTCGCCACCAGGTGTGGTCGAATAGGTGCCTAAGCCCCAAAGCATTGTTCTTACGCTATTGTCGTATGAACTGTTACTGAAACCAGCAACGAAGTCGCCATTCAACTTTGGCGTACCAACAATGAATGTTCCTTTAGCTTCGCCTGAACCTGTTGTTCCACCTGTGGAACATGCGGTCAAGGTAGAAACTGCTAGAAGAGCCATTGCAAGCAATATTAAAATTCTCTTCATCTTCTCCTCCTCATAGTACTGTGTACTTTGCATCATTATAAATCTTAAAAACAGGTGTGTCAATCTTACTTATCACAAGAATTTCACATTTGATGAAATAATTTTGTGATTTATGAAACAATTTTCAGAGCGATTGAAGAAACTTATCCATCCAGTTTGTGATTTCCGCAAGACGTTTTTGACGTGCCTTGGGATTTCCCGAACGTGACAAGTCATGATTTTCTTCATGAAATAAAACCATTTTACTTGCAACCTTATTATGTTTTAGTGCTGTAAATAATTGATAACCCTGTTCCACCGGACAACGATAGTCTTTTGAGGAATGAATGATCAAGGTTGGTGTTTTCATGCTTGCGACATACTTCAAAGGGGAGTGATCCCAGAGTTTATTGAAGTCGCTATCCTTAGTAAACCCTGTTCCGCCTTGATCGGTCGCGAAATAGTAGCCGATATCGGAAGTTCCGTAAAAGGACAACCAATTGCTTATGGAACGTTGCGTTGCGGCACACTTAAAGCGCTGGGTATGCCCAATGATCCAATTGGTCATGAATCCACCATAGGAGCCTCCCGTTACACCAATTCGCTTAATATCAATTGGATAAGTTTTGATAACTTCATCGGTAAAGGCCATGATGTCCTCATAGTCAATGGTTCCATACTTACCACGAATGTCTGAAAAGCCATTGCCTTTTCCATCCGATCCTCTAGGATTACAGAACATCACGATATAACCCTTGTTAGCCCATACTTGCATCTCATGATAATAAACGAGGCCATAGACGGTTTTAGGACCACCGTGGATGTCCAAGATTGCTGGATATTTCTTATTCTCATTATAATCTTTCGGCAATAATACCCATCCATCTACCGAATGTGTTTTGAATCTTACAGATATCGATCTAGGTTCGGCACGATAGACATCCTTGAATACATCTTGATTGAAGCTCGTATTGCGCTGAAATTCTTTCCCTTTTACCTGATAGATATCCTGAGCATCTTGATTGAACAAGCCCATGACATACAGATCATTCGCAACGAATGCATACCCATCCAAAGAACCTGGTGCTTCCCATACCATTTCCACATCACCCATTACATTCATTCTCAGTAATTGCGAGTGATCTTCAACGGTTAATGTGAAGTACAAATGATCATCGCGAACTTGTAGCAACTCACTTCCATTCAAGCGGATATCTGAGCCAATCGCATTCCCAATTGAATAGAATGGATCATGCATGAGTTCAAACCGACCATCTTGAATACGATAAAAACGTGCATTCTCATTCAAACCAAGTTGTTTACCATCATGGCCATAAAGGATGATTTCGTTACTCAATAATTTGAAGCCATAAATCTGAAACTTCTGAGAGGAACATGCGTCCACTGCGAATGTATTCAAGTCAATTCGAATTAGCTTGCTGTTCAACTCAGCAACTTGCTTGAATGTCTGACCCAAGACATAAACAGCTTGTTTATCGCTTGATATCTCAAACTGGTCCACACTGAAACTTGGTTCCGTTAAGGGAACTAAGACATTATCTTTTACAGTATAGAGAAATAAACGAACACGTTGATAAACCGTGAAATCCGATCCATTCGCATAGAAGGGAATCTCATCAACTTCTGTAAAGAATACTTCATCCTTTGCTTGTTTGGCACGTGCATCACGTTGTTTATCACTTGCTTTGTAGTCATTGGGATAACGCATATCCGTTAATGCTGAGATCAAATATTGACCCTCGGTAAAGGGTTTGATGCCACTTACCGCCAAAGGCACCGTAAAGGCTTTAAGCGCCTCACCCCCTTTTAAAGAAATGGTATAGAAATCCGTTTGTGTGCCTTTCACCTCTTCTTGAAGGCGTTTAGATGAGAAGAGAAGGTTTTCATCGTCTAACCATATCGCCACACTCTCTTTATTCATGCCCGTCAACTGATAGTGACGTTCACCATCAAAGACATGGATGTTGGTATCGTAGCGATTCTTATCCAGATTGGTTGAAGCGACACTGTAAGCAAAGGCTTTTCGATTGGGACTTGTTTTAAGGTTCCCAATAAACTTCAGCTTCATCCAATCATCATTCAGTAATTGTTGCATAATTCCTCCTTGTGAAAAAGCCCGAAAGGGCTTAGTTTATGCTTCGATTTGATTCGTTAAGTCTTCGATTTCATCAATCATGGACGCAATAAAAGCAACAGTATCACGCAACGCTTGATCGGTGCTGATATCCACATCTGCCATAGCAGCGAGTTCAAGTGGCGTCTTCGTTCCGCCTGCTTTTAAGACTTCCAACCACTTCGCAATCATGCTTTCATCTTTGAGGAGCTTTTGTGAGACAACCGTTGCGACCGTCAAGCCAGCACTATATGTGTATGGATAGAGACCCATATAGTAGTGCGGTTGACGCATCCATGTCAGCTCAGCACCCTCATTGATTTCAACATCCTCGCCCCAGAAACGTTCAAGAACTTCACGCTTAAGCGCATTGAGTGTCGAAGCCACAACCGATTGTCCTGCATCGATGCGACGATACACTTCACGTTGATACGCTGCTTCAAGCAAGTGGGTGACAAAGTTATGATAGTAGGTACGACTGACCATCGAAGCCAAGACCCAACGTTTCATGCGTGGATCATCGCTTGATTTCATCAGATGATTCGCCATCAACATCTCATTCATGGTTGATGGGGCTTCAATGAAATACAGAGAAGGACGTGTATTTAGAATGTTTTGGTGTTGATTCGCCAAATAGAAATGCCCTGCATGGCCGAGTTCATGCGCTAAGACGAAACACTCGCGCATGCGTTCGGTCCAACTGATAAGGATGAAAGGATGTGAACCATAAGGTGAACTGCAGAACGCACCGGTGCTCTTCCCATCATTTTGTACATAGTCGATCCAGCGCTCCGCAAAAGCGCGCTTAAGCATCGCTTGATAATCTTCACCCAGCACACTTAAACCCTCTAAGATCGTCTGTTGGGCATCTGAAATCGTTGTGGTGGGCTCGAACTCAGGATCCACCGCAATCTTGAGATCCGCAAAGGTCATTTTGTCCAATTTATGGATGCGTTGCAGTAATTTCGCGTATTTACGCATCGGCTTGGATAATTCATTCATGATCACATCGATTTGACGATCATACATGCCACGATCAACTTTTTGATCAAACAACAGATAATCAATGACCGAATCAAAACCACGCATCTTGGAAATTAATTTTTCCTTTTGGACTTGGGTTTGATAAGCCGTCGCAATCGTATTCTGATAATTCGCAAGTTGCTTACTAAAGGCATCAAAAGCAGCTCTTCTCAATAAGACATTGGACTCATATTCCCATTCCCCTTC
>CAYRIW010000043.1:0-1637 GCA_964424595.1 uncultured Erysipelotrichaceae bacterium | reverse complement strand
ATGAAGCTGATCAAACCACCAACTTGTGCAAACAAGCCTCTGACTTTGATCATACGTTGAACATCGAGACTGCTGCCTTGATCCTCGGAAACCTTGAGATTCGCATAGGTTCCAACCAAGGTCATCACAGCTGTGATTTCTTTTAATGCATCAACGCACGCGTTGATTGCGTTTGCATCTACCAACTTCCCTTTGAAATTTGCATGGATGGCCTCCGCAAGCGGAAGCACACGTGCGAACGATGCTTCAAATGCAGCCTCATCCACAAACAATGCACTTAAATCCCACGTTAATGATACATCGACTTCTGAACGCTTCAATATTTTTTTCGCCATTCTTTTGTCCTCCTAGATCTGACGGTTATAAACATTTGCGATCGCTACGCGATTACGCAATATGATGAACATGAATGCTAGCAATGAAATGCCATTCATGACCAAGACAATATTTGGGTATGCAAAGAACTCACCAAGATAGCCAGACAACAAGCGTCCAATCAAAACACCAATCGTCACCAGGATATGAAACATTCCATTGACCCGTCCCCGCTTCTCGGTAGGCACATAACTCTGGACCGCAGACATACGTATGTTATAGGAGTTGATGGAAAGAATACCAATGATGAATTGAATGCCCAACATAATGGTATAGTCCATAAACAACAAGGCACCATTCAAGAAATTAAGACTAAAGTACACAAAAGCCGCAATCATAAATCGTTTCTCTGCCGGTATCTTGCTTACATAGTGTAGCAAGCCTCCAAACATACGCCCCGCGGTCACAAAGGAGATGACTAAAGCATACTGTGTCACATTTAAGTCGGGATGATTCTCAAAGAAGGGATAAAGCAAGACATCCATGGCTTGGCCTGATAATTGAAGAAAGAAAAAGAATACAAAGATACTTAACAAACCCTTTTCAGACTTAAGGTAAGCCAACCCTTCACGAATCATGGACTTGTAGCCAAGATCAGTATTCTGGTGCTTGACGACCGCTTTCTCTTCAATTTTGATTCGCGTTTCAAAGATCGCCGCAATCAGAAGCAATACCGCTTCCATCAAGAAGATGAGTGCCACCCCATAACGATCAAAAATCAGAGCTGCAATGGGAAACATGATCGTGTTGACTGTAGGATAAATCAGTGAACTGATGGCATAACCCTTTTGGATCTGTCCTTCAGGAATAAGTTCTGGAAAAAAACTCTCATAGGTGATGTTATAGATGACACCGTTGATGCTTATAACAAGCGCAACAATCAGATAGAAGCTGTAGTCAAAGAAGCCATTGCGTGTCACATACGCAATAACGAAGAACATGAAAGACATGATGAAGTCCGAGGTGTAGATGATCTTACGTCTTGGGAACTTATCGATGAAAGGACCAATGAATAAAGGTAAGACAAAATTAGGAATCATCGAAACAGCCGCAAAGATGGCGGTTAAGAACGTGGAACTCGTTTTATTATAAATCAAAACGCTTATGGCGAAGTTGAGGCCGACACCACCAATTGCGGAAATGATCGTGCCAATGGTAATGATCGAGAAATTCTTTGTCCATAATGTATTTTTCATAGCTCTTCAATCATAACAAACCCAAACCGCTTATTCAATAAAGCTCAAAAAGAAAACCCGATTTGC
>CAYRIW010000042.1:0-11202 GCA_964424595.1 uncultured Erysipelotrichaceae bacterium | reverse complement strand
AATACTTCTAATCATAATAAATAGACTGTAAAAGTTGTTTCTCAATTGCGAGGACATCTGGAAAAATCAGTTTTATTCCTTTTCTATGTAGAACAAGTACTTTCTTTGCTTTTGAGATGAGTTCACGTTCTGTAACACCATTCAAACGAACAGCTTGCAGTGAAAGTGGATCCAAATACTCATTCTCGACAAACTTCGGTAATATAGGACACATGTTCTGAATTAAAAATGCTTTCCTGTGTCCAAGCACCTCACCAAAAGCAATTGTGTCACAATAAGCATTTCGCTTAACTTTATCATTATAAATCTTCTCAAATTTCTTTGTTCTTGATGAAATAGGAATCACCCAATAAAGCATCGTATTGAAATCTTGGAAAGCAAAGAAACATGGACGATTATGCTCCACACCGTTAATCTCTTCGCTATTTTTCATTAAACATGAATCATTAAACACTTCCAAATACGCGTTACTTAAAAAATAGAATTTTCCAATGTCCATGTTTCCCTCAATACAGATAAGGCTCTAGCTTGTAATGGCTAGAGCCTAAAAATTAGAACTCGATCTCTTTTGAGTCGCATATCGAGAAGCGACAGACATTTGAACCTGGCCATTTTTGAGTCGCATATCAGGGAGCGACAAACATTTGAATACTTGTACTAATATAATACTTTAGATGAACATTTCAGTCAATTATTTTAGAATCTATCTATTTTCAACATCATCAAAACCCATCATAGGATCCACGCCCGAAATAGCGACAATCGCATAGAGCATCGCCATCAAAAAACAGAGAATCATTCTCAAGATGCGTGGTTCGACAATTTTGGATTCATCGTAGAGTTTTTGGTAATACTTGAAGGAATTAATCAATGCATAAATCACAACACCAATCACAAAGAAAATGAATGCCCACATAAGGGCTTGGCCGATTGTCTCCCAGTTCATGGTTAGCCTTCGTAAGGTTCGCTGGCCAACAGACTTACAAACGCAAACGCAAGCGACCTAAATCCAGCTTTGACAGCGCGCCAAAGTGGATTCTTTGTTGATTTGTACGTAACGGTATAAAGCTTGTGATATAAGCGTGAAGCGTTGTATAGGATGCCGATCAAAACCAAAACCAGAACGATGAGAAGCAGTGTCTTAATGATTTCCATAAATCCCCCTTTTTATATTTTACTACAAATGTTTATTGAGCCACAAAACGATGTCGGCAATGACTTCTTCCTTAGTGGGTTCATTCAAGATTTCATGATAGAGCTTTGGATAAATCTGAAGGCCTTTATCCAAGGATGCGATTTCATCAAAGAAAGCCAAGGAATCCTTATACGAAACTAAGCCATCATTCGCCCCATGCAAGATCAGCACAGGATCCACAAAGTTTTGTGGGTGTTCTCTTAAGAATTGTACGGCTTTATAAATCTCATTGATCAAACCGATAGAAATCTTCTTTTCAACCAAAGGATCCTTCACATAGGCTTCCACAACCGCAGGATCGCTGCAGACCCCATCACTCAAGGCATTGTCGACATAGTGGTCCACAGGTGCTGGAATTGGGAAATCTTTACCCATCAGAGGGTTGTTATAGCGGGTCAAAGCACCGGAGAGAATGAAGCCATCCGCGTGTTTGGGAAAGAGTGTTCCAAAAAGACTTACCGTCTCACCACCCATACTATGACCTAAGACGAAGATCTTTGATCTTGGATTTTCCAGCGCTGCCACATTGAACACGCAGTTGCAATCCTCTGCCATTTCTTTGAAGTCACTGAAGAATACCTTCGCACCTTCGGATTTGCCATGACCTCTTTGATCGTAGCGATAGACGCTGAAACCACATGCGTTGAGTTGTTCGGTAACGTAGTCATAACGGTTCAAGTGTTCACAAAGACCATGGGCGATGACGATGACAGCTTTTGGATCGTTCACCTTGTCTTTGCGAAGACGCAAAAGGGTCCCATCAAAGGATGCATGCATAAGCTCTTCAAACATGATTGTGCCTCTTTCTGTTGTCATTATGTGATAACAATTCGTTACTCTCATTTTACACTAGATAATTATGAATGACATCCCCTATTCAATTAAAACATGATGTTTTCATGTCGTTTTCGTTTTATTTGACAAGCAATACACCCTTTCACAGTCTCATGAATATGCTATAATACCAAATGATTCAGAGGTCTGATATGAAACTTAAAAACAGCTATTTTTATACCCTACGTGAGAATGTAAAAGATGAAGATTCCTTAAGTGGCAATCTCCTTGTTCGCAGTGGGATGATCAAGAAGAATTCTTCCGGCATCTACATGTATCTTCCTTTAGGCTATCGTGTCCTTAAGAAGATCGAGAAGATCATCCGTGAAGAAATGGACAACAGTGGTGCACAAGAAGTCTTGATGCCTGCTTTGATTCCAGAAGAAATTTATGAACAAAGTGGTCGTCGTGCTTTGATTGGCTCCAGTATGTTCTCCCTGAAAGACCGTTTTGGCAAACCTTTCGTCTTGGGTCCAACCCATGAAGAACTGTTCCTGATGGCAGCTCAAAGTAATGTGAAGTCCTATAAGGATCTCCCTTTCAATATCTATCAATTTCAAACCAAGTTCAGAGATGAACCACGTCCACGTTTCGGTTTGATCCGCGTGCGTGAATTCATCATGAAGGATGCGTATTCCTTTGATGCGGATTTGGACGGATTGGAAATCTCCTATCGTAAGATGGATAAAGCATATCGTAATTCCTTCGATCGCATGGGTTTGGACTATAAAGTCGTACGTGCGGATACCGGTGTCATGGGGGGGCTACTTTCTGAAGAGTTCCAAGCCGTGACCGACATCGGTGAAGATACCTTGGTCTTATGTGATCAATGTGATTATGCGTCTAATATTGAAGTTGCGGAATGCGTAGAAGTGCCACAGGCAATTGAAGCGCCACTCGGAATGGAAGAACTCTATACCCCAAATGTCGGTAAGATCAAAGACTTGGTCGATAACTACAACATTCCACTCGAAAAGATGACCAAATCGATGATCTATAAGATCGATGATGAATTCTATCTGATCATGGTTCGTAGTGATGATGAGATCAATGAAGTCAAACTTCAAAAGCTCTTCAATGCACAATCGGTTGTCTTAGCAGAGAATGATGATGTGGTGCGTTTGACCAACGCCAAAGTGGGTTTCGCAGGTCCTGTGAATACGACACTCAAAGTCATCGCCGATCTACGCATCAAATCGATGTCCAACTTCTTGGTTGGGGCTAATAAATCCGATTATCACCTTAAAAACGTCAAGCTCTCCGATTTCAAAGTTCACACCTTCGCTGATATTCGCAATATCAAGGAAGGCGATGTCTGTCCGAAGTGCAACGAAGGACGCATCACATTCTCAAAAGGGATTGAAATCGGCAATATCTTCAAACTGGGCGACAAGTATGCCAAAGCTTTGGGTTTAAACTATTTGGATAAAAACAATCAACTCAATCCCGTCATCATGGGCTCTTACGGTATTGGACCTGGTCGATGTATGGCTGCCATCGTTGAACAACACCATGATGATTATGGCATCGTATGGCCTAAAGAAGTCGCGCCTTACCAAGTGGCGATCGTTGTGATCAACACCAAGGTAGAAGCTCAAAACGTTTTAGCAAACAGTCTTTATACACAACTTCAGAAGGCAAAAGTCGATGTCATCTTGGATGATCGTGACGAGCGTGCTGGGGTTAAATTCAATGATATGGATTTGATTGGTGTACCTGTACGGATCACGGTTGGTAAAACGATTGAGAACGGACAAGTTGAAGTCAAGTTACGCAATGAAAAAGATGTTCAACTGGTGAACATCGATGAAGTCTTAGATTTTGTGAATTCTAAACTTAATGATTAAGAAAGAACTTCGGTTCTTTTTCTATCTCGTATATTATAACTTATATGTTATAATATAGACATGCCAAACGTTCAATTCGAAATCTATGAAACAGTAAACGGGAAGAGACCCTTTCAAGATTACTTGGACAATTTAAGTGATAAGGATGCGGCAAAGCTACTTAGGACACTTCAATTGATTGAAGAGTTTGGTTTTGAAGGAGTACCTGAATCGTACACTGCACCGTTGGGAGATGGATTGTTTGAAATTCGAGTTCGATTCTCAAGTAACATCCAGAGATGTATTTACTTTCGTTATTTAAAACAGGTTTATGTAATTACACATGGGTTCACGAAGAAATCCCAGAAGACACCACAACGTGAAATAGAACTTGCTAAGAGATATCAAAAAGAATATCGTGAAAGGAGCCAAAATGAAAAATAGTATTAACTCATATATTGAAAAACGTCTAGAAAATGAATCATTCAGAGAAGAATGGACTCAATCTGAAGACGCCTATCAAGCTGCTCGACTACTGTTACAATTGAGAAATGAACAAAATCTTACACAATCAGAATTAGCACTCTTATCAAATAAAAAGCAAAGCTATATTGCTCGTATCGAATCTGGACATTACAACGTTAGTTTTAAAGTATTGAGTGAAATTGTTCAAAGTGCCGGAAGGAAGCTTGATATTAGACTCAAATAGTAAACACAGGTAGATCATCAGACTACAAATCACAGTCCTAGCATTTTATTGAGATCATCTACACTAATCCAACCTTTATCTTGAACAGAAGCTTCACCTTCTGCAAGTTTTTCTAAAAGTTGGATCCTTGCTTTCAATTTGTCCAGTTCTTGAAGTTTGATGATTACATACTCACCCCGTCCATTGCGCGTTAGATATACCGGACTGTCTTCATGTACTTCACTTAAAACTTCAGTATAGTTTCTTAAATCAGAAATCGCTTTTATATTTGGCATATTATTCGTTCCTTTAAATAATTATACATGATTAGAACACTATAAACATGTCTTTATACGCGTTAATTCATCAACATTTATATCTCTATTTAACTTGAATATTTAGTTTTTCTGGCAGAACCGTAGATTTTTGCCACTTTTCTGCACTTAAGCTATTTTTTGATTAAAAAGTGGTCGATTCCCTTTTCAATGATCACCACCACAAGAATCATGATGGCGGTATAAGCGAAGAGATCGGTCGTTTCGAAATTCATGCGTGCGATGTGCATCAAATAGCCTAGACCAGGTTGAACTTGGCCAAGAATCTCAGCCATGACACCGACTTTGAACCCTAAGGATAGACCATTCTTTAAGCCTGCAAAGAGATAAGGTTTGATGAGTGGAACCAAGACTTTAATCACCTTATGTACTAAGCCTTCAGGATAGAGTTTAAAGAGCTCGATCAGCTCCGGATTGATTTGGTCCAAGCCGGTCTTGAATTGACTGTAGAGAACGGGAAATAGGATTAAGAAGCTAACCGCAATCACGGACAGTTCACGTGCGAACCAAATGAGAACTAGGAGTATGTAAGTGATGTTGGGAATGGTTTTTGTGATGAGGATGAGTGGACTTAGAAGATCTTTGAGGAGCTTGAATTCATGGGTCATGAGGGCCACGATCAAAGCCAAAACAAAGGCTAAGGCGGTACCTTGGATGACGCGGATAAGCGTCATGGACACATGGAGATAAAGATCACTTGTAAGCAAGAGATTGAATGTGCGTAAAAAAACATCCACAAAGCTTGGAAGAATCACGGGTCTGTTAACCATCATGGCGATCCCTTGCCATAGAGCGAAATAAAGGCTGTAGATACTTAGTTTCTTGATCATTAGACTCATTATAGCACTCCTCTGCTTTGTGTTGCACATGAGCTCTAATCCTGAGCTAGAAGCTACCTCTTCCTTTCCACGTTCATCGTATTAATGCTATAATGACAAAAAGAGCCATGCGTAAAATAATTCTACTTTCACTTCTTTTCTTAGCATCCTGTCAACGGCCGGATCCTTTTGCACGTTTCGATAAACTTGAACCGAAAGCAGTTTATAGCGACTATGAAATCTACGATTTAATTGAACAAAATCAACTTGCTTGTGCAGAAGCCATTGAGTATTTGGAAACAGATGCGAACTATCAGTACTATTTTAATTGTTTGAAAAGTGATCAGATCTTCTTTGTCTCTGATGAAGAAATCATCAAGATCAAACATTTCTATGCGGCAGGTCTGATCAGTTTGAATGATTTGTATGAACTCAAGATCATCGATCGAATGGAGAAATAAGATGGAACGCAATGTAAAGAAAATCATACAAGGACATCCCACTCAGGATGGGGCAGGTGTCAAACTCACACGGGTCATTGGGGCTCAGAATGTCTATGATGTGGATCCCTTCTTGATGTTGGATGCCTTTGATTCCAATAATCCCAATGATTATGTGGCGGGCTTTCCCTTTCATCCGCATCGTGGCATCGAGACCTTCACTTATTTGATTGAAGGACTGATTGAGCATCAAGACAGCTTAGGCAACAAGGGTGTCATTCACAGTGGTGAAGCGCAATGGATGACACCGGGATCATCCATCAAGAGATGCCCAAACCAACACAACGCATGTTGGGTCTACAACTTTGGATCAATCTACCGAAGAAAGCCAAGATGTGTGAGCCCGCCTATTGGGACATTCAAGCGGATCATGTGGAACCGATTGTGAAGGATGGTTATACGATACGGGTCATTTCGGGTGAAGTGGATGGGGTGGTACCAAAGATTCAACCAAAATATGTTCAAGCACGAATCTTGGATATCAGTTTAAAAAAGGATCATTCTTTGACCCTTAGCATGAATATGAATGATACTTTGTTCATCTATACCTTCAACAGTCAACTTAAACACATGGATAAAGCACTACCACAAAAATCAGCCGTCCTTTTTGACGAAGGCACCAAAGTCACCATTACGGCTTTGGATGATGCGCGTTTCATGTGGTTTGAAGGCGAACCTTTACGTGAACCGGTGGCCTTTGGTGGTCCGATCGTCATGAACACACGGGGTGAATTGGAACACGCTTTTGAAGAATTACGTAGAGGCACGTTCATAAAGCATGCGTAAGTTTGATTTTTTTCCGAAGATGTTAAAATAAATGCATATCAAGGGGGAAACACAATGGCTTACTTGAATATCCTAAGTCTTATCATGGGTTTGTTGGCGTGGGGATTGCCAATCAGCATCCTGCTAATGCGCAATGTAAAAAGAAGTTTGTACAGTGGTTTGAGCCTTACAGCTTGTATGATCGCTTTGTATGCTCAGATTCTTTATACGAATCATCTGATTCAAATCAACGATACCATTGCTTTGTTGGATACGAATGATGCGGTGGTGTTCGCATCGAGGATTCTGATCATTGGGACGATCGTGTTGAATGTCCTACCGTTCATTAAAGATCGTTTAACGAAATACGCTTAAGAGGATTCCATGAATCCTTTTTATTTGAACATATCGAGGATGGCTTGGGGTGAGTCGATCTGTTTCGATGCTTCCAATCCTTCTTCCACAAAACCTTTCCAGACACAAGCAATGAATGGCATACCACAAGCTTCTGCGGCTAAGCGATCAAGGATAGAATCCCCGAGATAGACCGCATCTTTGACATCAACACCCAACAGCTCGCAACACCGAAGCAAAGGAGCAGGATCGGGTTTCTGTTTATCGCAGTCATCCGCTAACACAGAGACATCAAAATAGTCGATCAATGCCAAACGAATGAATTCGATTTCGTATTGTTGGCGTCGTTTTGAACTAACGATGGCGAGACGATAGCCCGAGGTATGGAGACTTTTGATCATTTCCACAACCCCTGGATAAGGCTGTGCTTGCTCAGGAAAAGCACGTACTTTTTGAACCCAACGGGCATAGGCTTCTTCAGGATTATCAAGCCCAAATTCATGCATGACTTGCATGCCGGGATGAGATGCATAGCGAAGTATGCTATGACCGTCTTCGTTCTTGAAGCCCAGTTCATGAACCAATTCCAAGAGCGTGACCATGTTCAATCGTAGGGTATCGAGAAGTGTCCCATCGATGTCGAAGATTAAGACTGGCTTCATGCGTTCACTTGTTCGCCAAATAAGACGACATAATTATGGCCGTAGATTTTGGCACAATTCGGGCAGGTGGTATAAAACGTATAGATCGATGGCTTAGGATTTCCTTGGTCTTTCAGTACCTTTGAAAAGTCCTTAATCCACTTCCCCATGTCTTTGAAATCACCATCGTAGACTTTAGCAAGATAGTTGCCTTTGATTTCAATATTTGGATAATCCTTTACAGGTCCTTGGGTCATGAAGTAATGATTGCATTTAAATGGACTGACATCTTGTGAGAGAATCAAGTAACGATCATGAATGCCTTGACCACTGGCTTCGATGTCGGCTTGGGTCTTAGTGAAGACCTTGTCCATGTTTGTGGGCATGTACATCAAACTCTTGGTTGAAGTTTGTATGAAATGTAGATCACTGAAATCAAAGAGCTTATTATCGTAGTGTTCGGGATGAAAGACGGGGCAACAGCCTGTCACGTTGTCTTCAGCGGAATAGGCGGGAATGGAACGAATGATCTGTGTCATAAACATTTCCTCCTTATACCCACATTTTACAGCGAATCGAAAGATTATTCATCCATGTAAATTAAATGGTTTTATAATAGAAGCATTGAAATGAGGTCATTATGATACGGACAGTTACTTTGGATGATGCACAAGCCCTTTTGGATATTTATACCCCTTATGTCTTGAATACCACAATCACCTTTGAGACAGATGTTCCGACTTTAAGTGATTTCACACAACGTATCAAATCCATCCAACAACGTTTTCCCTACCTCGTTCTTGAAGTGGATAATGAAATTATTGGTTATGCCTATGCGACGAAGTATAAAGAGCGTTCTGCCTACGATTGGACGGTTGAGACGAGTGTTTATATCTGTCAAGATGTCCAAGCTCGGGGTTATGGTAAACAGCTCTATACGGCCTTAGAAGAAGCCTTACGTACACAAGGCATCGTGACCATGTTGGCATGTATCACCTATCCCAATGACTTAAGCATTGAGTTCCATAAAAAAATGGGCTTTGAACATGTGGCCCATTTTGAGAAGCTTGGTTATAAATTCAATCAATGGCGTGACATCGTATGGATGAAGAAAGTCATCAATCCTTACTTTTAGATCCCAACATTTCCGCAAGATAAGAAACCAAGAGTTGATTTAAACTTACACCTTCCTCATCCGCTTTCATCACCAAACGACGATGCATCGACTTTGGTATACGTAGGGCAATCTTACCATTGCATTCATTATAATCAGAGGGTTGAGGAATATCCTCACCCCTTTCTTTTGCGAACTCTAAATAGTACTCCAAGTTAACTAAGGCATCTTCTAAAGCCTCTTGCGCAGTGTTACCACCACCACCACAACCAAAGATATCTACAAATTCTGCAATCCATTCTGGTCCTTCTACGGTTTCAACAGTGAATAAACGCATTGGATAATTCATTCATTCCCACCCATCTTTCTTTCAAACGAATCGAGAATCAATTGATTTAAACTTTTCCCTTCATCTTCTGATAATCTCAATAAACGACGATGCATCGATCTCGGTAAACGTAATGCGATTTTGCCATTTGATTCATTATAATCAGAGGGTTGAGGAATGTCCTCACCCTTTTCTTTAAGGTATTGTAAGTAAACATCAAGATTTACTAATGCCGCGTCAAGTGCTTCCTGAGCAGTATCACCTCCTCCAACACATCCTTTGAAATCTACAAACTCAGCAACCCACTCAAATCCCTTCGTGGTCTTTACAGTAAACAAGCGCATCGGATAACTCATCTATCTTCCTCCTCCTTTTTGAGA
The DNA here is from genome assembly GCA_964424595.1 of uncultured Erysipelotrichaceae bacterium. GTDB lineage: Bacteria > Bacillota_I > Bacilli_A > Erysipelotrichales > Erysipelotrichaceae > UBA2212. The sequence continues at coordinate 1,424 of CAYRIW010000042.1, read as the reverse complement.
ATTACAGCAATCATTCGAATGTATGCAACTTTAATAGGCTCTGACTTTGGAATACAAATGCTTTGAAGCTGCGGATGATCAAATATGAAATGACTTCCACGAGATCTTTTGAGCAAATAACCATAATCATTAAGTACTACAAAAACTTCTTTGAAGCGAACATCACTACGAAATGGTTCCGATAATAATCGATCTGCTCTTTTCTTCTTTTTACTAATCTTACACCTCCATAATATCACATACGATATCAATAATGTATATGTAATAAGTACTCATCTTCCTAAGAAAAGACTGCAACATCATGTCACAGTCTCTTGTAGAACTTATTCTCTTGGCACTGTTCGATCGATCAAATCTTCAATATCTTGACCATCCGGTATCTGTTTATTCAGATGATGGATCACAACGGATGATCCTGAGAAGAACAGGAGTCCGATGATCAAGCTGTCTGCTCTAAATACGCCACCAAAGATGGAGACATAGATCAATCCTCCAGAGAACAAGGCCACCATATAAGCTAACCATAAGATGATCGGCATAACACTTCCCCCTTAAACATAGTTTAGTCTCATATGCAAAATATAAAAGATGTGAGTCCGTTTTATCGGACACACCCTCTTACTTACGTTCTTCAAAATCCTTCTCGATCTGATCCTTCCAATCCTCATCAATACTGGCATTCATACGGAAGTTTGCGACGGTTTTACTCATGACATCGAAGTTCAAGTTGACCCCTTTTGCGTCCGCATGATAATTCTGGGTACGATCTGGACGAATGCCATACATCTTTGAGGTTTCTATGGAATCGATGTTTGCGCCGAGGAAGATGAATTCCCAGCTATATTTGTTCATCTGATGCTCGATCATTTTTTTGATGCGTTGGGATGAGAATTCACGACTGGCGTTCTCTTCACCATCGGTGATGATCACAAAGAGGACTTTGGATGCACGGTGTTCATAAGCGCTGTGCTTTTGGACATTACCAATCTTGTTTATCGTTGAGCCGATCGCATCCAAGAGTGCGGTAGAACCTCCGACTTGGTAATCTTTTTCAGTTAAACTTCCAATGGCTTGGATGTCCAAGCGATCATGGAGGATGTTTATCTGATTATCAAAGAGGACGGTGGTGATGCGGCATTCGCCTTCGACTTCTTTTTGTTTCTTAAGCATGGCGTTGAAACCACCGATTGTATCTTTTTCTAAACCTGCCATGGATCCACTACGATCTAAGATGAAGACTAATTCTGTTGCGTTGTTTTTCATAATATATTGCTCCTTTATGCCCTTAGTTTAATCGCTGGGAACAATTGAGAGGTCGCTTGCGAAGCGACATTTAACAAAGCCACTTTTCTTGTATAATGGAGGATAGATCAGGAGACTTTTATGTTCGCAAAACCTTTACGCAAAGGCGATATCATCGCTGT
>CAYRIW010000041.1:0-12165 GCA_964424595.1 uncultured Erysipelotrichaceae bacterium | reverse complement strand
AGCGCCTTCGTCTTTTGACCTGAAAGATTCTCTTGCGATTGCCTCTTCGGTGGATGACTCTCTCTACGAAGCTTTGTCCAAATCCGGTCCTTTTGCCTGAGCGTTCATGCGCACTGCGCCTTCGGCGTCAACGAATTGATCTCTCCCGGATTCTTCAACCAAATAACTAAGTTCATTATACTCAATCCGAGTCGAGACTAAAAGCTTTCTACACGGACTTCCTTAAAGATTTCACCCATACTTGGATGGGCATAGATGAGTTTAGGAATCTCACGCATATCCACCTGCATATCCATCATGAGGATGCAGGTATTGATGAGTTCACTGGCATCACTGGAGAGGATTTCAACACCAATCAGATGGTACTGTTCATCGATGATGAGTTTGAGATACGCTCTACGATTGATTTTGATTTTTTGTTTAGCCAAGCCACTGATCAAGACCTTCTTAACTTGAACCTTGAGTCCCGTTTGCTTGGCTTGTTCTTCACTGATGCCGGCATAAGCCGCTTGCATGGGGGTGTAGATCACATAGGGAATCGTCTTTGTTTGAATTGTTTTATTGTGGGTGATGAGATCAATGATCTGCTCACCTAAATCACTTGCCACATGTGCGAGCTGTACGGCCCCAGACACATCCCCAATCGCATAGATATGCTCTACGCTGGTTTGATAGCGTTCACTGACCACGATGTACTTCTTCGTTGTTTGAACATCGGTATTCTCTAAACCTAAATCATTAAAGTTACCAATTCGCCCCGTTGCTTCAATACATTGGTCGAATTCAAAACATTCCTTCTCAGTACGTATTGTGAAGTGATCTGTGTATTCAATCGATGTGATGCTTGTATTGGTATGGATTTGAATACCGTATTGCTTCAATTCACGCTCAAGTGACTGGGATAACTCCTTGGGTGCCTGGATGACACAACGGGCTGCGATATCGAATAAGTGAACCGAGTGTCCCATCATGGCTAGAAAACTTGCGAGTTCCACCCCGATGACACCTGCCCCAATCATGGCAATGCGTTGTGCTGTTTGAAAAGGCTTGTTTAGGACATCCCAACTTTCAAGGATATGCTCATGAGGATAGAAACGTTGCGCTTTTGCGCCTGTGGCGATGATGAACACATCTGCTTCATAACGATTTCCATCACAATCGATTACATGGTGATTATCTTCGAACGTTGCGCTTGAATGAATCAATTGAACTTTGGCTTGCGTCAAAGCGCGCTCCAGTTGTGTCTTCAACTCACTTTGAATGCTTGTTTTATGCGCGTACACAGATTCAACAGAGTGCAGTACGAGGATGCTTGGATCAAAGTGTTTACTTTGATGCAAATGGTGCGCATCTTCGAGAAGACTTTTCGTAGGAATGCAGCCTTCATTCAAACAGACGCCACCGGTATGATCATTGGAGAAAAGGATAACCTCATGACCTTCTTGGCGGGCTTTGAAAGCAGCGGTATAACCAGCTGGACCCGCTCCGATAATGATGATTTTCATAAGGAAATACCTTGGTCAAGGAGTGCTTTTATAAGCTCATTGACATACGGATCATTAAGATGACGGAGCGCTTTAGCGAGTTCATCTTCACTGGCTTCAATCCCTAAAACGCAGTTTTCAATCTTATGCGACCATTCCGTATCCATGACATCTGTGTAGAGATGATTGTCTTGGATGACACCGTTCTTCACATCCATCTGCCACTCAACACAGCCAAAGTCGAAACACTCGCTAAAAACAAGCTTCTCATTGCGATGAAGATTATAGAGCCAGGTTTCATTACTGAAGGAGTCCACAAGCTGTGGATTGAAGGAGAAGGGGATGTTACAGAATTGGGCACGGATTTCATACACCTTTTCCATCGTGTCAAAAAGATGTGTCTTTAAGGTATCGAACGTGATGGGTTTGATATCGTTGAGATTCGCAATGCGTGCTGCGACGGAAGCGACGTTCTTACGTTTCAATTTCTTAGGATTCACATTCAGATACAAACCGAGTTTAGCTTTATCCACATTGACCAAAAGGGTCCCATGATGAAGATGCATGCCAGCTTGATGGGCAAAGGCATTGCCCGATACTTTGGCCCCATCCACTTCGATGTCATTGCGTCCGTTGACTTGAGCGTTGTATCCAAGATCGCATAAAGCTTGGGCAATCATTTGCATTTGCTTCGGAATGTCAAAAACGGAATCATCCCCGATGAAGCTAAAATTAAGGTTGCCTAAATCATGATAGACCGCACCGCCACCGGATGTACGACGGGCTAAGGTTCCATTATCTTCTTTGAGCTTGGCAAGATGGACTTCACTTTGAGCACTTTGATTCTTGCCGATGACGACGGTGTGCTCGTTTTGCCAGAGATAAAAACGGATGGTGGCTTCAGGACAGCTTTCCATCAAATGTTTTTCTAAGGCGAGATTATAATGCGGGTTATGATTCGAGGATGTGTAGTATTCAAGTTTCATTTTATTCACCTGTTCAAATTATAACAAAAGCACTGAACTATTCGTAGGGAAAACAATATGCTAAACTATTTTCAGGTGAAAATATGAAAGAACTGCTTTTTTTCGAACTCAAGAATTGTCCGTATTGCATTCGTGCAAATCATTATTTGAATGAATTGATGGAAGATCCCAAGTACCAATCCATTTCGATTCGTAAGATTGATGAAGCTAAAGAAATAGCCTTAGCCAATCAATACGATTATTACTTGGTCCCAACATTCTATTATCAAGATGAGAAGCTATTTGAAGGCATCATGCGTAAAGAAGATGTGCAAAAGGTATTGGATACCGTAGTGGCAAAATAAAAAGGCGCGAGCCTTTTTTACAATATAAGAATGAAATATAAGAGGGAAACCAACATGGGAATGAAGAGATTATCAATTCCATGTGGGGATATCGCCTCAACCAAGGTAGCGACTAAAGCAAGGCTACCGATGTGCATCCAGTTCAAACTTTGATAAACGAATAATTGATAGATGCCAATCACAAGCATCGATGTGATAAACATGGCGAAGCTGCCTTCAAGGGTTTTATGGCCTTTGAAGATGGTATACGGATGTTTTCCAAAGAACTGACCAATGATTGCCGCAACCCCATCCCCGTAAGCCATGACCAATAAACCCACGCCCCCTACGATGTGTAGATTCGGGATGTGAAAGGTCAAAGCAGTAATCAAGAGGAAGGCGACGGCATAATGAATCGTACCCCAGTTGGAGTGACGACGTTTTGTGTTGATTGCAGGAATCCAGTTGTATACGACATTGAAACTGTTGAAGATGATGAAGAAGACCGGTGCGACCAAAGCCAAGCGATAATCTTTAATCAACCATGTCGCAAGCAACCACCAATTTGCGACCATGATGTGGGCGAAAGTTCGACTCATCTCATAAGGTAAATGGGTTAGTCGAGTAGCGATGCCAATGATGAGACCGATGTAGAGCATCGATACGAAAAGACCAAGTATACTTTCCAAAATAAACCTCCATTATGTCTCACTTAAGTGTAAAATCGAGCTAATTATATATTCATTTTAATAAAAGCACAAGGTCTAGTGCATTTGATAAAGCTCGATGATGAAACTGAGCTCCGTCTCAAGCGTATCTTTTAGCTTTAATCGATCTAAGGCAATGGGACTGGTTTTAAAGCGATAAGGGGTCATGGTCAGCAGATTTTGAATCATTTCACCATTGTCTAAGAATAATTCATGATTGAGCATCTTGGATGTGATCAAATGGAAACGTGGATCATCGATGGCATTGGATGGATTCAAACGAACTTCATCATAAAGAGCTTCCTTTAAACCATAAAGATGTCGCGGACCTGGATTGACGGTGATAAAGTAGCCATCCGCTTTGACAATCCGATAGACTTCATCTAGGTTGTAAGGCGCAAAGATGCATAAAGCTCCATCCATACACTTATCCATGAGCGGCGTCTCTGCGATGCTTGCGCAAAAATACGTGACACTTGATGACTTGCTTGCAATCTTAAGCGCAGCTTTAGAGAGATCCAAGCCAATCCACTGTGTTTGGGATCTTGCCAATGCGTTGGTGTAATAGCCTTCGCCACAGCCCAAGTCGACACAATGATTAAGTTTTAATTGATCAAAGATCTCAATTAGAGCATCTCTTAGAAAGGCATAGTGACCCGCTTCTAAGAACATGTGACGCGCCTTGATCATGTCGGGATGATCACCGAGCGTACGTGTACTGTTAGATACGAAAAGGTTGGTGTAACCTTGTTTGGATATATCAAAACTGTGTTTGTTTAAACAGACCCAGTTGTGTTCATTTTGAGTGAGTGGAGCTTTGCAATGAGGGCATTTGAACATGATGCTTAATTTTATCATAGATGACAAAGTTTGACACTTTGTTTATACTGAAGGGGAGGTGTGAATATGAAATTTGTATCATGGAATGTGAATGGGATTAGAGCCATTTTTAATAAGGGTTTTGAAGAAATCTTCAACAGTTTTAATGCGGACTTCTTTTGTCTTCAAGAGACCAAGATGCAAGAAGGTCAGTTTGATTTCAGTCCAGCAGGCTATTTGAAGTATTTCAATTATGCAGAGAAGAAGGGTTACTCAGGGACAGCGATTTATACACGTCATGAGCCGATGTCGGTTCGTTACGGCATCAATATCGATGAACACGATCATGAAGGCCGTGTTGTGACTTTGGAGTATGATCGTTTCTTTTTGGTTTGTGTTTATACACCCAATGCGCAAGAGGAACTCAGACGCTTGAGTTATCGCATGGATTGGGAAGATGCTTTCAGAGCGTACTTGGTCGAGTTGGATCAATTCAAACCCGTCATCTTGTGTGGGGATTTGAATGTGGCCCATGAAGAAATCGACCTTAAGAATCCGAAGACCAATCGTAAGAATCCAGGGTTCTCGGATGAAGAAAGAGCGAAGTTCACGGAATTGTTAAGTGCTGGATTCATCGATACCTTTAGAACACTTTATCCTGAAAAGGTTCAGTATTCATGGTGGTCGTATCGTATGCGTGCAAGAGAAAACAATACGGGATGGAGAATCGACTACTTTGTCATTTCAGAACGTTTGAAAGCAGAGTTGAAGGAAGCCTTGATTCATGATGATGTATTGGGATCGGACCATTGTCCAGTGTCCATTGAGGTGTTCTAATGTTTGAAGAAATCGTACCGGAGTACAGTTTGAATGAACAGGAAGTGTTGGATATCAAGGCAAGCAAAGCGCCTAAGAAACAATACTGCCCTTATTTTGAGGAATGTGGTGGTTGTCAATTGTTAAGTTGGGACTATGCCAAGCAGGTGGAATGGAAGAAAGCCAAGCTCGCTGAGACCTTTAAGCGTGAATTGCCGTTTATTGAAGCTGAAAGCATCACAGCGTATCGACACAAGAATAATTTTTCGTATAAACAAGATAAACTAAATATTATCGCAGGGTATTTCAAACCGAAATCCCATCGTTTGATGAACATCAAACACTGCTTGATTCAAGATCCGATTGCCGAGAAGATCTTCTTGGACATCAAAGAAATCATGCGTAAGACACGTATCCTTCCTTATGATGAGATAAAAGGTGAAGGTGTGCTCAGACATGCCTTGGTTCGTGTATCCAATGCGACGAAAGAGGTCATGCTTACCTTGGTGGTGGGACAAAGTCCGTATCCTGGCCGTAAGAACTTTATCCAAGCGATTCGGAATGCACATCCAGAGATCACAACGATCATCGAGAACGTACATCCTGAAAAGAGTCCTTATCTTTTGGGTAAGAAGGATAGCGTGGTGTTTGGTCGTGGAACCATTGAGGAACATCTCCTCAATAAAACCTTCTTCTTACAATCCCGTACTTTCTTCCAAGTCCATGTGCCCCAAGCTGAGAAACTCTTTAGTGAGATGATGAAGCGCAGCGCATTCAGCCAAGACGATGTGGTGGTGGATGCCTATGCAGGGGTTGGCGTCATTGGAATGTTGGTGGCGGATAAAGTCAAAGCGGTGATCAGTGTTGAAAGCAATCCAGATTCCATTGCCATCGGTCAAAAGAATGCGAAGTATAACCGTCTTGATAACATGCGTTTCATCAAAGCCGATGCGACGCAATGGATCCAAGAAACCAAAGAAACATTCAATGTCCTGATTATGGATCCTCCACGCTCAGGTGCTGGTGAAGGCTTCATGATCGAGGTTTTGAAGAAAGCCCCGAAGAAGATCATCTATATTTCTTGTAATCCGTTGACACAAGTTCAAGATATCCGTATCTTGGGTAAACGTTATGTCGTTAAGGATAATTTCGGGATTGATTTATTCCCACAGACCGTTCATGTGGAATCGGTATTGATTCTAGAGCGAGTATAATCAAAAAGTTCCAGACATCTTATGTGTTTGGAACTTTTCTTAAACCATGTTTGAATTCGTTAAAATGAATAACATTGCAGTATTTGGTGATGCGTGTGGCAAGAACCAGCAATATCACAGCTAAACTTAATAATATGAGACTAATGACTAGAAACAGATCGATATGATCTATCAAATAGAGAGAAATATCTGCATTGCGAAACCCTCGTCCCCAGTTTATTTGAAAACAAACGATAAGTGTACTAGAAATCAAAGCTTACAGAGACGTTTTGACCCTGTATATAGGCAACACTGTACTCGATGACATTGCCATCCAATCCATAGGCAGAAGTATCCAATTTGAAACCAGGTGAGCCAGCTTCAATCTTGAAATGCTCACAAAGTTCATCGCTTAAAACAACCGCATGAATGGTGCGCTTGGCATAATCGACGACATTATTTGGATGCGTACTGAGAAGCTCTGAGATGGATATTTTTGTGGTGTCCATATGTTCAAGTTCTGGAAATAGACTAAGAGGTCGGTAGAATTCGAAATAGAACAGAACTTGATCATCTCCTTTATAGAGACGCTTAATCATCATATATCTCGAATCTTTTTCACTATTCAAGGCATCGAGCAGATGTTCATGGCATGTGATGATTTTATGTTCAAGTTCAACTTTGCTGGGCTGAAGACCAGATAATCTGATTTTCTCACTGAGTGGTTTTAAGGAAGCCAATAGACCATAATGAAAATCCTTATGTTTAACAAAGCTTCCTTTGCCTTTTTGACGATAGATCAAACGCTCATCTAAAAGTTGCTTATAGGCTTGACGTATGACGGGGCGTGAAAGTCCAAATGCGACACGATACTCTTCTTCGGTGGGAAGTTTTTCGCCATTTCTCAGTTTACCACTTAAAATCGCTTCTTTGATGTATCGATACAATTGTTGGTGCAAAGGAATTGGGCTGTGTTTGTCTAGATTTAAGTTACTTAACATCGTCTTTCTCCTTTGCGATGATCTCAAGAATGTGTCGTTCACCCGGGAAATAGGAAATACGGCTGAAGTAGGTCTCGCCTTTTTCATCCATCATGTTCATGAAATAACGAAAACTAGCGGATTTACGTTGAACTTCTAAGATATCAGCGAGGCTGTCATCGAGAATCACCACATTGATGGACGTATCTACAACGTACTTCACATCGGGATAATAGGACATCAGTGATTTGGTGAGACCGATGTTCTCTTGGTAGATTTCTTCGAAATTGGGGAATTTGTTTTGGGGGACATAGAAGTACTCCAAGTATACAGGGATGTGTGAGGCTTTACGGATGCGTTTGATACAGTAGACATTGGAATCCATCTCGCGAATGCCATAAGGAATGTCCTCTTTATTGATGATCTCAAAGCTGAGTTGATAGGACTCTGGTTTGAAGCCAAGTTCATTGATTAATTTGTCGTAATCTGTATTATACGGCAGATTTGTAAAAATCATTTCACGATGAACAAAAGTCCCTTTACCTTGAACACGTTTAATGAGCCCTTCCTTGATGAGTTCGACATACGCTTGACGGACGACAGGACGTGAGATGTTAAAGACATCACAGAGCGCATATTCTGTTGGAAGTTGTTCCTTGTCTTTTAGGATACCAGAAAGAATGGCGTTTTTGATGCCATTCTTGAGTTGAAGATAGAGGGGTATATTCGAGAATTTATTGATGGTGATATAATTCATAAGCCTCCTAGAAGAATTTAATATTCATGCTTGTTCCCAAGCCTTTGAAATAGGTATAGCTCAACTCAATGACACGTCCAAATTGATCATATTCGATTGTTTCGAAACGAAAGCCAGCTGAACCATTGGGTAGATTAAGGTGTTCACAGATGTCTTCATTTAAAATGATTGCTTTCGTATGACGTTTTGTTTGAACAGGTCTAAATGGATAATTCAGTTTTACATAGGTAGAGAATGCTTGATTGCTTGGCATGTTCTCGAGCAAACCCGGATAGATGTTTTCAGGGAGAAAGGCTTCATAGTAAAATTGCGGAATATCATCGCCATAATATACGCGCTTGATATGAATGATTGGGCTATGTTGCGTCAACTCTAACTTTTCGGCAAGATTATTGGTGCATTCGATGCGTTGTCGAACGAGTTCACGTATTCCAACGCGCATATTATTGCGATTGATTTGTTCGTTTAGTGTGGCGATGGAATTGAGAAAGGAATACTGGATATCATTTTTTAAGACGAAGCTCCCTTTACCCTTGTGTCGGTAGATCAACTCTTCGCTCATCAACTGTTTGTAAGCTTGTCTAACGACAGGACGTGAAATGGAGAAGTGCAGACAGAGTTCTTCCTCGGTAGGGAGTTTATATCCAGGTGGAAAGATCTTTGATCGAATTGCCATTCTAATCTCATTCGCAAGTTGTTGGTGCAAGGGAATCAAGCTTGTTTTATCAAGTCTTAAGTGTTCCATGTAGTCTCCTCTCGTAGGTTGACGTCGATGCTATGACGATCACCAGGATAGTAACTGATTTTAAAATAAATGAGTTTTCCATTTGCATCATGATGAATGAGATCAAACTTAATCGCTGCGGACTCAGATTCTACCTCTAAAATTTGGGCGATCGAGTCATCGAGATTGACTGCTGAAAGTAGACATTCACTGGTTAGGTTGCGATAGCCATAAATCTCAGTGATGGTGCTTGTAATCGAAAAGTCATCCGTTATGTGCTTCTCTAGATCGACGAAAAGGCTTGGAGGTAGAAAGAAACTTTCGAAGTAGAGCGGTGTTTGATCGGCTTTACGGATGCGCTTCAAGACATAGTAGTTGGGATAGTCTGGTAAATCAAAATGAAAAGGTGGAAGATCCTCTTTATTGATGGTATCAATATTGATAATTTGTGAACTGGGTTCAAATCCATGCGCTCGTAATTCTTGGTTATAGTTTTGCTTAAAAATAAGATTAGAAAATTCGATGCGCTTGCGTACATAACTGCCACGTCCTTGGAAACGATCGATCAAACCTTCTTCATGCAAGGCGCGATAGGCTTGTCGAATGACGGGACGTGAGATGTTAAACGTCTCAGCTAAAACTTCCTCAGGGGGGAGTTTATCTTTATCTTTGAGTTGTCCACTTTGAATCGCGGCTTTGATGGAATCATAAAGTTGTACGTATAGTGGAACTTTAGAGAATTTGTTGATGCGGATGTAGTTCATACGGTTTTCGTCCTTATGGTATACTTATATAAAGCATTGTTTACAGTATAACAAATTTAACACAGATTGGTAATGTCATAACATGATATCGTACAAACTTCCAGATTCCGTGAAAATCGTCTTAAATCGCTTGGAATCCAATGGTTTCGAGGCTTTTGTCGTAGGGGGCTATGTCCGTGATTTATTACTTGGAAGAGAGACACACGATTGTGATGTCACGACCAATGCGCGACCTCATGAAATTGAGAAGGTGTTCATGGAATATAAACAATCCCATATCGGTAAGGATCATGGGACGGTTGGTGTGAAGCTTGATGGGGAATGGATTGAAATCACGACCTATCGTGTGGATGAAGCAAGTTTGGATCATCGACGTCCCAAAGCAGTACGTTTTTCTGCGCATCTTAAGGAAGATGTGTTGAGACGTGACTTTACGATGAATGCCTTGGCGATGGATATCTCTGGTGCTCTGATTGATTTTGTGGGGGGACAAAATGATATTCAAAACGCTGTGATTCGCTGTGTGGGGGATCCTCGTTTGCGTTTTGATGAGGATGCGTTACGCATCTTACGAGCATTGCGTTTTGCGGCTCAATTGGATTTCAAGATTGATGAGAAGAGTGTCAACGCGATGCGTACACATGCGCATCTATTGAATAGCTTGGCTGTTGAACGGGTCTTTCAGGAACTACAACTTATCTTTGCGGCGAAACACTCATCACTTGCACTGTTTTATGGTCAAGATATCCTGAGTCATATCATCATCGAAATGGATCAACTCAGTGCTTTCGAAATAAATATGTTAGATGAGTTTGAAGATGTCCGTATCAAATGGGTGATTTGTTTTCGTTCGAATACGGTAGAAGAACTGCAACACCGGCTTGTTAAGTTGAAAGCATCGAAACAGTTTGTTCATGACTGTGTCCAACTGCATACCTGTTATCATCATCGTTTTAGTAAAGACGAATATGCATTGAAGTTGATGATGCATCATTATCCCAATACGATTCTCCAGTTGGCCATGGATATGCAAATGAAGCTGCAAGACCCCATGTACGATGTGGAAGCACATCGCATCTTAAAAAACTTGATCGAATCGAATGCGTGTGTGCAACTCAAGGATTTGGATTTGGATGGACATGATTTAATGAAATTCCAGATCAAAGGGAAGCAAATTCAAATTCTTTTAGATAAAGCGTTGGATGGTGTCATGCGAGACTTGGTTGTAAATAACAAAGCAGAGCTCTTAGCCTGGCTCAACTTGACATCCTGAAATGCTCTGTGTATGATTAGACATATTTTATAGGAGGATTTTATGAACGACGATACTGGTTGTGACCAGCGATGGTCCACCACTACCAATAAGAAGTCTACAGCTTGTAGCCGGGGGTTATACACTGTATGACGGCTGTGTTCCTATTACTCGTATTAACTGCGATCAATGCTTTCTTTACTGCTTCTGAAATGGCTTTGATCTCAATCAATGATAATAAAATGCGCATGTTGGCGGATGAGGGGCATAAAAAAGCAAAACAATTGCTTAAGGTATTAGACTCTCCCACCCGATTTTTATCAACCATCCAAATTGGTGTCACCTTGGCTGGCTTTTTATCGTCTGCTTTTGCATCAGATCAATTCAGTGAACCCTTGGTTGCACTGATCATCCGTTACGTACCCATCGATCCCGATATCGTCAAGACGATTTCTGTTGTATTGATTACCTTAGCCTTGTCATTTTTGACCTTGGTCTTTGGTGAATTGGTACCGAAACGCATTGCGATGAACAAGGCGGAAGCAATTGCGTTTAGCGTTGTTGGCATGTTGCAGTTCATTGCGATCATTGCTTTACCCTTTGTCAATCTCTTGAGCTTGACGACCAATGGCATCCTTCGATTATTAGGCTTCGACCCAAATGCGCACCCTAATGATGTGACGGAAGAAGAGATTCGAATGATGGTTGATGTGGGTGAAGAAAAAGGTACGATTCGTGAAACTGAGAAAGAGATGATCAACAACATCTTTGAGTTTGACAATAAGCTTGTGTCTGAAATCATGACCCATCGTCGTGAAATCAGTGGAATCTCCATTGACGCGACACTGCCCGAAGTTAAAAAAATCGTAAAGGATGAACAATACACACGTTTCCCAATCTATGATGAATCTTTGGATAACATCGTCGGGATCGTACATCTTAAGGATGTGTTGAAGTATTACGATCAAGCGCGAACGAAAACATTTAATTTAGCGCGCATCATGCGTAAGCCCTATTTCGTACCGGAGTCGAAGCATTTAGACGAGCTCTTCTTTGAATTACAAAAGAACAGCACCCATATGGCGGTCGTCATCGATGAATATGGGGGAACGGCTGGTATCATTACCATTGAAGATTTGATTGAAGAAATCGTTGGTGATATCTCGGATGAGTACGATGAAGATGATAAAGCGTTGGTGAAGATCAGCGATCAAACCTATGATGCGGATGGCAACTTGGAATTGGAAATCCTTGAAGAGAAGATTGGTTTGGTTCTACCACAAGAAGATTATGAAACCTTAAGTGGCTTCTTAATTAGTAAACTTGGACGTATTCCAGATGATCACGAACTTATGGACCT
>CAYRIW010000040.1:0-12727 GCA_964424595.1 uncultured Erysipelotrichaceae bacterium | reverse complement strand
AAAGAGGTTATTTAAAACCTCTTTTTGTAAAAGCCCCGATTCGCCAAGTAGAACCACATAACGTCCTCATTTTTTATTTAGAATGACTTTCACATCATCAAACACAAAAGGATTCATCGTATGACCACAGAACACAATTGGATTAGCATCATACGCAAAGCGACTCATTAAGATAAGAGGAATTTTGGCTTCAACTCGATACTTTAGTTCATGTGCAATTTCCACAAGTGGTAGATAATATTGAATGATATCCTGTAGCGCCAAAGAACTCTTCTCCCAATCGACGATAATGTAGTCCTGAATGGATCGGACTTGGATAAGATATTCTTTAATCACCATGATATCATCGCGGCTTGGATCAAATGATTTGCCATTTATCACAAACACATGCGCACCATAGTCAAAGTTTTGATTCTTCGTAGGTCTTCAAAGCACTGGAACGTTCAGATGAACGCGCAAAGTTTGTCACATTGGCACTTGCACGCGTCTGATGAATGATCGTACCGGCTCCACCAACACAACCACCCGGACACGCCATCCCCTCGATGATATACCCATCACGTTTCCCCGCTTTCGCCAACATCAAGAGCTTCTTACACTCTGACAATGTCTGAGCCTTTTCAACTTTGATGACACGGTCAGGGTCCAAACGTTTGACGACATTTTCAACCGCACTCAACACACCACCGGAAATCGCAAAGCCACGGCCATCCACAGAGGCATGATTTAGTTTCTGCGTTGGTTCTAGTTTTGCCAAATCGATGTCCTTCGCAATCATCATCGCATTGATCTCTTCATAGGTGATGACGAAATCAACACTGTTCTGAACATCCAAATACGCTGCTTCAAATTTCTTAGCCGAACACGGTCCAACAAAGACGATCTTCGTATTTGGGAACGTCCGTCTTAGATAATTCGCCGTTTCAACCATCGGTGAAGCAGAGTCGGAGACACAATACGCTTTCGGTCCTAATTCCTTCTTCGCAACTTGAAGCCAAGCAGGACAACAGGATGTGGCTAAGAACGGTTGGTCCAAAGGCACATGTTTTAAGAAATGTCGCGCTTCATCCACAGCTGTGATGTCCGCACCGTAGGCAACTTCCCCCACATCATTGAAACCAAGTTGTAATAAACCTTCAACCACTTGATCGGCTGTAACTTTATCACCAAACTGACCCACAAAAGCAGGCGCGATAATGGCACACACTTCATCCGGTCCATTCAAGGCTTCAACCAGTTGATAAATCTCAGATTTATCGACAATGGCTCCAAAAGGACACGCGACCATGCACATGCCACAGCTGACACATTTATCGCTAACGATGACTGCCCGATCGACGTCATCTTTGGTGATCGCATTGACACCACAGGCCGCGACACAAGGACGATCGTTTTTGACAATCGAGCCATAAGGGCACACATCATAGCATTTGCCACATTTGATACAGGCTTCTTGGTCTATATAAGCGTGCTTATCAATCAAACTCACCGCATTGACAGGACACACCTCAACACAGGGGTGCGCTAAACAACCATGACAAGCATTGGTTACGAAATAACTCTTTTCTGGACAGGCTTCACAGGCTTGTGGGATGACGGTGACCAAGTCACGACCGACCTTTTTATGTTTAAGTGTTCCTAAATCTTCTTCAATGAAATGCTCACTAAAATTGGTACCCATTTCCATATTCATAGCTGCTTTAATACGCGCACGAACAATTTCACGCTCTAATTCGACGGAATCACGGTAATTAGGCGCTCCTTCTGCCAATACTTCATTCGGAATATTTTCAATCTGTTCAACACTCCAATTCTCATAGGCTGCGGCTGCTACATTCTTAAAAATTTCATTGCGTAAGAATTTTACGGTTGTGAATACGCCTCGCATTGGAATCCCTCCCTTTATTAATTTAAGTGTACGCCTAGAAAGTATTCCATTCAATAAATTATAGCTTGATTTTTCACAAAATATAAACTATAATAAGCACATATTTAGATACTAAGCTAATATAAAGGAAAACATGACACAACGTGAACAAGAAATCTTAAACATCTTAAAACAAGAACCGACCATTTCACAAAATGACATCGCATCCCGCTTAGGCATCACACGTTCCTCTGTGGCAGTGCACATCACCAATCTCCTCAAGAAAGGCTACCTCTTAGGCAAAGGCTACATCGTTCAGGATGAACCTTATATCTTGGTGATTGGAGGATCCAATATCGATATCCAGGGTTTCCCAAAAGAGAAACTCATCCAAAGGGATTCGAACATTGGAACAGTGAAGATGTCTTTGGGAGGTGTTGGACGCAACATCGCCGAGAATTGTGCGCGGCTGGGTGTTCCAACCCGTTTGATGAGTGTGATCGGGGATGACCCCTATGGTCAAAAGATCCTCAAAGAAGCACAAGCCATCGGCTTGAACATGCAGGATACCGTGGTTCTAAGTGGTGAATCCACATCCACTTACTTGAGCATCTTAGATGAGACGCATGATATGGCAATGGCCATCAATCACATGGATTCAATTGAGAAACTAACGGTGGACCATATCCGATCGAAACGTTCCATTATCGAACATGCGCAATTGGTTGTCTTGGATACCAACTTACCCCAAGCTGTATTGGATCATCTCTTGACCCAGTATCCCAAAACAAAGTTCTTTGTGGATACTGTTTCCACCAAGAAAGCCTTAAAGATCAAAGACCATCTCAAGAATATTCATACTTTGAAACCCAATCGGATGGAAGCTGAAGTCCTTACAGGCAGTAGTGAAAAGACCCCCCTGCTTGAACTTGGATCCCAATTGAAATGCAAACGCAGCTTCATCAGTCTTGGTTCACAAGGCGTCCAAGTCTTCGAAGGAAAGACACATCTCCACTTCCCCACAAAGCCCATCGAAGTGGTCAATGCGACTGGCGCTGGGGATGCCTTCATGGCCGGTCTGGTTTATGCTTACTTAAAGGGTTATGACATTAAGGAGACCTGTCTTACGGCAATGGCCGCATCACGGCTTGCCTTGTCTCACCCCGATACCATCAATCCGAATTTGAATGAACAGTCACTACATGAAACACTAAAGGAGCTCCGACATGTATAAAAATTATCTCGATATCAGTGAAGAAGTAAAAGCAGCACTTGCCAACAACCAAGCCGTTGTGGCACTCGAATCCACCATCATCTCCCATGGTATGCCCTATCCAAAGAATGTGGAAACAGCCTTGAATGTGGAGAAGATCGTCCGCGACAATGGGGCTATTCCTGCGACCATCGCAATCCTCAATGGGCGTCTTAAAGTAGGTTTAAGTCCTGAAGAAATTGAATTCCTAGGCAAAGCACCGAATGTGCAAAAGACATCCCGTCGTGACATTCCCTTCATTATCGCTAAAGGCTTAACCGGTGCGACAACCGTTGCGTCGACGATGATCTTAGCCGCAATGGCGGGCATCAAGGTCTTTGCGACAGGCGGTATCGGTGGTGTTCACCGTGGTGCTGAGACAAGCTTTGACATCTCTGCAGATCTCTTGGAATTGGCTCAAACGGATGTGGCGGTTGTCTGTGCCGGTGCGAAATCCATCTTGGACATCGCCTTGACGCTTGAATACCTGGAAACCAATGGCGTTCCTGTCGTTGGCTACCAAACCGATGAATTGCCTGCTTTCTACACCAGCAAGAGTGGTTTCGGGGTTGATTACCGAGTCGATACGCCCAAAGAATTGGCACAAGCCCTTAAAACAAAATGGGATTTGAAACTCAAAGGCGGCATGATCGTCGCGAACCCCATTCCAAAAGCCTATGAAATGGATCCAAAAGTCATCAATGATGCGATCTTAGAAGCCGTTAAGCAACAAAACGAACAAGGCATCAAAGGTAAAGAAAGCACACCTTTCCTCTTAGCGAAAGTCAAAGAATTAACCGGTGGCGACAGCTTGGATTCCAACATCCAACTTGTCTATAACAACGCCAAGGTTGGGGCTCAAATCGCAGTTGAGCTCAGTAAACTTTAAGCAAACAAAACACGTTTCATTTCTGAAGCGTGTTTTTTAATGTGTTCGTTGATAAAGATAAGCGCGTCCCTTTTTACCCACCTGTTCGATGAGTTTTAAGTGCTTAAGCAATCCTACTAATAAGGACGCATTGCGTTCATTGAGGGGTGTCACTAAAACAATATCCTTTACAGTAAAGGGTTCACACAACCTAATCGGTAGGAATTGTAAATAATCTTGCCTTGAACCGAAATAGATCGTTTCAATCCAAGCCACAGGTTCACGATCATGGCGTACAGAACCCTTCTTACGATCCGAACTCCACCCATTCAACCACCGGGTCTCCCGCATATCGTAGAAAATCAAAGCAACGGATAGATTGGGATGCCCAATGCGGTCCTTTAGACCATAGAGCTCTTTAACTGAATCGTAGATCGAACCCCGCTTCGGCGACTTACGTTCCTTGGTGGCTTCGTAAGTGACAGGATCCACCCAGACCAATGTCTTTGTGGCAGGAATGGGATGCACGATGGTTACAGGATATTCCATAAGCAAGACATCCAATTTGGCTTTCAATTTATAGAGTTGACGTGTTTGAATCTCCACGACGCCTTGCGCATTGAAGATATCCACATGATAGCCCAACAACTTGACTTCATGGTTCAAGGGATTGGGTTCGATATGACTTTTCACAAAGGCATGGAGGCTTTTTTCAGCTAAAGTTCCAATACCATGATTTGGCTTTTCCATTGAATTAAGCATAAACCATGTCGTTCTCATCTACAAACAAAAAGGAACCGAAGTTCCTTTATAAACACATTTCGAAGATCTTCTCGACATCCATTGGCTTCAAAGTGATGAAACCTTTGATTTCTTGTCCACGGCAGGCTTTGTCTGCCATCGCCTTGAAGTGGGTTCGATCGATGCCGATCTCTGTAAAAGTTTTCTGTAAGCCTAAGGTCTCAAAGAAGAAAGTTTCCAACGCTTGAATGCTGCGTTCTGCAATTTCCATGGGTTCAAGTGTTTTATCAATCCCAAAGACTTCTGTCCCAAAACGCACATAACGTGATACGTTTTGATCATTCAAACAATACCTCAGGAAACGAGGTGTCAGTTGAGCCAAGCCCAAACCATGTGTGATGTCATAGAAAGCAGAAAGTTCATGTTCCATGGGATGCACAGACCATGCTTGTCGTTTACCACCATTTAAGAAACCATTGATTGCCCACGAGGATGCCCACATCAAATTGGCACGTGCTTCATAATTCGTAGGTTCTTTCAATGCGATTGGTGCATAGTCGATGACCGTTCTCAACAAGCCTTCCATCATGTAGTCCAACATACGCAAGTCTTCTGTTGTATTGAAATAGAGTTCAAGAATGTGCGAGATGATATCCGCACTGCCACAAGCGGTTTGATATGCATTGACTGAATACGTTACCGTAGGATCTAAGAAGGATACCTTTGGAAGCATGCTTTCGTGTCCAATGCCATATTTCTCATTCGTGGATAGTTTGGTGATGACGCCACCCGCATCCATTTCCGAACCGGTTGCGCTTAAAGTCAAAATTGTCAACAAAGGCAAGGCGTTCTTAATCGGTGCTTTGCGTGTAACCAAGTCCCAGGCATCCCCATCATAATAAACACCCGCCCCAATGACCTTACTTGCATCGATGGTGCTTCCACCCCCGACCGCGAGGATGACTTCAATCTCTTTTTCTTTACACAATGCAATCGCCGCATTGACCGATTCAATCCGTGGATTGGGTTCGATGCCACCAAATTCATAAACTTCCAAGCCCATTTGTTTGAGTTCATGCATGACCTAATCATAGAGGCCAATCTTTTTAATGGAGCCTCCTCCATAAGTAACCAAGACCTTAGTCCCATAGTTCTTCACTTCAGGACCGAGATGCATCAATTGGTTCTCACCAAAATAGACTTTTACTGGAATGTTATAAATAAAATTGTTCATTTTTCCCCTTATGATGCACGCCAAAAAGTCGTGCAATTTACTTTATCCTCTAAATTATAACGTATCATATCGTCCAAAAGTTCATAATCAAAGGTTTTATCCCAAGGCATGCGGATGATCATCGACCCATAGGCAATACCCAATTTATCCAAACGCTCCGCAAAGTGTTGAATACCCGCCCACTCGGGGGCAAAAGCCATGTGTTTCTTAGCCACACTGAAGGCAATGATAAAGGTCCCATGGTCGGTAAACATCGGTTGGTTCCAAGCAAAGCGCTTCTCTAATTGAGGGAATGTCTTTGAGACATGTTCAAGTACTTCGCTGAATCGTTGACGATGCTCAGGGTTGGGAATTTCATCAATAAATGTTTGAAAGGTGTCCATCTAAAAATCTCCTTTAATCCATTATAAAACATTCATAAAGCTTAATGGATTTTACGCTCTAAGCATTAGAAACTGATGACATAAGATTAATAAGTTCAGATCTCAGTGTTTCAATCATCTTCGATAATTCTTCATGAGTGGGCCGAAATCGATCATTCCAAAGTTCTTCTTTCGGCAACCACCACACGGGACCTGGCTCATGCGTTTCCCCATGCTTACGTGGAAAGAGATGCCAATGGAGGTGTGTCTCCCCATTGCCCAATGATTCGATGTTCATCTTGTCCGCTTGAAACGCACGGTGAACCGCTTCACTGACAATACTCATTTCCGTGAGATGTTTTACGCGAAAAGGCATGTCCAATTGATGAAGTTCATGAACGTGTTGTTTGCAGAGAAACAAAGAATATCCATAGATCCGTTGATGGTCTCCCATTACGACATAACCCGTTTCCAACTCCATGACGAAATAGGGATTCGTACGGTCTTGGATCATTTGAATACGTTCACAAATCCCGCACATTCATCGATCCTCATTCAATCGAAAACAAATGTATTTTCGATCTTCAAATGTCTGATTCAATTGTTTCGCTTGATAGATATCCTCTTTATAGAAGGTAAAACCACACTTTTCGATGACACGTCGTGATTGCGTATTGTGTTTGAAATGACCAACCGTGAATGCATCGAGTTTCCAATGTTCAAATCCATGTCTAAGCACCGCATTGACAGCCTCCGCCATCAAGCCTTGACCCCAGTAGAGTTTTGCCAAGACATAACCAATTTCTTTTACCTTTAACTCTTCTAAATCTGGATCTTCATTCGCCCAAGAGCGATGGATACCCAAAGAACCAATCACCTTTAGCGATTTCAAATGGACAATCGCAAAGACTTCTTGTTTATCCACAAACTCTTGAAGGATCTTCTTTGTCAGTTCGATATCGGTGTGATGAGGCCAACCCGCCATTTCACCGACACCTTCCACCGATGCATAGGCGTAGAAATCATCGAGATCCGTTGTTTCAAAGGGTCTTAACAACAGTCTTTCTGTTCTAAGTTGTGTGTCTTTAATTGAGATATGGATATCCATAATGATTCTCCTATTTTGCATGGTATTTGCTAGAAATTGCTTCGAAATTTGCTTATCTTTATCATTCTAAATTGTTTACGGGATAAAACGTAAGGTATCCGGTGAGGCAAATACTTCACTCTCAGGTGTACGAATGATCATATGTTCAATGACTTCATTCTTTTTTCGAGTATATGCCGACACGTTGCGGACGATCGTTCCATCACTGCTCATGCGTTCCTCTTCTACAAGCATGTATTGTGTCGTTTCTTGAAGATTGACTTCACTCGTTTCCATCATATCCGTTTCCATTAGTTTAGTATGATCTACATTCAATTCAATTAGCTTAAGGCTCAACAACCTATTTATTGGGACATATTCAATATTGAAACTGAGACTTTCTGATGTCTTCAAACCATTGACTTCAACATCTTTGCTAAAATCAAAATTGACGCTTGCAATCCCATCGCCATTCAAACCGATGCCATTCATTGAGTTGCCAATCACAAATTTCCCCTCCGCTGTTTTAAGAATCTCGTAATGTTGGATGACTACTCCTGAAGTTTGCATCAAAACAGGGACTTTCGCAGTGAACGTGTTTGTGACCATCTCATCTGACGCTCTAACATCCATCAAACTATCATAGAATTTCCCTGAGACGATGCTTTCCACATAACTTGCCCCATTCTTTTCATACTTGTTTATCAATGTATACGTCTGCGAACTATCATTTGTATCCAAAACGGTTCCTTGAATTAACATGGACTCTGATGTGATGTAGATACCGATGACTTCACGTTCTTGTGTTTCAAAGGTTTCTGGTGCTTTTGCTAAAGTACAGCCACTTAAGATCAGTATTAATAGAATCGGTATGATTTTAGTCTTCATCATCAACCTCCAAGTTGCCATCAAAGGACAGGATATCTTCCACATTGCAATGTAGATAGTAACAAATGCGATTCAGGGTATTGAAACGAATCCCTTTAACAGAACCCGTTCTCAAGAGCGACATATTTGCTTCGGTAATGCCAACTTTTTCGCATAACTGTTTCGATGTCATATGATTGCGTTTTAGTTGATCTTCGAGGGTTACACGGATTGCCATTACACAAATCCTTCGTTCTCGCTTTGAAGTTTGATGGCTCGCTTTAAGAGATGCATCACAAAGAGGATCGTGATGGCCAAGATCAACTCAATCCATGGGAAATTAAAAGTAAAGTGAGCACTCTTTTGACTTGTAAATTGGATAAGTTGGTATAAGTTATAGACCAAAGGAATGATGAACATTCCATAAACTGCTTGACCATTTTGGATTGTGATCCTTTCTAAAAGAGGATGGAGTTCTGTCGAGAACCCTTCCTTTCCGTAACGATCGATGAGTTCGGTAATGTTGGGGATAAGGCGGATAAGCAAGACCATGGGTAAGAGTTGTGCAAAGAGTTGAATCAAGGCATTGAACCACTCGGGTTGAAAGACTTGGAATGTCGGATTCAACACCAAAGCGCTGAGAACACCCATCAAGGCTAAACCAAGATAAGCAAGTAACCAAAGAAAAATCTGAAACAGACGAATCAAACGTTCTTCACCATGAATTGGCCAATTCAGTGAAATCAACAACAATACGATGAATAAAACCAAAGATATTGTGATCAAAGTCGAATGCATCTGTGATTGAAATTCTAAAGTGAAGCCAGGAAGTGGTGAAATAAACAGATAATTCAAACTCCCATAAATGGACAGTGCGATGAAAGCCCCCATCAAGATTGCGATCCAATAACTTAAACGATGCTCATTGTATCTAGTTTTAAATAACTTCAAACTTAAAATAGGCAAGGCACTCACACCGATAAAAATCAGCCAAGCAAAAAAGTTCCCCAAACGTGAGGAAAGCGATAAGTTCGCAAGTTGATTCAAACCAAAACTCAAGGGATTTCCAATCAACCACACGCTTTCTAGCTGAATATCACGATGAACGATCTCGCTTGTGATGAACCATGTGAATAAGAAGATGAGGATAAACCCCCACTTTGAGATGATGTGCTTTTTCATCCGGCCTCCGATTATTGTTTTACAATAATTTTAAGTACAGTATAGCACGATATTATTGTTAAACAATAATTATTTGATTAAACCGAGAAAAAGTGAACCGTTGATCTGTTGGGTATATTGAACCGTCACCACGACTTCCGGATCACTGTTAAAAAGCAAACGTTTTACCTTTGAAACATGTTTGCGTTTGATGGCACACAATAGGATCGTTCGTTCATCCCCTTGCATACCCTCCGCATTCATCATGGTTAATGAAAACCCATGCGTACGTAAGATTTCTGATGTGTGTCGTGCTCGTTCTTTATTCATAAAGATGCTTGTGATGGTGCTGTAACCAAAGCCCATCTTTTCTTCGATCAATGACCCCAAAACATGTCCGCTCGCAAAAGCCACAATTAAAACAATGATTTTGATTGGATCCTCGGCAAAGCCTTGTAAAGCAGTCGCTGTGATCATCAACCAAAAAGCATATTCAAACAAAGCAATGATTGCCCCAGGACCGCGTTGACCCTTATGAATCAATTGTGAGCGTAATGACGATAAAGCGACCTCAATAAGTTTCCCAAAGAAGATGAAGAGATAGATGGCGGGTGAAGTCCCCGATAACAGATGTGTGATATTGGCCATAAACAGCCTCCTTTCCAATCCGTGATATAAAAAGAAAGGCTTTCGTAGAACACCAAGGTGTAGTGCAAAAGCCTTTCTTATAGACGGTTCTTTTATGTATATATTATACCATATTTGTCGTCTTAGATGTAGAGCCAAATCGCGAGCAGAGACATCCCGATTGGAATGTAATGGAACCATTTTTGTTGGGTCTTAAATAAATAATATGCTGTCACGCTCAAGGTCACAAAAACAATCGCATACGCCAAGATTGGTGTTTCATACAAACTCACCGTCAGACCAATCAGAAACGTCCCCAGCCCAGCTGACATGATGCTTGCCTTCAACCATTCCGCTGTCTTTGTTCGATAGTTCAAGAAGGCAAACAGGATGAGTATGATGCCATAGCCAATCCGTAGAAACATCACAAAACCAAAATGTCCTTCAGGATTTAAGATCGATTGAAACATCCTAAATAAACCAAAATAAACAATGAACGATAAACCCAACAAGACGATACTGCCAAGTATGACGTAGATTCCTTGTTTGATTTCTTGTAGCATATTAACATTCCTTTTATTTTGTTAGAGGCATCTTGATGTTATGCGATCATATGCAAATAATCTTTCCGCCATTTACTAGATTATATACCAAATCCTAACTCTAAAAACTAAAGCTCGAAATCTGTTATTATAAGAGCTAGATTTCATGTCGACTTTATATGATTGATTTACGTTCGCATCAAATTGATTTCGTTTTGTGGCATACTATTCTTGGGGGATATCCATGCTTAAGAAATTCTTTGGATTCACAGTTCTCATTACAATGCTCATCCTAGGCTGGGCTACTTTAAATTCGAATGCTTTGCCTAAACCGATTGAGAAAGATACGCCTACCGTTGTGGAAGCTGATCTACCTCCTGAAGAAACCATGTCGACTGTAATTGTCATCGATCCAGGACACGGACCTTGGGTGAACCTCGATATGGAGCCCATCGCACCAGGTTCAGATGTCATGAAACGCAAGTATGGGGTTGGCGCAACAGGTGTTGTTACGGGTACCTTGGAACGTGAGATCAATCTCAACGTTTCTTTGATGCTGAGAGACCTATTAGAGAATGATGGATATACGGTCATCATGACCCGTACCGACCATACGGTTATTTCAAGTAATATCGATCGTGCAAATCTTGCGAATGATAACAACGCCGACTTGATGGTAAGAATCCATTCAGACTCTTTTAAAGATTCCAAAGTACACGGTGCTTCGATGTTGGTTCCAGGTAATGTTGGTTATGCCGTCGATATCGTCGATATCAGTCGGGTTTATGGAGAAATCATCTTGAACACCTTGACCGAAGAAGTTGGGATGAAGAACCGTGGCGTGATCACGCGTACCGATCAAACGGGTTTCAACTGGTCTAAAGTTCCCATCATGACGGTTGAACTTGGTTTCTTATCCAATCCTGATGAGGATCGTTTATTATCAAGCAGTGATTATCAAACCAAGCTGGCACAGGCTTTATATAAAGGCATTGTTAAATGCTTCAGTCAAGAAAACGCATCTCCGTGATGCGTTTTTATATCGATTTAGGATGAAACAAGAAGACCAGTATACCCACTAAGAGATAAAGTATACCTATGATATACAAAGCCCAAGCTTGAAGACTCAATTGCATCCAAGCTCCAAACAAGCCTCCTGTAAAGAACATTAAGATCGAATAGGTGATGAAGAGTGCCTTTTTACGTTCCTCGACTGAACCTCTGAGCGCTTTGCCAAAACTGACAGCCGCATCCGTCAGGTAACCCGTCATATGCGTGGTACGAATCTGCATATTGTTAAAACGAATGTAGGTTCCATTCTGCAAACCCATTCCAAAGGCCATGATTCTTAATAGATCTTCCAGTTGAAACTTCAATAAAGCCCCAACAATGATCATTGAACCAAATAAAATCGGATATACACTGTGTAACAAACGAACACCTCGATTACGCTTATACGTTGTGAGCCCAGAAAAGAAGGCTCCGACAAAAAACAACATTAAATATGATACCAAATGAAACGCCAATAACCAGTTCCCATTGGCTAAAGCAATCGCTGCCTTGGAGATAGAACCTGTGTGATGGGATATTGTTTTTTCTAACATGAAAACAGCATAGACATTGATTGCTCCCGCGAGAAAGGTCTGTATGGAGATCCATGTGGTCGTGAATACTTTGCGATTTTGATAGTGCATGATACTTTCCTCTAAACGTCAATTATCATACACCTTTTAGGACATAAAAAAACTCTTTTTTCAAGAGTTTGTTTACTTAATGGTGCCCCGGGTCGGAGTCGAACCGACACGACTTTCGTCGATGGATTTTGAGTCCATTGCGTCTACCAATTTCACCACCAGGGCATTGCTTTAATATAATAACGTAAACATAAACAAAAATCAACAGAAATTGAGCACTTTACATGGATATCATAGAACTTTATTTTTAGCTTACACATTTAGCTTTCGAGCTCAAAAATGTAAAAAATGAGTGACAAGTCAAAGCCCATTATGTATAATAAATAAGCACCTGGAGGATTGGCCGAGCGGTTTAAGGCACCATCTTGGAAAGGTGGCGAAGTGCAAGCTTCCGTGAGTTCGAATCTCATGTCCTCCGCCAGTTG
>CAYRIW010000039.1:0-12784 GCA_964424595.1 uncultured Erysipelotrichaceae bacterium | reverse complement strand
TTACAAACAAAAACCGCTTTTCAGCGGTCAGTTCACCAAATTGGTGGAAGTGAGGGGAGTCGAACCCCTGTCCAAATTGTGTCCACATTCAAACGTCTACAGTTTAGTCTGAATTGATAATCATGTAAGTTGCCTCAGACAAGCCTTACATGATGTGTTCAACTGGATTTAACATGACTTTGATTGAACATCTTATCATGCGATTCCTTGTTTATGGTGCCAGTCTCAACCCCAAGGACAGGGTCAAGGTGACAGCTACGAGCCGTTAGTGGCTAACTATGCAGCGAAACTTAGTTTGTTTCCGGTTATTTTTTTTTGGCAATTAGGTCGCCACACCACTGCAGTCTGAATCCAACAGTCAATCTGTCGAAACCATGACACCCCCATGTGGGATGGATGCATTGAAAGTATATGACTTTTAACACAACTTGTCAATCAAAGTAAATCCCGATGTTTAGTCGGGATCTTTTGCTTTATTCAAGGTATCTAAGGCTAAGTCCAATACCGCTTCACCATTCATGGTTCCATAGTTGCTCATATCGATGAAGGCATAAGGAATCTTAACTTCCTTTGCATAGATTTTATGCAAATATCGAACTTGAGGCGCGATGAGTAAGACATCCGCACCTTCTAGTCTTTGAAATGAACGCGAGCCATAGGCATCAATTGTACATTCCAAATCACGCTTCTTAGCAGCTTCACGCATCTTCGTCATTAGTAAGCTGCTGGACAAGCCACCTGCACAAAACATGACGATTCTCATGCGAGTTTCTTTCTAAGGTATGTAGAGATCGCTTCTACAATCAAAACAAACACGATCAAACCAATTAGAAGTGCGCCCGCATCTTTCCAACGATACGCATTGATCGCAAAGATCAATGGAGCCCCAATACCACCTGCCCCAACCATCCCTAAGATGGTCGCGTATTTGACATTGATTTCAAAACGATAGATGGCAGTGGATAAAAAATTACTAAAGAGTTGAGGAATGATGCCATATTGAACCTTTTGAATGCCATCGCAACCGGACGCATCCAAGGCTTCAATGATACCTGGATCCAAATCTTCAATAACTTCAATATAGAGCTTTGAGACCATTCCAACACTGGCAACCGCAAGTGTTAAGACACCTGTGAATGCGCCTGGCCCAGTAACACGAATGAACATCAAGCCATAGACAACTGCTGGGAAGGTACGGATCACCGTAATCAAAGCGACACCGATGTGTGCAAACCAACCGGGTACGATGTTTCGTGAAGAAATGAAAGCCAATGGAATCGAGATGATGGATCCAATGATCGTTCCTAAGAATGCGATTGCAGCGGTTTCCAACAGAAGATAAGGAACCCCACCTTTTGTACTAAAGTCCAACAGGAACGGTAAGTTCGGCGAGAAGATACTCTTAAGAATTTCGCCTGCAATTTCAACACCAGTATCTGTTAAGCCATTATAGTTGATATAAGGAAGCGAAACCAAGATAATCGCAAGACCAATACCAATAAAGAAGGCATTCTGTAATAAACGCTTCGGTTCATTTTTGAGTTGTTCACTCACACGTGTGTTCATACTCATAACAATTTCTTCCTTACTGTACGACTCAAGCTTTCAATCAAATAGACCGTAACCATCATGGTCAATAGAATCAAACCAACATCGGGATAGATACGCCAACCTAAACGTTCATTCAAAATCAAACCGATACCACCCGCCCCAACATAACCAAGAACAGCCGCATTACGAATATTCATTTCAAAGTTATAAAGAATCAAAGAGAAATACTGACCCCAGAGTTGAGGCATGATCGCAACCCAGAATGCTTGGATACGACTCGCTCCACTGGACTCCAAAGCCTCAAAAGGTCCCATGTCTGCTGTATCAATAAGTTCATAGAACATCTTGGTCATGATCGTAAAGGTAAAGACACCAATTGCCATCGTCCCAGCAAAAGCCCCGATACCAAAGATGATTCTAAACAAGAGCGCCAACACCAAGATTGGAAAAGTTCTCACGACACTAAAGAACGATTTGGAGAACAATTTGACCGCTTTGCTCTTCATCATGTTTTCCGAAGAAATATAGGCAGCAGGCAGTGCAAACAGTGCCCCCGCAACTGTTCCTAAGATAGACATCATGATGGTCGCCAAAAGTGGTTCCCAGACTTTATCAAAGTAAGCCAAGTTTGGAGGAATCATACCATCCAAGATGACAAAAAATTGGTACCCACGTTTGAACAAGGTATCAAAACGAAAACGTGTGAGATTCACACTGTACATCGTCATCACCGTCAAGATTGGTACGACATAAACTGCTGGGCTCATCTTTGGTTGAACGACTTTGCCATTACCTAAAGTAATGGGTTTTGGTAAAAAGAAACGTTTGATTTTCTCCATACTAACGTTCCATCAATTCATCATCACTCAACTCACGACCATAAATCTCTTTAAGAATCTTATTGTTTACTTGTGATGATGGACCATCAAATATAATCTTTCCTTCTTTTATTCCAATCACGCGTTTAGCAAACTTCAATGCGATATCCACATGATGCATGTTCGCAATAACCGTGATATTCAGTTCTTGATTGATCTTAACAAAATCCTGCATGACTTGATTCGACGTAACAGGATCCAAAGACGCGACCGGCTCATCCGCTAAGATGATCTTAGGTTGTTGAGCAAGACAACGCGCCAACGCAACACGTTGTTGTTGACCACCCGAAAGCTGATCCGCACGTGTATACGCCTTCTCAAGAATACCCACTTGATCCAAAGCTTCAAGCGCAATGATTTTATTCTTCTTGGTATACAAGCCTAAAAGACTCATCCATAACGGCATGTCCGCAACCCGTGCAGCCAAGACATTCTTGATGACTGTTGTCCGTTTAACCAAATTGAACGATTGGAAAACCATGCCAATGTCTCTACGGAAACGACGCAAAGCCTTTCCCTTTAAACTTGAGACATCCACACCATTGACCAAAAGCTTACCATCGGTAATGGTATGCATTTGATTGATCGATCTTAACAAAGTACTTTTACCAGCACCCGATAAGCCAATGATGGCTACAAAATCACCCTGTTCGACCTCTAGACTAACACCTTTTAAAGCTTGTACCCCATTGGGATAGGTCTTCACTACATTTTGAAACTGAATCATAGATAAGCTCCTTTGGAATAAAAAAAGGAGCGAGGCTTAGCCTCGCTCTCAAGCTAATTAACCTTTAACAACGTCGGCAGCTTTACGAGCGCCGTCATAATCAGAATCGGATACAGCTTTATAACCTTCATGGCTATAAACTTTAACAGCAGCTTTTCCAGCTTCAGTTTGTCCAATTTCAATAAATGATTCTTGAACAGCTTTTTTGAAGTTATCAGTAACTTCTGGGTGATTCAAACTTACGGAAATCGTGTCATTGAAGATACCTTCAGTAACACCAATGACATCGGTTTCTTCCCAAATTGGAGCGGTACGTTTCCATTCCGTCATCCATTTTTCTTCATAGTCACGACGAATGTCAGCATAACCCACACCAACATCACATGTACCATTGGATAAGTTCAAAGCGATATCGCCATAACCACCCGGTAAAGGTGCTTTGGATAGATCCGTCAACTTTTTACCAAAGTTGTCGATCAACCACATCGTTGGGTAAACATAACCTGAAGAAGAAGTGGTAGAACTGGAAACACACCATTGTGCACCATCAACATCTTCCCAAGTCAAAGCTGTTCCAGCGTTGACTTTGTCAGCCAACATACGTCCATATTCACTGGTACCAGCATAAATCAAAGAACGGTAGTAAGTAACTTGATTAGCAGAATCGCCCAAAGTAGCTTGTCCATCATTCCAATCAACAGGATTGATACTGTCTTTGTTCAAACCAGCACGGGTAGCAGCCAATACAACTTCAACACCATCTTCAGAGTAAGCAACATACGTTCCACCAGGTAAGAACCCGATTTGAGCAGTACCAGCAGCCAAAGCTTCCCCAGCAGCATTATAATCTGTGGTTACTTCGATGGTAACTTGTTCAACGGTATACCCTCTTTCACCCATAGCGTCGATCAACATCTGTTTGAGCGGTTCTGTGGATTCAAGAATCAAGCCAGGGTCCTTGCTTGGCACAAACAAGACGACCAAATCTTCAATCAAAGTATCTTCGGTAACTTCTGGCTCTTTTGCACAAGCCGTCAAGGAACCAATCACTAAGATCGAAATCAATAAGATGCCTAAAATCTTCTTCATTCGTTGTCCTCCTGTAATGATTAATTACAGAACAATTTTAACATACACAACTCTTCATCTCAACGCACAATCAAGCAAGTTTGTTAAGATGGTCTAACATTTTGATATAATAAGCACATGAAACAAAATCTCATCCTTTGCACCTCGGATGTGCACGGAACCCTATCTGCCTATTCTTATTTAGATGGCTCCCTTACAAACAATGGTCTATCCCGTTATAAAACAGCTGTAGATAACTTGCGTAGTCAAAATGACATTATCGTAGTGGACAATGGCGATAGTCTTCAAGGCAGTCCTTTAATGACTTATGCACTGAAAATTCAGGCCAAGCCCAATCCACTCGCAACGGAATTCAATCAAATCGGTATCGATTACGTCAATATCGGCAATCATGATTTCAATTATGGCGAAAATGCATTACTGAATTATCTCGATGATCTGGATGCCCTCTGTCTTACATCTAATATTCTTTATAAAGATGAACCAATTGGACATACGGTTGTCCATCAAACCTCTAATGAACGCATTGCCTTGATTGGTCTTTGTACGGATTATATTCCAAACTGGGAGAAACCTGAGCATATCAAAAACTTTAGATTCCTAGATCCGATTGAGACCCTTAAACAAGAAATTGCTAAGGTTGACGTCGATAAGATCATTGTCTTTTATCATGGTGGATTTGAACGTGATCTAAAGGATGGCCATCCTACTGAAAAGCTGACAGGCGAAAATGTTGGTTATGAAATACTCACAACATCTGGTGTCGATGCCCTCTTCAGTGGTCACCAACATCGCTCCATCGCACAAAATGTTATCAATAAACCAACACTACAATGTGCATTGAATGCGAATGAGTTCATGGTTCTTGAATTGGATTCGATGAAACCATTCCTCTATCCAATGAGAGACTATAGTGTTGATCAAATTATTGAAACCTTGATCAAACCCTTTGATGAACAAACGCAACTCTGGTTGGACAAAGAACTGGGTCGCATCCAAGGTCATGACTTCAAAATCAACGATGCATTTCAAGCACGTTTACATAAACATCCTTATGTCAGCTTCATCAATCAAGTTCAAAAAGAAGCTACGAATGCGGATATTTGTGGGACAGCCTTATTTAATGTGGCGATAGGATTGGACGAAGTGATTCATTATCGTGATTTGGTCTTAAACTATGCGTATCCGAACAGTTTGATCGTAAAAGAAATGACAGGCAAAGTACTACGCGCGTATCTCGAACAATGTGCCGATTACTTCATTGTCAAAGAAGGTAAGATTTCAGTGAATCCTTTATTTGACGAACCCAAGCCTCAACACTTCAACTATGATATGTTGGATGGAATTGAGTATACATTGAAGATTTCTAATCCTGTTGGGCAACGTGTCGTAGAACTCAAATTCGAAGGTATGGATGTTCAAGAAGACGATGTCTTTACCGTTGCCATGAACAATTACCGCGCTTCTGGTGGAGGCAACTTCCATATGATTCCTGAGTGTCCAACAGTGATGGAAATTCAACGTGATATGACTGAAATCATGGCAGAGTATATCCAAGACAAAAAAATCGTGACGGTTAACCATCACGATAATATTCATATCATTCTCTAATTAAAAATCTCTTGAAGATAATCGTATGCTTTCGCATAGTTATCAAAGTGTTCAGGACTTGTCTCAATCAAACCCTTGATTTGTATTTGTTCAAAGAGAGGGTTTTTTACTTCACTTGAAGCCAATTCAATCAAAACCTTTTGTAAGTCTTGGACAAAGACTTCATCATATTTGGTTTGTCCTTCAAGATAAACCACCACATCATGGGGAATTGCGTCCGTTAGTGCAAACAACTCCAATTCTGAATAAATGGATGCCGAGCGATCATAACCCTCGCTTGACCACTTGGATGCATATTGATCACGGATATCCTCAGGACCAACAATGATGTCACATTCTTGATTCGCAACACGCATCATCAGTTCATCATAACCACGAATGACCAATTCATGATCGAAGAGCTCTACAATTCGACGATCATAATTCTCAATCAACCACAAACTTGGATAAATATAACCTTCTAATGAGGTGACTAAGACATGGCACCATTTCGCTCCATTCAAATCAATCCAAGTGAGTTGTTCACCTGTGTTGAGCTTATTTCTAAGTTCCATAGCACGGGTAGAACTTCCTAAATAGAGTGCTGCACGATGCGTTGGCTGTAGAGTCTTACTCGCATCAAGTTGTGTTTGATCATTCCAAGCATCGATCGCTGTTGGATCCAAATTGTAAGATGGTTCCAATTGCGTTAATAAAGGCATTAGACCTTGTTCTTTTTGATCAAAATAAGTCAACTTAGAAATAAAAGCAATATCCGCTAAACCACTGATCACCATCTCACCCGCTTGGTGATTGTTGGTGGCACGTATGAGTTCAAGTTCTTGAACATCATACCCTTCTTCGCGTAACTGTGCTTTCAGTTCTTTTTCAAAGTTCTTATCCAGCTGGTTAAAAGTCTCGATACTGATGTTGGGCGAGATCGCCACGGTTAAAGATTCAATGGGTGTTGGGGCAAAAGCCGTACATGCTTGAAGCAAGAGGAGGCCTAAGAAGAGGAACTTTTTCATGTGTAATGATTGTATCATAAAAAAAATCGTATAAAACGATTTTTACTCATCCTTCATGAGCTTGCGGGCTTGAGCCAAGACCATTCCACCATTCATGGTGCCATAGGCAACATCATTGATGGCTTGAACCGGACATGGGATTTTTTCTTGCAATTCTTTGACTCGGAATGCGATTTGTGGTCCAACCAAAACAGCATCCGCATCTTGAGCGTACTGAGGATTGGTCGCCGCAAATGCTTCAATGTGGCAATCATATCCAACTGCTTTTGCCGCATCACGCATCTTCAGGACCAATAGACTGCTGGACATCCCTGCCCCACAGAATAATACAATTTTCTTCATGAGCACCTCATTTCAATATCCATTATGTCATAATATTCACAAGGTTTCAACGGATAGAAGCTTTCTATACTTTTAGTGCAAAAAAGCTTATAATGACAGAAAGAGAAGTCAATAAAAAGGAGAAAATATGGAATACATCGGATATATTTTACTTGGTTTAGTCGTATTGGTTGGCTTATATGTCATGGGTCAATACAATGGACTGGTTACCCTCCGCAATCATGTCGAAGAAGCATTCTCTACGATGGATGTTTATCTAACCAAACGCTATGATTTGATTCCTAACTTAGTTGAAACCGTGAAAGGTTATGCTAAACACGAAAAGGAAACGTTTGAAGCAGTAATCTCTGCTCGAAACAAAGCTGTCAATGCGACAACGATGGAAGGCAAGATTGAAGCTGAAAATCAAATGAGCGGTGTTTTAGGTCGTCTGTTTGCTTTGGCAGAAGCATATCCTGAACTCAAAGCGAATGTGAATTTCTTGGATCTTCAGAATCAGTTGAAAAGCGTTGAAGAAGACATCGCGAATGCTCGCAAGTATTTCAATGGCGTGACCCGACAATACAATACTCGCATTCAAGTTTTCCCAACCAACATCGTTGCTGGACTCTTTAACTTCACTAAGAAACCATTATTTGAAGTTGCGGATGAAGTTCAACGTCAAAACGTTAAAGTATCATTCTAAAAAGGGTCCAACCCTTTTTTTTGGAGGTTTCATGAAGAAAATCTGGTTCATCTTAGTCTTCTTGGGTTTAAGCTTCCTCCCGGTTCAAGCACAGGAACCCGTGGAGATCACCCACTTCAACACCA
The DNA here is from genome assembly GCA_964424595.1 of uncultured Erysipelotrichaceae bacterium. Lineage (GTDB taxonomy): Bacteria > Bacillota_I > Bacilli_A > Erysipelotrichales > Erysipelotrichaceae > UBA2212. The sequence goes on along the minus strand of CAYRIW010000039.1, from coordinate 4,769 downwards.
ACATCGTCATCAATGAAAATGGTCTGATGCAAGTCGATCAGTTTTTGGATGTTCAATTCAATGAGTCTCGTCATGGCATTTATGCTTATATACCACAAAGCTATGACATGGTCTGGAACATTGATGATCAAGACATTGAGAAGTCCTATTATTTTCCTGTGCGTAAAGTCAGAGTCATCGGGGATCCCTATGAAATTGAAACAGACAGTTATAACAATGTCGTGATCAAGATCGGGGATGCGGATGAATATGTCTATGGTCCGAAATCCTATCACTACAGTTATACTTTACAACTAAGAGATTTGGATTTGGATGGTCTACAAGCCCTTTATTTCAATATTGTTGGTGAAGGTTGGCAACTCCCAATTCAAAAGACAAGTTTTACGATTACCTTGCCGAAGGCTTGGCCATCGGATATCCGTTTCTATACAGGTCTCTATGGCGATCCAACGGATGCGGACATTCAACCCATCATTAATGGGAATACGCTAACCGCAACATTTGAAGAACCCCTTCGTATGTACCAAGCCCTAACAATCTATGCCCCTCTACCAAATGATTACTTCACTTTTATCCCACCTACGGATTTCAGCATGATCATTCTGGGTTCTCTTATTGCTTTATTACTCCTTACCGTATTCTTGTATTTCAAGTTTGGTAAAGATGATCTGGTTGTGGAAAGTGTTGAGTTCAACCCAATCCCTGGTTTGAGCAGCGCACAAGCAGGTTTCGTCTACGATGGTTTCGTAGATACCAAGGACATCCTCTCTTTGATCATCGAGTGGGCATACAAAGGCTATCTGACGATCACAGAAGAAGATAAAGACGATTTTACTTTGACCAAGTTGAAAGACTTAGACAATACTTCAATTCGGGCTGAACAAACACTTTTCAATGGTTTGTTTAAGTCTGGCGACATCGCTACAAAAGATTCTCTAAAGAATACCTTCTATATTTCCTTGGCACATGCGAAGAATGATATCTATCGATATTTCCAAGGAAATAAAGAAAGACAGATCTATTCGAATACAGCGAGTGTCCTAAAGGTCATCTTCGCGAGTTTGTGTTTCATTCCATTCGCATTACTCTTTGCGAATGCTTATTACCAAATCAGTTACCAGGGTACAATCTCAATGATTATCGCGGGAGCCATCTTTGTGTTTGGTTCTTTGATCTCTGCTTGGTTGATCTATGTGGTTAAGCGCTGGTCTTCACAAAAATCCGCATTGAATATCCTAAGTGCGATCGGTTTGTTTATGGTTGGCGGTCTATATATCATCGCAACCTTCGCTCTCGCATTTTACTTCAAAGTTCCAATTTGGACCTATGCCTTTACACTCATCCTTACACTCATCATCTTAGCACTCGTCAGTATCATGGATCGTCGTACAGAATTGGGCATTCATTACTTAGGTAAACTGATTGGACTCAAACGTTTCATTGAAACCGCTGAGAAAGATCGTCTTGAGATGATGGTCCATGATGATCCGACTTACTTTTACAAGATCCTACCCTATGCCTATGTCTTGAATGTGTCCGATGTGTGGTCCAAGAAGTTCGAAAGCATTGCGATTGAACAACCCGACTGGTATGTTGGCTCAACCCCACATCTTAATTCCTACCTCTTCATGCGTAACTTCAGTCATACCCTCAGCTCCATGAATCAAGTCATGACTTCCATTCCTCAATCGTCTGGCAAAGGCGGCGGTGGATTCGGTGGTGGAGGCGGAGGCTTCAGTGGTGGTGGCTTCGGCGGCGGCGGCGGCGGAAGCTGGTAAGTTCTAACTCTAATAAGAAGCAATCTTGCAAGGGATTGCTTTTTTAATCCAACAAAAAAGTAAGCTTCTCAACTTACTTTAATCGACTCTTCATTACTTTTTGAATCTCACGCTTCGCATCGCGTTCTTTTTCACTTTGACGCTTATCATGAAGTTCTTTACCTTGTGCTAAAGCGATCTCAAGTTTAGCTCGACCCTCCACCAATAAAAGTTGGAGCGGAATGATCGTGAACCCTTTGAGAACCACTTTCTTCTGCAATCGCACGATCTCATGTTTATGAAGCAGTAGCTTACGCTCACGTGTTTCCTCGTGATTGAAGATGTTGCCTTGTGTGTAATGTGCAATGTACATGTCACGAATAAAAGCTTCACCATTGACGAAGTGGATGTATGCATCTTTGAATTGAACGGTACCTTTACGGATCGACTTGATCTCAGTACCGGTTAGAACCAAGCCTGCTTCTACTTTTTCGATGATGAAGTAATCATGAAATGCTTTACGATTTACGGATACTATTTTACTCGCCATAGAACCTCTGCTTTATTAGTCTACCACAAAATCAATCGTTTGCTTAGCTTTATCCGCACTGATCAATTTAACTTTTACCTTCTGTCCCAAAGCGTATTTCTGCTTGCTTCCACGCTTAACCAAGGTATAACGATCCGCATCGAATTCATAGAATCCTTTGAGATTGGACACATGAACCAAACCTTCGACTGTGTTCGGTAGACGGACAAAGAAACCGAACTTGGTTACGGAAGAGATGATGCCATTGAAGGATTCGCCGACATGTTTGACCATGTATTCTGCTTTCTTCATCGCTTCCACATCACGTTCTGAATCCACGGCACGTTGTTCACAAATGGAGGTCTCAAAGCCCAAGTCTTCCATCAAGAGTTCATCACGATGAAGTTCTTGAGGATGATGGGTAAACACATGCTTTCTGAGCATACGATGTACGATCAAATCGGGATAGCGACGAATTGGGGAAGTGAAATGACAATAATCTTCCAAAGCCAAACCAAAATGACCTTGTGGATCTTTATCGTATTTTGCCTTAGACATACTTCTCAGTAATAGATCATTAACGATCAATGCTTCATCACGATCTTCGAATTTAGCCAATAATTGTTGGATGACCTTAGGATTCAAATGTTCATGACGAACTTTGACACCCCAATACCAAGCAATACGTGAGAATTCCGCAAAACGTTTCTTATCGGGCGCTTCATGAACACGATAAAGGGCTGGAATTTCCATCCACTTCAACTGTGTCGCCACAGCTTGATTGGCACAAACCATGAAATCTTCAATCAAGAGTTCAGCTTCACCTTGTGTGCGTGCTTCGATTTTGATGATTTCTTTTTCGTTATTCAATATGAATTTTGATTCAACGGAATTGAAATCAATCGCTCCATCACGTCTACGACGCTCACGAATACGATGTGCACAATCCAGCATATCTTCAACCATCGGAACCAAAGCTTCAAACTTCTTGAGTGCAGCTTTATCGTTACTAATCATGCGATTGACATTGGTATACGTCATCCGTTTGCTTGAACGAATGATTGATGGGTGAATCTCATAACTGTCAATCTCACCCTCTAATGTAATCTTCATTGAACAGGTCATCGTAAAACGATCTTCCCCTTCAACCAAGGAGCAAATACCATTTGAAATCGCATAGGGAAGCATTGGGACGACACGATCGACCACATACACCGATGTGCCACGACGACGTGCTTCTTTATCCAATGCACTTCCTTCTGTGATGTAATAGCTTACGTCCGCAATATGGACATCCAATTGATAACCATCTGGCAGTTTTTGAATACTGATCGCATCATCAAAATCCTTCGCATCCTCACCATCAATGGTGATGACGGTACGATTACGATAATCCACACGCTTCTCATTTGGATCGTATGAAACCTTCATTGGGATCGCTTCCACTTCAGAATCGATCTGTTCGTTCCATTCCATAGGGACTTGATGATTTAATAATACCGTCAAGATATCCATCCCCGGATCATTCACATGACCTAAGACACGATTGACCTTAACCTTTAATTCTTCATTTCCATACTCTACGATATCCAAGATACATTGATGACCTTCCACTAAATGGGAGACATCTGAATCCAAGAGCTTGATCTTCTGAAGCAAACGCGCTTCTTGGACTTCAAAGTGTTTTCGTTTCCACGTACCCACAAGTTGTGTTGTATTGCGTTTGATGACTTTAACGATCTCACCTTCAGCACTCAAGTCCGCAAAGACCTTCGGCTTAACCAAAACTTCATCCTCATGCATCGCACCTTTAAATTGGTTCGGTGGAATGAAGAGGGAACCATCCTGATGATCCACAAAGCCAAAGCCCTTCGGATGAATCGTCAGCTTACCCTTGACCCAATCACTCTTATCCATCAGGACAAGTTTTTGTTTCTTGGTATACATGATCTCATAATCATTTTCCAAACTTAAAACAAGCTTATTAAAAGCTTCGATTTCTTGTACACTTTGTAGATTTAATTTTCTGGTCCACTCTTCCACGGTATAGGGTTTATCCTGCGTGGCGAGTAGACGTAATAGTTCTGTTTTTTCCATGGTAATAAAAAAGGCCTTAAAGGCCTATTAAAAGATGTTTGCTAAAATTACTAAGACGAAGAAACTGATGCCTAGAGCCAAAGTTATCCGGGAGATGGTCTTTTCTGCTCCACGTTCTTTGACATTCTCAAATAGGTTCAATCCACCACTTCCAGAGAAAGCGCTGCTGATACCTTCAGATTTCCCACTTTGTAATAATGACAACAAGATTAATAAGGCTGATACGATCATGAGTGCGATATCGAGCATAGGGTTCTCCTTTCAAGTTGCTTTGATATTATAGCATTGCGAAAAATAAAGTACAAGTAGCACACCGAAGGCTAAAAGAAAAGTCTAAATCCAAAATGATATTGTCCAATTGAATCCAAAATGATTTTGTCACACAG
>CAYRIW010000038.1:0-12960 GCA_964424595.1 uncultured Erysipelotrichaceae bacterium | reverse complement strand
AATCGCAACCTTGATCGCCGCTTCCGTGTCATGGACTTGGATATCTTCCAATCCTAAAGCACGTCGCGTTTGATTCGCCACAACCAATAGAACCGCCCCAACACGTACACGACGTGTGGAACCTACAATGAAGAGCGTCGCCGATTCCATCTCAGATGTGAGCGCACCGGTACGAATCCAGGCCTCCCATTTGTTTTGAAGCTCACTTGCAATCGGCATCGATTCGGGTGAATGCTGGCCATAGAACGAATCCTTACATTGAACCACACCCACATGATAAGGATGATTCAATTCCTTAGCACTTTCCTTTAGAGCCATGACCACATCGAAATTCGCAACCGCAGGATACTCAATCGGTGCATATTCCTTACTGGTCCCATCCAAACGAATGGCACCTGTCGCAATCACCACATCCCCACCTAAGACTTCCTTCTGCATACCACCGGATGTTCCAACACGAACGAAGGTATGTGCACCACAATGAACCAACTCTTCCAATGCAATCGCAGCGGAAGGTCCACCGATACCCGTCGAGGTCACACTGACCTTAACGCCATCCAAGGTGCCTGTATAGGTGACATATTCACGATTGTTGGCAACTAAAACCGGGTTATCAAAGTATTGTGCGATTTTCTCACATCGACCTGGATCTCCAGGTAGGATGACGTACTCACCGACATCCCCTTTTGTTAAGTTTACATGATATTCTTTTTCTGAATAAACCGTTGACATGTTAATCCTCCTAAGTCAAACTGTACAAATATTATAACACTTGTTTAAAAAGATACGGTACAAAGCGTTTCAAGCCGTATAATAGAACCATGAGTAAAACATGTCCTTCCTGCTACAACGAAGTCGAATCCAATGCGAAGACCTGCATCCATTGTGGACAAAGCTTCATCACGACCCGTGCTGAAGACACCCGCTTGTTCGGAAGTTTTCGTGATGCCCTCAATCGTTTCACCGATTTCAATTCACGTACATCACGTATGGTTTATTGGCGATTCTTTTTCGCCAATCTGATCATTGTGTTTAGTTTCTTGGCACTTGGCATCTTGATTGCGATGGTAGGCTTCATCTTCGAAATCCCAATCCTTGCGGCAGGGATATCAATGCTTTGGGTCATGTTTAGCATCGCTTATTCGATCGTTATGTCATTGCCTTTGTTGGCAATTTCAATACGACGTTTACACGATCAAGATCGTCCAGCTTGGTACCTCTTGGTCAATCTGATCCCTTGGATAGGCCCCTTTATCTTTTTATTGTTAATGTTGATCCCTGGCACAGACGATGACAATCGCTATGGACCCGTACCCCACAATGAGGAAAAATCATGGAATACATAACTCCGATCCTCTTAGTCATTCTTATCCTTTTGGTTTTAATCTTGATCTTCAAGAAACCCGATCATACGGGTTTGAAAGCAAGCCTACGTGATTTGCAGAATGATCTCAAGGATGACAATCAACGCACCTTAACAACCTTCTCCAACGTCTTAAGTACTTCCAATCGAGATACAAACAATGTCCTGGATCGACGTCTCAGTGACTTGATGGAATTGTTGCGGACAAGTCAAAACAACCTTCAAACAAGTGTTGCGCAAAACCTGAGTCAAATCAATCAAATCTTAGCCAATACCGGCTTACAAAACGAACAGAAACTCAATCAAGTCCGTGAGACCATTGAGAAACGTCTCACTTCCCTACAAGAAGAAAACACCAAGAAATTAGATGAAATGCGGATGACTGTGGACGAGAAACTTCAAAAGACATTGGAAGACCGCATCTCCCAGTCCTTTAAACAAGTCTCTGAACAACTTGAAGCTGTCTATAAAGGTTTGGGTGAAATGAATAAGATCGGTTTAGAAGTAGGCGACCTTAAGAAAGTTTTATCCAATGTGAAAACACGTGGGATGTTGGGTGAGATCCAATTGGGTTCCATCCTTGAACAAATCCTCGCCCCAGAACAATACCTAGAAAATGTCGCGACAATTCCCGGTTCAAAAGAACGTGTTGAATTCGCAGTCAAACTCCCAGGGGATGAAAGTGGTCCTGTTCTCTTACCGATTGATTCTAAATTTCCCACAGAAGATTATGTTCGCTTGTTGGATGCGTCCATCTTAGGAGATAAAGCTGCTGTGGATAACGCTTGGAAAAGCTTAGAAACCAAAATCAAAAGTTTTGCCAAAGATATCCATGATAAATATGTCCAAATTCCGCATACCACAGAGTTCGCTATCCTTTTCTTGCCAACCGAAGGTTTATACGCAGAAGTCGTTCAACGGGGTATGATTGAAATCTTACAACGTGATTATCAAGTAAATATCGCAGGTCCCACCACAATGGCAGCACTCTTGAATAGCCTACAAATGGGGTTTAAGACCTTAGCCATCCAAAAACGTTCCGGTGAAGTCTGGAGTATTCTCTCTTCTGTAAAGGCAGAATTTGAAACATTCGCCAATGTCTTACAAAGTGCTCAAGATCGTATTCACAAAACGGGTGAAGATTTGGATAAATTGGTAGGTGTACGCACACGCAAGATTCAACTTAAATTACGCAATATTTCTACATTAGAGCGCACAGAACCTGAACTCTTGGAGGATATTTCCGATGAATAGATCTTATTTCGATGGTGGTTTGTTTGGCTTGATTGGTATTCAAATCCTCGGCTTTCTCATCACAGTCTTAAGTTTCGGTATTCTTTATCCTTGGGCAATCGTCATGATCCTACAATGGAAAGCACGTCACACCGTCATCGACGGCCAGCGTTTACGCTTTGAAGGCACAGCCCTTGGTTTGTTTGGACAATGGATCAAATGGTTACTTCTTATTATCATCACACTCGGTATTTATAGTTTCTGGGTCGTGATTGCAATGGAAGAATGGAAGACGAAACATACGCATTTCGCATGACGAGACCTTGTCTCGTCTTTTAATATCAATAGAATCACTTGACCTAGAGTTAACTCTAAGGTGTACAGTGAATGAAATGGAGGCATAAATGAATACAAAAAAACTTATTGCATATTACTCCCGTAGAGGTGAAAACTATTACAACGGTCGACTCCAGAAAATCGAAGAAGGCAATACAGAACACATGGCCAAAATCATACAAGCCGTTACTGGTGCAGATTTCTTTGAGATTGACACTGCAAATAAATACCCCCTTGGTTATACAGAAACCACACGTGTCGCTAAAGTGGAATATCAAAATCAAGCACGTCCAGAGTTAAAACAGATGTTGGATTCAATCGATGATTATGAGGTTATCTACCTAGGTTATCCCAACTGGTGGAATACCATGCCCATGGCATGTTTCACATTCTTAGATGCTTACGATTTTAGTGGTAAAACCATCATTCCTTTCTGTACGCATGAAGGCAGTGGACTTGGAAACAGTGTCCGCGATATCCGTAAAGCTTGTCCAAGTGCCAATGTCTTAGATGGTTATGCTTTAACGGGATCAGCCGTCCGTTCTTCGCACGAATTGATTAAAACTTGGTTGAACCAGCATAAATAAGGAGGCAAATATGGAATATTTTACATTAAACAATGGCATTCAAATGCCAAAAGTGGGTTATGGTGTCTTGGCGATCACCGACGCGGCAGAATGTGAACGTTGTGTCTTAGATGCACTAGAAGTCGGCTATCGTTTGATCGATACCGCACAGGGCTATGGCAATGAACGTGCCGTTGGATCCGCCATCCGTAAAAGTTCTGTACCACGAGAAGAAATTTTCTTGACCACAAAGTTATGGATCGCTGGGTTTGGCTATGAAAAAGCCAAAGAAGCCATCCAAGGATCATTGGATCGTTTAGGTTTAGACTATATCGACCTCTTATTGATCCATCATCCCTTCAATGATGTCTATGGCACATGGCGCGCCATGAGCGAGTTCTACAAAGCGGGTAAGATCCGTGCCATCGGCGTATCCAATTTCTATGCGGATCGCTTGGTGGATTTCGTTCACTTCAACGATATCGTACCCGCTGTCAATCAACTTGAAATGCACGTCTTCCACCAAAGGCCAAAAGAGCTTGAAGTCATGAACAAGCACAACATTCAAGCTCAAGCCTGGTCGCCCATAGATCGAGGTAGTGAACGATTGCTTAATAATCCAATCTTAAAAGAAATTGCCGACAAGTACAGTAAATCCATTCCACAAGTCGCACTTCGTTATCTTGTACAAAAAGGTGTATCGGTCGTGCCAAAAACCGTCAATAAGAAACGCATGGTTGAAAACATCTCCATCTTCGACTTTGTCTTGAGTGATGAAGAAATGAACATTATCCTTACACTCGATACTGGTAAAACCACATTCTTCTCACATGAAGATCCCAAAGACGTCGAACGTCTGATCAATATGATCCGTGAATATTAAATTGAAGCAGACACGAAAGGAAACTATGAAATACACAAAACTTGGAAGAACGGGCTTAAAAGTATCCCAACTGACCCTAGGAACCATGACCTTTGGCCAACAAGCCGATAAAGCCACCTCTTTTGAAATCTTAGATAAAGCTTTCGAAGCGGGCATCACCAGCATCGATACCGCAAACGCCTATCCGATTGGTCGTGAATCCTTCGCACAAGCCGGTAGGACAGAATCCATCATCGGTGAATGGATGCAAGGTAAACGTGACCAACTCATCATTACAACGAAAGTCTTCTCACCGATGGGACCTGGTCCAAATGACGGCGGTCTCAGTCGCAAACACATCTTGGATGCCATTGAGGGAAGTTTGAAACGTCTTCAAACCAACTATATCGATATTTACATGGCACACCAATATGATTTCAACACACCACTCGAAGAAACCATGCGTGCCTTCGATGAAATCGTACGCACAGGAAAAGCTCGATATATCGGAGTATCCAACTGGCGTGCTTGGCAGATTGCCAAAGCAAACGGCATTGCGGATACCTTAGGTCTTCACCGTATTTCAGTCGTAGAACCTCGATACAACCTACTCTTCCGTATGATCGAAGAAGATTTGGTTCCACTATGCAAAGAAGACGGCATCGGAATCTTACCCTACAACCCACTCGCCGGTGGCTTATTGACGGGTAAGCACCAAAAGAATGAAACACCCGACCCCAATGAACGCTTTGGACTCAACAGCGCTGGAGCGCTCTATCAGAAACGTTATTGGCAAGATGCGAACTTCAATGCGGTCGAGAAATACATCACTTGGTGCAAAGAACAGAAGCTTGACCCGATCACCACAGCCGTCAAATGGGCACTACAGCAGGAAGCCATCACCTCCGTCATCATTGGTGCGAGTAAGACGTGTCAACTCGATGCCAGCCTTGCGGCCGTGAATGCGCCTGATCTGACAGTTGATCAACTTGCTTGGTTGGATCAATTATGGTTCAGCTTACCACGTCGTTTTGAATTTAACTAAAAGGAGAACAAATATGCAATACCTAACACTTAATAATGGAGTAAAAATGCCGATACTCGGCTATGGCGTCTTCCAAATCGCAGACCTAAAGGAATGCGAACGCTGTGTCTTAGATGCCTTGGAAGTTGGCTATCGCTTACTCGATACCGCTCAATCTTATGGCAATGAATCCGCTGTCGGAAGTGCGATTCGCAAGAGTGGTGTACCTCGTGATGAAATCTTTCTAACTACAAAGTTGTGGATTTCTGAAGCAGGCTATGAAAAAGCAAAAGCTTCATTATTAGGTTCACTTGAACGACTCGGTTTGGACTACATTGATATGGTCTTGATCCACCAACCTTTTGGCGATGTCTATGGCAGTTATAAAGCCATGACTGAACTCTACAAGGAAGGTAAGATCAAAGCCATCGGCGTCTCCAACTTCTATCCAGATCGTCTCGTCGACTTTGCGAAACACAATGAAGTCATTCCAGCCGTCAACCAAATTGAACTTCATCCTTTCCACCAACAAGCTGAAGCATTAGAAGTCATGGCGAAATTTGGTGTTCAAGCTCAAGCATGGGCACCCTTCGCAGAAGGCAAGAATGAACTCTTCACAAATCCTGTGTTAAAAGCCATCGGTGATAAGTATGGTAAATCCAATGCTCAAGTCGCACTTCGTTTCTTGATTCAATTGGGTGTATCGGTTCTACCAAAGACCGTCACAAAGTCACGTATGATCGAAAATAAGAATGTCTTTGATTTCGAACTTACTACTGAAGAAATGGATGTCATCAAACAATTGGATAATGGCGTTTCCCTCTTCTTCTCTCATCGTGATCCAGATATGGTCGAAAGACTGGTTGGACTGACACGAAAATTCTAAAGTAAAAAATGCCAGTCTATGGCATTTTTGTTAAATAATAGATCTTCTGGTTCGATGAACCTCTGAATTCTAGATTAGGGTTCTTAAGCTCTGAGATATACAGCCCATCCACCAACACATCAATATGATTCAAACACTTCACCATGTTTGAATCCTTTTTGATTTGGTCCAAGGTATAACCTGTATAAACCCATATATCATATCCTTCTAGCTTTAAAGCTGAAACCAATGCATACAGAGCCTCTGCTTGTAGAAAGGGTTCACCCCCAGAAAAGGTGATCTTTTTCCAGTTCAATGAGCGAATCCATACCAATACATCTTCAATATCCAACACTTCTCCACCCTTAGGATCATGCGTACCTGGATTGTGACAGCCTGCACAGTGGTGGACACAGCCTTGAAACCAAATGACTGTCCTCAAGCCTGCCCCATCCACCGAACTGAAAGTACTGCGATCAGCGAGTCGTACCGTGTTTGACACGTGCCTCCACCTCTGCACGTTTCGCAGGATTGAAACGCTCTAGACTTCCCACCAAATACCCTGTAATGCGTCGAATTCTCTGAAAAGGATCTAAGCTTGTCTCTGTTCTGCCACAACTTGGACAAACATGATCTACAATAACACCACGATAACCGCATACAGGATCATGGTCCAAAGGATGATTGATTGAACCATACCCGATGTTCGTACTACGCATGAGCCGAACAATATCCTCCATCGCATCGATGTTTTGTGCAGGATCTCCATCAATTTCCACATAACTGATGTGTCCAGCTGGAGTAATCGCATGGTATGGGCCTTCAATATTCAGTTTATCCACAATCGAACACTTGAAATGAACTGGCACATGGAAACTATTGGTGTAATAATCCAAATCTGTCACACCTGGAAGAACACCATAACGCTTACGATCCAATTGGGTAAAACGTCCTGCCAAACCTTCCGCTGGTGTTGCCAACAAAGTGATGTTTAAGTTCAATTCCGTTGATTTAACTTCACAGAAGTCATACATCTTTTGGACGATCCGTAACCCTTGGCGCTGTGCATCTTTACTTGCTCCATGGTGCTGTCCCATCATGGCCACCAAACACTCTGCCAAACCGATGAACCCAATACTCAAGGTTCCTTCATTCAATACGGATTCGATATAATCTTCTCTTTTCAAACCATCCGATGATCGCCATATCCCTTGACCCATCAAAAACGGAAAATTTTTGACTTGTTTCTTCGCTTGATACGCTTTACGAGTGAGAAGTTGATCCAAAACTTGGTTCAAACGGTGATCTAGCATTTCATCAAACGCAGTCCAATCCCCTTTATGTTCAATGCCCAAACGTACGAGGTTGATGGTCGTAAAGGACAGATTTCCCCGACCATTGACCTGTGTTTCACCACAACGATTTCCTAAGACACGTGTTCGACACCCCATGTACGTGACTTCCGTCTCAACTTTACCCGCCTGATAGTACACTTGATTAAATGACGCATCCAAGAAACTGAAATTTGGAAATAATCGTTTTGCACTAACACGCAAAGCTAAGCGGAATAAATCATAATTCACATCTCCTGGATTGAAATTAATGCCTTCCTTTACTTTGAAGATCAAGATTGGAAAGATTGGGGTCTCCCCATTTCCCAAGCCTGCTTCCTGAGCCTTAAGCAATTGTTCACTCACCATGCGCCCAGCAACACTTACATCTGTTCCAAAATTCAAACTCGAAAATGGAACTTGAGCTCCAGCTCTTGAATGCATGGTATTAAGATTATGAATCAAGGCTTCCATGGCTTGGTACGTTCTTCGCTCTGTTTTCAGCAAAGCCTTATTAATTAAACGACTTAGTTTTGGATCCAACAAATCATCTTTATCTTCAAGCTCAATCTGATTAAGTATGTCTCTTTCTGCATCAGACAGATGCTCAAGAAGTTCACCCATCTCACGAATGATCGTTCGAAATGTTTTTCGTACACCCAAAGCCATCGCCACATCAAATGCTGGAATGCTTTGACCACCATGTTGGTCATTCTGATTACTTTGAATCGCAATCGCTGCCAATGCCGCATAGCTCTGAATATCCTGAGGCTCTCTAAGCGACCCTTGTCCTGTGGAAAAACCATTCTCAAACAACTTTACAAGATCAATCTGACAACAAGTCAACGTTCCCATCGCATAGAAATCTAAATCATGGATATGGATTGCCCCACTATCATGAAGCTCCGCATGTTCCGGTCTCAACAAGAAATGCGCCGCAAAACGCTTAGAAGCCTGACTACCATACTGAAGCATCATTCCCATTGCGGTATTCCCATCAATATTCGCATTCTCACGCTTAACTGAACCTTCATCTTGAAACGTTAATTGTTCCAAAGCCTTCATCAGTGAACCACGTATCTCTCGTTGTTTAGAACGTTCGTTACGGTACATGGCATACACCTTTGCACAATCATCTTGATGCTTCTCACGCAGTGTCTTCTCAACCGTATCTTGAATGATCTCAATTTCCAGTTCAGATATATCCTTCGATAAATGCTCCTCAACCCATGAAGCCATCTGTGATACATCAAAATCAGCCTTTAAACCTCTCTGTTGAGTCTGCACCTGAGCTTTAAAAAGTGCCTCCTCAATGCGCTGAATATCGTAATCCACACGTCTTCCATCCCTTTTCACAACTTGTAAAATCATTACACTCTGTCCTTTCAGCCAAAGAACACTAAAATGTGCAAACTAAAAAGTCACTCCCCATCCTTCGTAGGTCGCCAACACATTTTCATCTCAGGCAGGTCTTCCGACTCGAATTCATCATCGTGTTTCACCTTCCCACACTGTTCGCAAACAGATGTAGTGGCATTTGAAACCGACTCCCTCATACGGCGGCGAGGACCGTGCAGGCTTTTCACCTGCTTCCCTTTTCACACTTCGTGACCTGAAACTTCTTTGATGAGTCTATTGTATCTTGTCAATCTGTTTGACACAACACACGATTTACCACAATTTTGTGTAAAATATTTCATTTATCAAAACTTGCATTCTTAACGTTTTATCTCTATGATGAATCTCGTACCATGAAAAATTTCTTACGTAACTTACAGTATTCAATCTACCGTTTCATGCAAGGTCGAAACGGTTATGATCAATTAAACTATGCCTTGCTTGTTTTATACATTCTCTTGACCTTGAGTTTCAGTCTCTTCTTTGAACCCAACATCCTCTTCAATCTCATCGAGTACACCGTGATCATCTTGATCTTCTATCGAGCGTTCTCACGTAAGATCTACAAGCGTCAAAAAGAAAACTTAGCGTTCATGAACCTCACCCGACCGATTCGTTCTGGGTTCAAAGTCATCAAACTGAACATCAAAGAAAAACAATACAAACACATGCAATGCCCACGTTGTCATCGTACACTCCGTGTCCCGCGTGGACGTGGTAAGATCGAAGTCACCTGCCCACATTGCAAAATAGAGTTTACACGTAAATCCTAGAAAGGAAATCAATGACCGGAATTATCAGCTACATTCTTATCTTCTTTGTCTTAAACGTTATTTTAAATGCCGTTATTCGTTTTAACCCTCTCCTAGGCTACATGCTTTATGCAGGCCTGATATTTTATTGGTTTAGAAGTATTCGACTTCGCATGCCAAAGAGCAGACCCGGAAGTTTTAGCTATAAAGAACCCATCAACCCTACACCGCGCAGTAATGGCGATGTGATCGATGTGGAATTCACAGAACGTGAAGACAAGTCAGGCAACTGACTTTTTTAGTGTCCTATTTAAAGGACAGGTCTATTGTAACCATCATAATCCTATGTTTTAATGCCCTTGGGTGGGAACAAGTACACAGAAGTGTACTTGTTTTCTTTGTCATAACAATTTCTTGTTCACAGATTCACAAAATGTTGTATGATATTAACAATCAGGGGGCTACGTATGGGCGAGTTTCTATTCTGGATTGTATTCATACCAGGTTTATTCTTTATTATCATGTATCAAGTCTCGAAAAATAAGGGTATTTAAAAAGGCGCAGCGTGCGCCTTTTTTCATTCATAGAGATAATGATATAAAGCCCCAATCAAATTCGAATCATTCCCAAAGGTACAACGCACCACTTCAGGTTGTTTGATCGGAGAAGAAGGGTGTAAGTTACTAAAGAGTATGTTTAGTTTCTCATTGAATTTCTCAATCAAGACATCTTGAGCACTGATGCCGCCCCCAATTCCAACCCGTTGATTATCCAGAACGGTTTGAATCGAATAAATCGCATTCGCAAAATTCGTAGCGAACTCATCCATGATCGCAAGGGCATCCTCATCCCCAGCATGGTATGCTTCAAAGAAACGTCGACCATTCACTTCTTTCGTATCCAGACCCTTACGCATTGCAAAGGGTACCGTCAAAGCATATGTCCCATTGATTTGAGCCCAAGCTTGAATGGGATCATTCACAGGTTTGATTGTCGTCGGAAGATTGGACAGCTCTCCAGCTGCGAAATTATACCCTCTTAGCAATTTACCATGCGTTACGATACCCCCACCGATGCCTGTTCCTAAAGTAAGAACCATTCCCGACTCAATCCCTTTAAGTGAACCCATCCAGAGTTCTGCCAAAGCAGCACATTTCGCATCGTTTTCTAAGACAACAGGCAGATCCACACGCTTTGAAATCAAGCCCGCCATGGCCACATTGTAGTTATAGCGAATCGCACCCCCTGTGAACATAAAACCATTCTTACTATCGACACGACCCGGAACACTCATCACGACCGCTTCCACATCAGGTTTAAAGCGATCCACGATGGATCCAATCGCTTCCACAAAAGCCTCAAGATTGGTATGTGGTGTATCAATTGATCCCTTTTCTAGAAACTGAGCTTTTTCATCCAACAATGCATACTTAATCTCTGTACCACCAACATCAACTCCAACGTATTTCTTCATAAGTTCCCTTTCCGATAAACATTATATGATATAAAGGCAAATGAATGCCCACTTTATCCACCATCAACGGACGTGTCGTCAAATTATAACAAGCGTCCAATAAACCTTGTTCAACCAAACGTGTCATCTTACGTAAGGTCTTAACATTCTCATGACTTAAACCGATACGCTGATTCCCAACCATGGCCACCAAGAAATCATGTTGGCCATGTTCGGCATAATAAAGCTTTATATTTCGCTTTACCAAGATATCCGCAATCCCATTGATAAGATAAGGATTGTGTTGAATTAAGTTCAAGTCGCTATATTTCACGAAATCTTCTTCAGTTAACTGTCCACTCAAACAACCCACATCACGAATCATAAAAATGAAATTGTCACTACGCGTATTGTCAACCAATGGGAAATTCGTACTTTTCAATTTATATACAACAAACGCCCAACCCATGCGATAAATATAACGGATACTCTTGAAATAGTTACGATGAGTCGCCTTCTCATCCATTTCCTTATACATGAAACGCTTGTTTCCTCTGGCAATTTGCTCAGGGATTGAACTGTGCAGTTTTAGAAATCTCTCTCGCTCTTTCGGCTGTACATGCATCAATAGCGCACTTTTATAACTTTCTTAGATCGCTCTATGAACATTTCGTACTTCGCTTAAATCTTGCGAACTAAGATATGTGCTCACAGCTTTTGGCATTCCACCCACATTAAGATAGATCTTGAACATCTCAAGCAAGTAATCATGTAAATCCAAACTTAATTGCTCGTTATGAACATACGACTGATGAACCTGATCCAATACATTGGACGATACATTGTTAGCCCATAAGAATTCCTCAAAATCCAACGCATGCATACGAATGATGTCTACCACTTCACTAGGGTCAAAGAACACTAAGCGAGAAACGGTCCCGATGCAGTCATAACGCTGATCAAGCGAGATTTTCTTCATCGCTTCATAAGCTTCTGGACAGTAGTCCAACTCATCCATGATGATTAAGGTTTCATACGGTACACAAACCGCACCCTTGACCATCATCACAATCTGCAGAATCAGCGCATCCACATCCATTTGCACATCAAATATTCGACGCATATAAGGGAATTGATTAAAGTTGAGCTTAACGACCTGTTTATACTTTTGAAACGCAAAGCTCTTTAAAACAAAGCTCTTCCCAATATCCTGAGGACCTTCAATGATCAGTGACTTACGATGTGGATTTGCGTACCAATCTTCAAGTGTTTGAATTATTTTGCGACGTAACATATCATCACTATTCTCGCATAGATGAAGCTTGATAAACAAGAAAAAAAGTCCCTCAAGGACAATCCCTTAAGAAACTTCTTTAAACTAAGCTTTTTGAACGGTGTATGTCGTCCCGAACGTATCCACTTCTGCAGATACAATGACTTGAGGCGTCAATGGTTTATCCATTGAATTACGCTTCTCATTAACGATCTTATCGATGTATTCCATTCCCGATACAACCTTACCAAAGGCAGCGTATTGTCCATCTAAGTGTGGCGCATCCGCAACCATGATGAAGAACTGTGAACCAGCACTGTTGGGTTGACCTGAACGTGCCATTGAGATGGTTCCACGTGAATGTTTCAAATCGTTTTTAAAGCCATTGGATGAGAATTCACCTTTGATATTATAACCTGGACCACCGGTACCTGTTCCTTGAGGACAGCCCCCTTGAACCATGAAACCAGGAATGACACGATGGAAAATCAAACCATTATAGAA
>CAYRIW010000037.1:0-13380 GCA_964424595.1 uncultured Erysipelotrichaceae bacterium | reverse complement strand
ACTGACAATTTAGGCGGCATCTAGGTTAAAGTCCTTATTTGCCGAATAACACCATAATCAATAATCTTAATAACTATATTCTTGGAATCTTATAATCAAATAATGATATAAGCCATAATAGTAAATTTAAATCACCCATTTTTTTATTCCTCCCTTATATTAATTATAATTTAAATAATCATGATTCTTGTCTATTCTTTTTTTTAATTTTAAATGTTAAAGCGTATAATATTAGTTATTATGAGCGACAAATACAAAAATAATAACTTTAATATTGCAAAATTAATCATTGATCAAAGAAAACAGCTTAAATTATCTTTAAGAGAACTTTCTCAACTAACTAAATATAGTTATCAAACACTCTCAAAATACGAGACAGGGATAATTGAATTAAATAAAACTAATCGTGTAACGTTATTTAAACACCTTCATATCAATGCTGAAGATGTTGATTATTTATCCAATGACTTTAAACAGGATATAGACTTATTGTTTGAGTCGATTGTGTATGACGAGCAAACTGAAATAAGCACACTCTTCACTCGGATTAAAAAAGCTGATAAATACTTAGATTACACGAAATTTAGAGAAGAGTTCATTACACTAAAAATCATTGTCTCAATCATCAATAATGAGTCTATATCACAGGAAATGTTGAATGAATCACAATTCAATTCTTTTAAGCTATCTCTTCAACAATGGATCTATGATTATATCGCTATTTATCATCTCAAAAACAATGATCTCATCAACGCTGTAGATACCATTGTTAAGGCGATATCCCTTGGAGTTCATGAATCAAATGTTGGACTTGTCAATTATCATGCAGGAATCATCTATTCTGTTTATGGACAACTCTTAAAAGCTAAACACTATTTAGAAACAGCTGAAACTCACTTCATAAAACAAAGAAATAATATAAGACTTATTAATCTTCAAATACAACTAACAACGGTTGAATCAAAACTAGGACAAGTCAATAAAGCACGAATATCTTATCTTAGACTATTAAAAGACATCGAAAAAATTAATGATGAGTATTTATTTAATGTTGTGTATCATAATCTATCCTGGTTGGAATATCGCAAGAAAAACTATATAGTCTCCTTAGACTATCTAGATAAACTTGAGAAATTACAAACGCTAGACCAAAATGATCTGATCACTAAAATGTTGTGTTTGACTGAACTTGATCAATTTGATGAATCAGATTCTATTTATAAAAACAACACATTTTTGGATACAATGTATAAATTATATAGTGAGATTATTCACTTGGAAAATATCCATAAGATTGATAAAAACTATGAAGTAAAGTGTATGGAACTTTATCACATTATTAAAGGTAAACGAGACTTTGAAAATGTTGAAATTGTTATTCACAAACTACTAGATTACTACGAAAAGAACCGTTTATATAAGAATGCCTATGAACTCACCAAAGAACTTTACAGTTACAAAGATTGGGTGTATCAACTCGATTAATTAATAACATTTTTAAAATTGATTTTCTCTTCTTTAAATTAAACAGTACAAACAAAAGAGATTCTCAATTGAGAACCTCTATTTTGTCTACATGGTGCGCGTGACAGGACTTGAACCTGCATGGTTGCCCGCTAGATCCTAAGTCTAGTGCGTCTGCCAATTTCGCCACACGCGCAAAGTGCATTCAAATTATAACAAGCTTTTGAATTCACTTCAACAGCAATTTACTTATTCTGTCGTACAAATGCAATGGATTCCAAACCAGCCACACAACCATCCCCGACCGCTTTCGCGATCTGCATGATGCCAGGTGTACAATCACCGGCTGCGAATAAGCCTGGCACATTGGTCATTTGCTTTTCATCCACAATGATCTTATTGTTTTCGACAAGCGCCCCAATCTTCAAGGCGAGAT
This sequence comes from uncultured Erysipelotrichaceae bacterium, assembly GCA_964424595.1. Lineage (GTDB taxonomy): Bacteria > Bacillota_I > Bacilli_A > Erysipelotrichales > Erysipelotrichaceae > UBA2212. Next base: position 11,480 of record CAYRIW010000037.1, on the reverse strand, counting down.
CGGTTGCGGAAGCAGAACCTAAGGCAATGAACAAGCCCGCAACTTCAACTTCACTGTCATCTTCCAATTGAACCGCTTGGAGACGGTCTGTACCGATGATTTTTCTAACTTTTGTTTTAACAAACTTAACACGATCATCAAAGTGACCACTTGGTTCTAAACCATTGGTGAACACAATGACTTGTTCCGCCACATTGACCAATTCATGCGCTTCTTGAGCCGCATAATCGCCATGGCCTAAAACACCTACGATCTTCTTGCGATAAAAGAACGCATCACAGATCGCACAATACGAAACGCCACGGCCTTCGAGTTCTTTTAGATTCGGAATGCGAACGCTTGCACGTGGAGAGCCTGTCGCAAGAATAACAGCCTTTGCCGTATATTGATTCGTTGTGGTCGTCACATTGAAATCACCCATGTAGTTGATGCCAATGACTTCCTCTTCCACTAATTCAATGCCTAAAGCTTTGGCATGGGCATAACCTGCCTCTAAAAGTTCAGGTCCACTGATTTGTGTGAATCCATAGTAATTCCCAACTTTATCGGTACGTGCCAAAGCGCCACCATCTTTACCGATGACCAACACATTCAAATTGGCACGTTTGATATAAACTGCAGCCTGGATGCCTGCAGGTCCTTTTCCTAATACAATCACATCAAACATAATGTCCTCCTATTCAATGACTTTTGATTGAATCTCTGTAAACTTAAACATCATTTCTTTTTCTAAGGCTTCTACCGCATCACGGTAGGTATTTTCTTTATCCAAATGTGTGGTAATGATCGACACATTTTGCAAGTATGAACGGTGTGTAAACAGCCAACTGCGCACTGGTGCACAGATACGACCAGCATGAATTGGTGCAACCACAATGAGTTGTTCAATATCCGATAAATCGATGGTATCGGGTTTTAGTGAAACCGAACGTTTCAAGCTTGCTTTATAGCCCCAATACACATAACGCATGAAGCCTTTAAAGTCAATTCTTGGTTGAATACGCAAGACTTTCGCTTGCTTATTTTGAGCGACTTCTTGGGCATAAGCGAAGGCTTTACCCGCATTGGAATATACGACGACACATGTTTTCATACGCCACCTCACTGAGTACTATAGCACTTACATTCAAGAAAAAACAGGGCTTTTAACCCTATCATTGAATCGAAATGATATTGTAGCCGTTTGCCTCGAGAAGTTTACGCAATTTCTTTTGGTCTAACTCATCACAACGGAAGATGATTTCAGTATCACGATTCGCAAGATGCGAAATAGAGATCTTATGATCCGCTAAAAGCTTGGTCAACTCCGCAAACACACCGATGCCATCCACAACCTGAAGTGCAACCCGACTTCCTCTTTGATTGTATCCAAGGATGTTCACAAAAGCATTTAGGATATCACTTGTTGTGAGAATCCCTAAGAGGACATTGGCTTCCCCAACAACCGGTAGGCAACCAATATCTTTCTGTTCCATCACGAAGGCGGCTTCTTCAGCCAAAGCTTCTGGTGAAATGGTAAAGACTTTCTTGATCATGATGTCCTTGACTTTGGTCTTTGAGAGCAGATAGTTCATTTCATGAATGCTTAAGGTGCTCAAACGTGAAGGTGAGTTCTCCGTCACCACCCCTTGTGTCACCAAACCCACCAGTTTGCCATCAATCACAACTGGGATCCGATGAATCTTAAATTCATGCATCAAGTCCAAAACTTCTGAAATCGTTTGATCGGGATGAACCGTTTTAGGGTTCACCGTCATATTATTCTTAACGTACATATCAACCTCCTAAGTAGACTTTCTGTACTTCAGGACTACTTAACAATTCTTGACCCGTACCTTGTAAGACGATAGTACCCGTCTCAAGGACATAGGCTTTATCTGCGATTCTTAGTGCCTGCATGGCATTTTGTTCAACCAAGAGAATGGTTGTGCCTGTGGCATTGATGTCGCGAATGATATTGAAGATTTCTTTAACCAATAATGGCGCCAACCCCATGGAAGGCTCATCCAACAATAAGAGTCTAGGCTTTGCCATCAAAGCGCGGGAGATCGCAAGCATTTGTTGTTCACCACCGGAGAGGGTTGCCGCATCTTGGTGCTTACGCTGGTCCAATATCGGAAAACGTGCATATACATTCGCAAGATCTTCCTTAATCCCATCCTTATCTTTACGTAAATACGCACCCATCAAAAGATTCTCATAAACCGACATCCCTGCAAAGATCTTACGACCCTCAGGGACTTGAACCAAACCCGTACTCGGTAAGAGTTCAGGATGTTTAGGATTGATGATTTCTTGGTCCATATAATGAATCGAACCCGATGAAGCTTTGATCAAACCGCTGATGGTTCTTAGAAGGCTTGTCTTACCCGCCCCATTGGATCCAATTAAGGAAACAATCTGACCTTCTTCTACTTCGATATTAACACCTTTTAAGGCATGAATGACACCATAATGGACATTTAAATCCTGTACTTTTAAAATCATAGCTCCACCTCATCCCCTAAATACGCCTCAATAACCCTTGGATTGTTTTTGATTTCTTCAGGCGTACCCGACGCAATCAATTTACCATAATCCAAGACAAAGATCCGCTCACAGATTTCCATGACCAAGGACATGTCATGTTCAATCAGAACGATGGTCAGATTCATTTTATCTTTGATTTCTTTGATGAACGATGTCAAGGCATGCGTTTCTTGTGGATTCATGCCTGCTGCTGGTTCATCTAAGAAGAGGAGTTTGGCACCGGTTGCCAAGGCTCTGGCAATCTCCAACTGACGTTGTTTACCATAAGGAAGGTTTTTGGCTTTCGTTTCTGCGAGTTCATCCAGATTGACTTCTTTTAAGAAGGCATGTGCTTTTTCTTCAATCAAAGCTTCTGACTTGAAGTAATTGCCAACTCTAAGGAGCGCTCCAAATAAACCATATCTTGCCTCGTGATTCATTGCGATCTTGACATTGTCCAAGACACTTAACTCTTTAAAAAGACGAATGTTTTGAAAGGTTCGAGCTAACCCCATGCGTGTGATCTTATATGGAGGCAACTTTGATAACTCGATGCTTTTATCCCCTTTTTGAAACATCACACGACCTGAGCTGGGTGTGTAGACACCCGTCAAGACATTGAACAAGGTTGTTTTCCCAGCCCCATTGGGTCCAATCAAGCCAACCAATTCATGTTCCTCAACGGCTAAGCTGACATTTGAAACGGCACTCAAACCACCAAAGTTACGTGTCAATTTTTCGATTTGAAGTAGACTCATGATGATTTCTCCTTTCGTTTCCATTTAAAGTTAGGTAATAATTTCGTAGAAAGTTCTTGTGAACCCAACAAGCCTTGCGGTCTAAAAATCATGACGATGATTAGAATCAAAGCATAAAGAATCATTCTGATTTCCGCATAAGGTTGAAGAACGATGTTTACCAAACCAATGATGAACGTTGCGATGATGGTTCCACTGAGTGAACCCATGCCACCAAAGACAACGAGGATCAAAATATTGATTGAAGTATTGACCCCAAAAGAATCCGGTTTGACGATATAATACGTTGTCGAGAACAAGCTTCCTGCCATGGCCGCAAGTGCAGCCCCAAACATGAAAGCAATGACCTTATATTTCGTTGTATTGATGCCCATCGCTTCTGCCGCAATCTCATCTTCTTTGATCGAAATGCAAGCACGACCAATCGCTGAATTCTTGAAATTGTGCGTCAAGAAAATGGTAAGCATAACAAAGGCAAACAACAAGGGCCAAGACATCAACATCTTGATATTACTGATCCCTGAAGCACCCCCCGTGATGCCCAGATTATTCAATGCGATCCGAATGATTTCCGCGACACCCAAAGTCGCAATCGCAAGATAATCCCCTTTTAAGCGAAGCGTTGGGACCGCAACCACAAAGGATACCGCAAGACTGATTAGAATCCCAATTCCGATACCGATAAATAAACCCGTCATCGTTGGATTTGTTTTTAGGACAACCGCTGCCGCAAAGGCACCGATGGACATAAAGCCCGCATGGCCCAAAGATAACTGACCGGTAATCCCAATGATCATGTTCAAACTTAAACCTAAGATGATGTAAATACCAATCCAATAAAGATTGCTCCGCATATATGCGGTGATGATGCGTTCTTTGATCATGAATTGAATAACAAAGAAAAGAACGGCAAGTGCGACCAAGGTGATCAGATTGCGTTTATTGAGATAGTTTTTCATTATACTTTCTCCTTAACGTTCTTACCTAAAAGCCCACTTGGTTTAACCAATAAGACGATGATCAAAAGCAGATAGACCACCGCATCCCGATACGGGCTCCACATACTGCCACCATAACCCGCAACCATGGCTTCCATCAAGCCAATTGCGAAGCCACCAATCATGGCTCCAGGAATGCTTCCAATACCGCCAAAAACAGCCGCTACGAAGGCTTTTAAGCCCGGTGCAGTTCCCATCCAGAATACAACACGGATGTGATACAAGCCAATCAAAACCCCTGCAGCCGCAGCCAGAGCTGAACCGATCGCAAAAGTGATGGTGATCGTATTATCCACATTGACACCCATCAAGACAGACGCATCTTTATCCACCGCAACAGAGCGCATCGCACGGCCGAGTTTTGTCTTCAAAACGATGAACTGCAATAGAAACATCAACACTATGGTGACACCAAAAATAAGAATCTGCAACGAATTGATACGAACCCCACCCAAATCATATACCTTTTGATCAAAGACCTGTGGGAACGCACTGGTGTTGTTTCCCATGACCATCGCCGTCACATTCTGAAGTAAAAACGAAATTCCAATCGCCGTGATCAAAGCCGCGGTCTTCGTTGATTTACGCAAAGGCTTATACGCGACACGTTCGATAACGACACCTAAAAGAGCCGAAACGACCATCGCAAAAATCAAAGCTAAAAAGAATGGCAGTCTCAAGACCGTTATGGCCAACATACCTGCAAATGCGCCAAACATATAGATTTCACCATGTGCAAAGTTGATTAAACGAATGATGCCATATACCATGGTGTAACCCAAGGCGACCAAGGCGTAAATGCTGCCTAGGGAGAGTCCATTGATGATTTGATTTAGAAACTCTAACATAACTGCCTCCTTAAATGAGAAATAAACAGGCGAAATTAGATTTCACCTGTTTAAATAATGGACTAATTGAGTCAACGAATCAAGGATTGACAATCGTCGCATTAACCGCGACACCGTTGTTCAATTCGATCAAGAACGCTGGTTTAACCGCATTATGCAAGGCATCGAATGAAATGTCACCCGTTACACCACTGAAAGCCGGTAAGGACTCCAAGCTGTCACGAATCGCTTCAGGATCGGTTGAGTCTGCCGCATCGATCGCCGCAAACAACATGTATGCCGCATCATACGCCAACGCCGCAAAGACACTTGCAGGTTCTTCTTTACCTGCTGCCTTCGTGAACGCTTGGTAGCTTGCGACAAAGTCCGCAACCTTTTGGTTATCCGATAAGGATGAGAAGTGTGTTGAGAAGTAAACATTATTCACATTCTGTGCACCACCCGCTAAATCATTTAGCTGTGGATCTTCAAAACCATCGGGTCCAATAATCTTCACTTCTTCCAAACCAGCAGTCGAACGTGCTTGGCCAATGATCAGACCTGCATTTTTCGCATAGTCCGCAATAAACAAGACATCAAATTCTTTAGTCGCAATCGAAGTCAAAGACGCTTTATAATCCGTATCCGAATCCGCATAAGAAGCTGTTTCCACAACTTCGCCACCATTCTTATTGAGTTGTTCCGTAAAGATCCGTGCAAGTTCTTTAGAATATTCCGAACCATTATTGACCATGATCACAACTTTAGATGCCGCTAGATCATTGGAGGCGAAATTTGCCAAAACTTGTCCTTGGAATGGATCAATGAAACAACTTCTGAAGACATACGGATTCACCACCGTCCCATCCATCGTAACGGCTGAATTCGTGCCCGATGGCGTGAACACAACTAAACCATTTTCTTTTGCGACCGGCGCGATCGCCATCGTCATCCCCGATGTCGCAGAGCCTAAAATCGCCACAACACCATCTTCAATCAACTTTTCCGTATTCTGAACCGCTTTGGCTTGATCGTAGGCATTGTCATAAATAACCAATTCCACAAGCTTACCATCAATGCCACCTTTGGCATTCACTTCCGATGCCGCTTGTTCAAACGCATTGCGTTCAGGGACGCCATAAACCGATACATCCCCTGTTAATTCTAAGTTGACACCAATCAATATGGTGTCCGCTTTCTCCTCAGACGCTGCTGCACAAGCGGTCAATCCACTGATGACAAGCAAAGCAGCCAATAAGCTAAGTAATTTCTTCATACAACCCTCCTTTGGTAATATGACAAGATTATAGATGAAAGATTTGTGAAATACAATAATTATTTTACATTTTTAAATGTAAATTCTTACATCGTTACTTAGCGCTATATTTGCTGCTTATTTTTGCTGTGAAAAACTCCAAAGATAACATAAAGATAGAAAAAGGGTTCAGGTCTATGATCTGAACCCTCCATTAACCCTTAAGGATTTACGATGGTCGCATTAACCGCAACACCATTGTTCAATTCGATCAAGAACGCTGGTTTAACCGCATTATGCAAGGCATCGAATGAAATGTCACCCGTAACACCACTGAAAGCCGGCAAGGATGAGAAGTGTGTTGAGAAGTAAACATTATTCATATTCTGTGCACCACCCGCTAAATCATTCAGCTGTGGATCTTCAAAATCATCGGGTCCAATAATCTTCACTTCTTCCAAACCAGCAGTCGAACGTGCTTGGCCGATGATCAGACCTGCATTTTTCGCATAGTCCGCAATAAATATCTACCCGTAAAACGGGTAGTTTTAGTTTCGCCCTAGAAGGGCATCTTGCTTGCGTTACCTCTAAAGAGGTTTGGGAGGACTGACAACCGCTAACGCTTGCTTACTATCCCTTGAAGGGATCCACGTATTCCTGCTTCGTCATATTGTCTCAACTGATCTTCATTCTCTTGATTCCGAATGTACTCTTGCACTGTTTTCTCATTCAGTCCAACCGCGCTTACATAGTAACCCTTCGCCCAGAAGTTTCGGTTTCCTTGCTTATACTTCAAATTCGCATGGCGATCGAAGATCATCAAGGTGCTTTTCCCCTTCAAGAACCCGATGAAGCCGGAAACGCTCACTTTGGGCGGGATCTTCAAAAGCATGTGGATATGGTCAACACAGGCATGTGCTTCCAAGATTTCCACATCTTTCATCTCACACAATCTTCTCAAGATCTTTCCAATATTTTCTCTTAATTTCCCATAGATGACCTTGCGGCGGTATTTTGGGATGAATACCACGTGATACTTACAATTCCATCGTGTATGTGATAAACTATTTTCGCTTGAGCTCAAGTTGCCCTCCTTTGTCATTAGTTCGGTTGTCAGCCTTTCTAATTCTACCAAAGGTGGGCCTTTTTTTTGTTACCACTCTAGAAGTTTCTTTTCACACATGCAGAGCATGTGGTTTTAAATAAGATTTTATATAAAAAAACGCCGAAATGGCGTTAATTTCACACATGGTGACCCGTTAGGGACTCGAACCCTAGACCCACTGATTAAGAGTCAGTTGCTCTACCAACTGAGCTAACAGGTCAATGAATGCTTTATGATTATAGCGTATTTATTTATTGAATGCAAGGATTCAAATGAATAAAAAAAACGCAGGTTGTAACCTACGTTAATCTTTTAGATGGTGACCCGTACGGGATTCGAACCCGTGAATGCATGCGTGAAAGGCATGTGAGTTAACCGTTTCTCCAACGGGCCAACTATGGCGCCTAAAGTAGGACTCGAACCTACGACCTAACGGTTAACAGCCGTTTGCTCTACCGACTGAGCTATTTAGGCAAGTGCTTATAAAATATACCATAGTTATAAACACATTTCAAGCCTTTATTCGATAATTTTATACATCAATTTCGATGATTTGTTCCTCGTGACTATGGGCTAAATTCTTAACCCATTGTTCCTTACGAACAAGTCCATATGCAACCACAAACTTCACAAAATCCGTTGCCTGACCCACTAAATAAATCGCAAAAACATTCCATCCCGTCAAATAAGTAACCAAACCAACGGCGGGCAGATTAACCGCCCACATGAAGACGGAATCCATCAGTAAAGTGGATTTCGTGTCCCCACCGGCTCTTAAGATAAAGAAACATTGAGCGTTGGCCATATAGAGCCAAAACATGAACGATTGGATCCGCAAGAAGGTCGCAGCCGTATGACGACTGACCTCAGTCACATTGTAGAGTAGCGGCGCAAAGAAACTACTGATGAACATCAAACTACCAAAGAAGACTGCAAGCATGACTGAGAAGCGAATCAAGCGATACGCATTCGAACGTGCTTCGTCCAATTTATTCGCACCAAGGACTTGTGATACAAAGACTGTTGAAGCGACCGCCATCCCACCGAATAAGGTGAAGAAGAGATCCGCAACTGTTCCAGATATCGACATCCCCGCCATGACTTCTTTGCCACGTGTGCTATAAAACATAAATAGAATGCTCATTCCACTGGACCAGAAGATTTCATTAACAGTCAAAGGGATTGCTTTGATGGTGATGATTTTAATCAACTTACGTGAAATCTTGAATAAATCCTTAATATGCGTCTTAAACATGAAGGGTAAACGCTGCGTCACAACCAAGAAAATCGCAACTTCTAGAATACGTGCAATGATCGTCGCATAAGCAGCTCCTGCTACACCGAGTTTTGGAAATCCGAAGTGTCCGAAAATCAAGATATAGTTGAATACGGCATTCGTTATAATGGAGGCAATTGAGGAATACAAAGGAATCTTGGTTTCACCCATCGAACGCATCGCATTGGAGATCGTCATGGATAAGGCCATCGGAATATAGGTTAAGATCGCAATCTTGATATACGTCGAACCCATTGCGATGACATCCGCATCTTTTGTAAAGAAACCTAAGATTTGTTCAGGGAAAAACAAACCCATCAAGACAAACGGAGCCACGATCACATAAGCGGAAATGACACCGTAACGGAAGGTTTGTTTGACGTGTTCCTCGTCATTAGCCCCAAAGTACTGAGCCAAAAAGATGGACATCGCTCCACCCACACCAAAAATTCCAAAGGTCGCAATCATGTAAAAACGATTCGCTGCCGCAACCCCTGCAATCGCCGCATCACCCAGTTGTCCAACCATGAGGTTATCCACAAGGTTGACAGAGGATGTGATGAGTTGTTGAAGCATGAAAGGGACCGCAATAGCCAATACCTGGAGATAGAAGTGTTTGTTCTCTTTTAAATTAAGCATAATCCCTCTTTTCGTAAAACAAAAGCCACTCGAGAGTGGCTTCTTTGTTTATATGGTGGAGCTTATCGGGCTCGAACCGATGACCCCCTGCGTGCAAGGCAGGTGCTCTCCCAACTGAGCTAAAACCCCATACAATCGATGGTGGGCCTGAATGGACTCGAACCAACGACCTCACCCTTATCAGGGGTGCGCTCTAACCACCTGAGCTACAGGCCCATTCCACAATCGATGCCATATAAATATACCAAACCCACTTTTAAATGTCAATATAAAATCAAGTAGTTTTCAAACTGTTTCAAGTCAGGGCAATACAGCCGCTGACATCTTGATTTTACACCATTTTCAATATGTATCACTCGTGATTCTTCAACCAACATTCACAATTAAACAACGTCATGCTCACTCGCCTTTTTAATAGCTAGATGCTACAATAACTTCGTTGAAATATATTTGATTTGAAAGGAACCGATAATGAACGAAGTCTTAAATACGATCGCAAGACGTTACTCTTACCGCAGTTTCACCAATCAAGTTGTTGAGAATGAAAAAGTAGAAGCCATTGCCTTAGCCGCTATCCAAGCTCCAAGTGCCGTAAACAAACAACCTTGGCAAATCATTGTCATTAAAGACAAAGCATTGATTGAGGAAATGGACGTCTATGGCATGACGCAATTGGATGAAGCAAGCTATCAGCGCATCATGGGACGTGGTGGCAAGCTGTTCTACAACGCAGCTTTAATGGTTGTGATCACCAAACAAGGCAATAAGGATCTTGATTGTGGCATCGTGACACAGAATGTCACATTGGCCGCCACTTCATTGGGTCTTGGTAGTGTAGTTTGTGCCTTAGCAGGCTATGTCTTCAATAATGAAGATTATAAGAAAAGAGTTATCCCTGAAGGGTATGAATTTGCGATTTCGGTTTTGATCGGTTATCCGACCAACCCAGATGGAAAAGCACACGAAGTCGACTTGAATAAGATTACATATATTGGATGATACGAGGGCAATTGCCCTTTTCTATTTATCTAAATAAGCAAACAAAAACTCCCAAGTGGGAGTTTTTGAGTAGTTGACCAATAAATTGATTAACGTTTTGAGAACTGTGGAGCTCTACGAGCACCTTTAAGACCGTATTTCTTACGTTCCTTAGCACGTGGATCACGTGTTACGAACCCAGCAGCCTTTAGAGCTGGACGGTATTCAGGTGAAACTTCCATAAGTGCACGTGTGATTCCGTGACGCATTGCGCCGGATTGACCCGTGTAACCACCACCTTGAACATTGATTTTAACATCGAATGTAGCTAAGGTTTCAGTCAACACTAATGGTGAACGAACGATCATTCTTAAGGTTTCAAGTGGCAAGTATTCATCTAAAGTTTTATCATTAACCGAGATGATACCTGTTCCAGGTGTTAAGTAGACACGTGCTACAGATGATTTACGACGTCCAGTACCTAAGTAAGTTACGACGCTTTTCTTTTTCTTTGCGACCATGTTTCCTCCTAACCCTTAATTTTCATTTCAATAGGCTTTTGAGCCATATGAGGATGATCAGCACCCTTGTATACAAATAAGTGTTTGCGTTGTTTGTCACCTAAACGTGTGTGAGGCAACATCCCGTGCACTGCTTTTTCTACCCATTCAATCGTGTAATTCTGACGCATAACACGTGTTGAACGTACACGTAACCCGCCTGCAAATTGAGAGTGAGCATAATAATTCTTCTTTTCGTCTTGATCTCCGGTGACGACAATTTTGTCCGCATTGATAATGATTACAAAATCTCCCGTGTCCACATTAGGTGTGTACGTAGGTAAATGTTTACCTCGTAAAACCGTCGCAACTTCCGATGCTAAACGGCCTAATGTTAAACCTGTTCCATCAACGATATACCATTGACGAACGACTTCATTTGGTTTTGCCATGGTTGTCTGGCGCATACTTTTCCTCCTAACCAATTGTAGTTTCCGGGGCTACATTGGCATAAAGTGCCGATTGTTATTATAGACGTAATAAGCTCAAGTGTCAAGGACAATTAGCTATTTGATATAGAGCTCTAAATCCAAAATGATATTGTCCAATTGAATCCAAAATGATTTTGTCACACAG
>CAYRIW010000036.1:0-13410 GCA_964424595.1 uncultured Erysipelotrichaceae bacterium | reverse complement strand
TTATGGGCATATTGATTGATAGGTGAAGGTTATCTTGATAAAGTTAGTTTAGGCTAACATTTAAAGGAGAAATAAAATGAACTATCAATTACCTAATTTACCTTATGCATACGACGCACTCGAACCGTATATCGATGCGCAGACGATGATCATCCATCACACGAAACATCACCAGGCTTATGTCGACAACCTGAATGGTGCGCTTGCGAAGCATCCTGAAATCACATTGAACTTGGAAGCTTTATTAAAGGACTTGGATAATGTCCCAGCGGATATCCGCAATGTCGTTCGCAACAACGGGGGTGGCGTATACAACCACAACTTGTTCTGGACAATCTTAGGACCTGCCCGTGGACAAACACCAAGTGGTGACTTGCTTGCGGCGATTGCGAAAGCATTCGGCAGCTTGGATAACTTCAAGACTGAATTTGAAACTGCAGCGAAGACACGTTTCGGAAGTGGTTGGGCATGGTTGATTGTTGATGCGGACAAGAATCTGAAAGTCGTATCCACACCAAACCAAGATGCGCCACTTAATGAAGGCACTCCAATTTTGAATTTGGATGTCTGGGAACATGCATATTATTTGAAGTATCAAAACCGTCGTCCTGAGTACGTGGGCAACTTCTGGAATGTTGTCAATTGGGAAGAGGTTGAACGTTTGTACTCTGCTGCTGTATAATGCTAGCATGCAAAAGAAACAACCCCTCGAACAACTCAGCTTAGGCGAAGAGATCGGAAATTCAATCACCCATGGTTTAATGGCTGCTTTGATGATCATCGCTTTACCCATCAGTGCAATCTATAGTTACAATAAAGGCGGATGGACCCAAGCTTTGGGTGTATCCGTTTTTGTCATTAGTTTGATGCTGATGTTTTTAAGTTCCACACTCTATCACGCGATGGCGCCTAAGAGCAAGCATAAATTGGTCATGCAGATCCTGGATCATATCTTCATCTATTTTGCGATAGCAGGATCGTATACCCCCATTGCCATTTCTTTGATTGGTGGCTGGAAGGGAACCTTGATTCTTGTCATTCAGTGGACCATGGTTTTTGTTGGAATACTGTATAAGTCACTTGTACGTCGTAAGGTTCCAAAGGCCTCATTAACCATTTATCTAACGATGGGATGGATCGCGGTCTTGTTTATTCCGGATTTGGTGCGTACCGCAAACATCTGGTTTGGCATTTTGATTGCCTTAGGTGGCATCTTCTACAGTGCAGGTGCTTGGTTCTATGCCCAGAAACATCGACCTTATTTCCATTTCATCTGGCATCTGTTCATCAATATTGCAGCGGCCACGCACTTCATTGCCATCTTGTTCTTTATTTAGTAAAGATTTACTCACAAAAGTCGTCGTATAAGCGACTTTTGTTTTGTTATAATGAAACTAAGTTAAAGGGACAAATTATGAAACTTAATAAAACAGAATTGAGTTGGATACTCTATGATGTGGCTAATTCAGCGTTTATTTTGATTGTTACGGCAACCATCCCAATCTATTTCAGATCCTTGGCAAGCAATGCCGGTGTCGCAGATCACACCATCTCCGCCTGGTTTGGTGGTGCAACTTCGACGGCGGTCATCATCTTGGCTTTCCTCTCCCCAATTCTTGGGGCGATCGCAGATTACAAAGGCATGAAAAAGAAGATGTTTCTTGGTTTCTTGGGTGTTGGCATCTTAGGTGCCTTGACCATGACCATCATGCAGGATTGGTTGGCGTTCTTGTTCTTGTTTGTATTGGCGCGTATCGGTTATTCCGCATGTAATATCTTCTATGACTCCATGTTGGTGGATGTGGCTGAGGATGATCGAATGGATATGTTGTCATCCATGGGCTATGCCTTTGGTTATATCGGCAGTACGATTCCTTTCATCATCGGGATCGTCATCATCTTTACGAAGCCTTTTGGCATAACAACGACTGTGGCGACGCAGATCTCATTTGTCATTACCGTCATTTGGTGGGCTTTGTTAAGTATTCCGCTGCTTAAAAATGTTAAACAAAAGTATTACCTACCGCCGATTAATAACGTTGTAAAGACCTCCTTCGCACGTGTATTCAAGACTTTAGCGAAGATTCGCAAAGATAAGCGCATGTTCTATTTTATCGTTGGGTATTTCTTCTATATTGACGGTGTCTATACGATCATCTCCATGGCCACAACCTATGGTGGGGAAGTTGGGATCGACAGTACCTTGATGATCGTCGCTTTGTTGTTGACGCAAATCATTGCCTTCCCATTTGCAATTCTCGCGGGGATGTTGGCGAAGAAATACGGTCCAATTCGTTTGATCAAAATCTATATCCTGATCTATATCTTCATTGCCATCTTTGGCTTCCAGTTGGATAAAGCTTGGGAATTCTGGTTCTTGGCGGTCATGGTCGCTTTGGCGCAGGGGGGTGTTCAATCCCTATCCCGCTCTTACTTCGGTAAGATCGTACCTAAGAATGAATCCAATGAATATTTCGGCTTCTTCGATATCTTCGGAAAATTCGCTGATTTCTTTGGTCCACTTATTCTAACCGCTGCTGCTTTGATTTTCCAATCTTCACGTTATGGAATCCTGGCTTTAATCATTCTCTTCATCATAGGATATTGGATGGTGGATAAGGTCCACAAGATCGATACTGCAAACGCAAAATAAGTTAAAAAAGTGTGCTCCTAGGGGGCACACTTTTATGTAGAGGCGAATTATAATGCTTGATCGTCGACTTTGCTTAGATAATCCTTTACACTCACCATAACTTCAGGTATGCAAGTTGGATCGAAAGGCGATTTTAGATTGGCTTCTTTGACGATGTTCAAGAAACTCAAGGTTCCACCTGCATTACAAATGTTCAAATAATCCTTGAATGCATTTGGATCATTTTCTTGACTGCGTTTCCAGAATTGAAGCGCACAGACGCCCGCCAAGGTGTAGTCAATGTAATAGAAAGGATTTGCGAAGATATGACTTTGAGTGAACCAGAAGGTACCTTGGTCATAGAAAGCATTCTCTGAATAATCCTTATGCGGTGTATACATCTTCTCTAAGCGCCGCCATGCGTCTTTACGTTCCTTAGGAGAATATTCAGGATGTGCATAGACTTCATGCTGGAAGTGGTCGACAGAGACGCCATAAGGTAAGAATTTAAGCGCATCCGCAAGATGGGCGTATTTGAATTTAGCTGTATCTTCTTTGAAGAAACGATCCATCCACGGCCATGTCAGATATTCCATGCTCATGGAGTGGATTTCACACGATTCCAGTGTAGGCCATTGGCATTCGGGTACATCGATCCAACGAGATTGGAAGACTTGGAAGGCATGGCCTGCTTCATGGGTCAATACTTCCACATCATGCGCGGTCTCGTTGAAGTTGGCAAAGATGAATGGTGCTTTGTGATCTGAAATGTAGGTACAGTAACCACCACCCTGTTTGCCCTTCTTAGATGCTAAATCCATGAGCTCATGCGATTGCATGAAGCTAAAGAACGCATCGGTTTCAGCTGAGAGCTCTTGATACATGCCTTGAGCTGCTTTGACCATCGTTTCCATATCTTCTTTTGGAACCGGATTGCCAGACTTAAACTCATAAGCAATGTCATAATAAGCAAGGGTGTCCACATCAATGCGCTTGGCTTGTTTCTGATAAAGTTCCTGTGTGAAAGGAACAACATTCTTTAGCACCGATTCACGATAGCCGGCAACCATATCTTGATTGTAATCCAAACGATTCATACGCAGATAGCCGAGTGGTATGTAGTTATCGAAGCCAAGTTTTTGTGCGATCTTGGTCCTAAGTTGGACCAATTGATCATAGATCGCATCAATCGCAGTCTCATTCTCGGCTAAAAACTTCGTACGTGCTTCAAAGGCGCGTTTACGTAAAGAGCGATCGGGGGCTTGGGTCAAAGGTGTCAATTGACTGAGCGTATAGGTTTTACCATCCAATTCAATCTGCGCACTGGCAATCAGTTGATAATAAGAGCTTACCAAGCGATTCTCTTCTTGAAGTTCTTCGATGATGGCTGGGTCAAATGCTTTCAATGCATTGGCTGCGATTTTGAAGAATGGTTCAGGAACCCAATCCTTGAAATCTTCCAAATAAGGGGAACTTAGTACTGCCTTATAGAACGTGCTATCCAATTCTGCATAGAGGGGTTTGTATTCATCCCAATAATCATTTTCTTCTTTATAGAAGGCATCGTTGGTGTCGATGGAATGACGGATGCTTGCGAGTGTGGACATTGAATCCACGGCTTGTCTGAGTTCATTGATCTTACGGAAGTAAGAACGTTGTTCAGCCGCATCCAAAGCGCTGGAGAAGCTTTTGAGCGTCTCATTGAAGCTCTGTTTGTAAGCCTCGAAATCAGGACGGGTATAGGGGAATTCATTAAATTTCATAGTTTTACCTCGTGTTAATTTTACGCCTTTTCAATCGTATTGAAAAGTTCAAGCTGTGCTATAATGAGTGCGATGTTAAAACAATTCAATAAACTCGTAGGCATCTGCCTGCTCATCTTACTTAGTTCGTGTTCACTTTTGGAACCCAAACCAACAGTCGATGAAACCATCGTCAATACCTCCATCTATGCGCATGGGGCTACTTTTACCTTAGCTGGACTCCCTGCTTATGTGGAAGAGAAAGAAGTCTATCGCATCGCTGATGAGCAAGAATTGGCGCTTTTGTCTTTGGTCAAGAGTGAAGAAGAAGTTCTAAAAGTCAATTTTGTGAGCGATGAACCCATTTCTTTAAACAAGACTTTTGCTTACTTGGAAAGTGTTTTGCCATATAGCTTCAAACTTTCTTTAGGCGAGATGAACTATACACGTAAAGATGAGTTGTTGATGAGCCTGCAGTCTTTAGAAATCATGCCAATGGTGGATGTGGCAAGTCAAGTCATGAAGCCGGCACTGGATTGGAATGAAAGTTACACTACCTCAGACATGACGCAAAAGGAAATGATCAAAGTTTATCACGATCAGTTATTGTTGAACACGAAATACGACACCAGTGTCTTGGACTTGGATTTATCGATTGTTCAGGAACATCCTTCATTCGAAGCCATGGGTGTCTTTCTCCATCGTACTGCCGTCTGCAGTGGTTATGCACGGGCATTCAATGCTTTAGCCAAAACCAGTAAGATATCGAGTCTGATCGTTTCATCCTTGTCGATGCAACATGCATGGAACTTGGTTTACGATGGTTATGAGTGGAAATACATCGATGTGACCTTCAATGATCCAATACCCGATCGACAGGATCGGTTGTTGTACACATACTATTTATTAAATGAAAAACAGTTTTTAAGTGATGGTAAACATCGCTTTGATCCAAGCGCTGACAATACCTTGAGTGCTGATGAATATTTGGAATTTGCGTATCAAGTTTATCCTGAAACAAGACCTTAAAAGTTTTCAATGTATACGCTTGCATTAAAATATTTATGAGCTACAATGGATATATAAGCATAGAAAAGAGGTGTTCATAATATGGCAAGGGTAACTGTTTTTCTTGTCACTGATGGCAAGCAGCATCCAACTGGGGTTGTTGTCTTCGCCTGTGAACGCTTCGAGAATGATTTTTAAGATGGGTCAAGTATGTCCATCTTTTTATTTTTCTTTGTTTGAAAAATCGAGGAGGTAAAGTATGGATCAAACAAATCAATTATTCTGGGATGCGGCCGCAAGTGGTGACTTTCAAAAAGTCGTCGCTACCGTAAACCAGGGCGCGGATGTGAACATTCGCAACGCAGAGGCTAGAACGGCATTGATGCGGACGGCAAAACGTGGACATGATAAAATTGTTCGCTATTTGTTGGACAAAGGTGCTGATGTCAATGCAAAAGACAACAATAGTAAGACGGCTTTGATGGGTGCGGCAAAGAAGGGACATCTTGAGATTGTGAAGATGTTGCTGGATGCTGGCGCAGAAGTCAATGTCCAAGATGTCAAGGGACGTAGCGCATTGATGCGTGCAGGTTTCTTGGGACACTCGGATGTTGTGGAAATGTTGCTCAAGAAGGGTGCAAATCCAGATGCTAAGGATGAAATGGGACGTACGGTCTTGATGGAAGCGTGTTTGGCATTCCGTTATGATGTCATCAAGCTCTTATTGAAACAAGAAGTTCAAATCAATGAACAAGACAATAATGGATGTACAGCTCTGATGCGTGCTGCTTACAGTGGATACGCTGAAATGGTTCAGTATTTATTGGACCATGGTGCAGATAAGGAATTGGTGGACGCAGAAGGCAATAAAGCCATTCATTATGTTCGTACCGATTGTTTAACGGAACTCAAGCCGTTGTTGAAATAGGAGTCAAACGAAAATGAAAGATTATGCAGCACATGAAGTGAAAAACATCTGTCTTTTAGGTCATTCCGGTTCGGGTAAGACGGCGGTCGTTGAAGCGATGCTTTATTTGACCAAGGTTACGGATCGGATGGGTAAAACGATTGATGGAACCTCTGTCTTGGATTACGATGCAGAAGAAATCAAACGAGGACAATCGGTCTTCACATCACTCGCTCCAATTGAGTGGAAAGATCATAAGATCAATTTCGTCGATACGCCAGGTTACTTCGATTATGCACAGGAAATGGAAGCGGGTTTAGCGGTTTCGGACAATGCATTGATTGTTGTGGATGGTAAGGATGGTGTCCAAACAGGAACCTTACGTGCCTTCAAACAAGTGACGAAGCGAAAATTACCAACAATCTTCTTTATCAATAAACTGGATGAAGAAAACTCGAGTTTCGAAAAAGTTTATGATCAACTACGCGATACCTTTGGTAAAACGGTCATTCCGTTTGAACTTCCGATTTATGAGAATGGACAGATCGTTGGTTCGGTCAATGTCTTGAGAAACAAAGCTTGGTATTTGAATGATCGTGAGAATGCTAAAGAAGTCCCTACTGAACTCAGTGCTCAAGTTGCAGAATATCGCGATCAAATCAGTGAAGCGGTCGCGATGACCTGTGATGATTTGATGGAAAAGTTCTTCTCAGGTGAAACGTTTGATGAAGCTGAACTCGTTCAAGGTTTACGCTTGGGTGTTCGTTCTGGCGAGATTCGTCCCGTCTATGCGGGAAGCGCCGTCAAGATGTTGGGGATTGAACGTTTGTTGGATTTGATTGGTGAATATTTCCCATCCTATGGAGAAATTGGAACCGTTGATGCTTTGGATGCCAATGATGAAGTCGTCAAAATGCATACGGATGAATCGGAAGCCTTTAGTGCATTGGTCTATAAGACCTTGATTGATCCATTTGTTGGCCGTATCTCCTTTGTTAAAGTCATGAGTGGTGTCTTGACATCCGATACACAAGTTGTGAATGTTCAAAAAGACAAAGCTGAAAAAGTCGCTCAGGTCTTTATCATCAAAGGCAAGCATCAGTTGGCCGTTGGTAAACTCTTTACAGGTGACTTAGGCGCAATCGTCAAGCTTCAATACACACAAACCAATGACACCTTGGCTACGAAAGCAAAACTCGTTCGTTACCCAAGCATCGTCTTTCCAGAAGGTTTATTGGCAATGAGCATTTGGCCAAAGAGCAAGAATGATGAAGATAAGATGAGTACATCGCTTCAACGCATTGAAGAGGAAGATCCTTCCTTCAAGATGGTCAAGAATGGTGAAACCAATGAATTGGTCGTTTATGGATTAGGGGACCAACACTTGGATGTCGTTGTGAATAAATTGCATAACAAATACAAAGTGGATGTCGATCTTAAAGAACCACGGATTCCTTATCGTGAAACCATTCGTTCAACCGTTACTGTCGAAGGTAAACACAAGAAACAATCCGGTGGCGCAGGTCAATTCGGACATGTCTTCGTTACGTTTGAACCTTGTGATAGTGAAGACATGGTCTTTGAAGAAAAAGTCTTTGGTGGAGCCGTCCCTAAACAATACTTCCCAGCCGTTGAACAAGGCTTGAGAGAAGCGATGGTCAAAGGGGTCTTAGCGGGCTATCGTGTCGTCGGTGTCAAAGCAACTTTGATTGATGGGAAATACCACGAAGTCGACTCAAAAGAAATCGCCTTCAAAATGGCGGCTCGTCTTGCTTACAAAGCTGGGATGCCACTTGCAAAACCAACCTTGTTGGAACCCATTGTAAAGATCAGTGTGACCATTCCGGAAGAATACACCGGAACCGTCATTGGTGATTTCAATAAACGCAGAGGTTTGATTCTTGGAATGGAATTAAATGATGAAGGCGAACAAGTTGTATCCGCTGAAGTTCCGATGTCGGAAGTAATGCGTTATTCAACAGAACTCCGATCCTTTACTCAAGGAATAGGGACATACACGCAAGTGTTTGATCGCTATGAACCCGCTCCGCAACCGATTGCAGATAAAGTCGTTGCAAATGCTAAACATCATATGGATAATGAAGAGGATGAATAAGCGTGGAGAAATCCACGCTTTCCTTAAGGGGTGTTTATGGCAAAACTATATTGTATCGGAGGAACCACCATTGATTTAGTGGGCAGACCTTATCAAAAGCTAAACCTGTATGACTCCAATCCAGGTCAAGTCAAGCTGTCGCTGGGTGGTGTTGCACGTAACATTGCAGAGAATGCGGTAAAGATGAATGCGGAAGTTTATCTAATGAGTCTTTTTGGTAAGGATGCTTTGGGTCAATTTGCTTACCAACAATGTGAAAAACTGAAGCTGGATTTACGTTACAGTCGTTTTACTGAAGCATCGGATACAGCCAGTTATCTTGCTTTGTTGGATGACAATGGCGAAATGTTTCTTGGTTTGGCAGACATGGAGATTCTCGGTCAATTCGAAGAACGTGATTTTGAAGCCATCATCCGCGCTATGAATGAAGATGATTATTGTTCGATCGATACCAATTTGAGTGAAGACGCCTTAGCAACCTTGTGTGCGAAGATTCCAGCTAAACTTGTGATGGATCCAATTTCATCTAAGAAAGCGCACCGAGCCAAAGGCATCTTAAAATATCTCGATGTCTTTAAGCCCAACAAAATGGAAGCTGAGATTTTATGTGGCTTCACTTTGGACACGGAGGAGAAAATCTTAAAAGCCTTGACTTATTTCAGCGAACAAGGCATCAAAGAAGTATTCATATCGGCTGGCGAAACGGGTATCTATGCTCAGGTGGGAGAGGAAAAAGTCCATTTCTCACACGCTTCAGTACCGGTGATCAATACGACCGGTGCCGGGGATGCCTTTTTAGGGGTATACTTAAGTCAGCGTTTACAAAACAAGTCTTGGATCGACGCATGTAGAATGGGGATCTATGCATCCTATCTAACCATTCAAGATAAAGAAACGGTATTGGAATCACTCAGTCCACAGCTGCTTGAGAAATGTGCTCAAAGCATAAATATCAATATAGAAAGAAAATAGGAATAAAGATGTACGAGAAATGCGTTGCCTTATTATCGGAAAGAGGTGTTGAGTTAACAGATATCGCTCAATGTGTCCTCTATCTGCAGTCAAAATATCATCCGGATGTCAAAGAGGATGAGATTCTTACGGTCATTCAAAATGTGATTCGAAAACGCGAGGTCCAACATGCGATCATTACAGGCATCACCCTCGATAAGTTGACAGAATCGAATCAGTTACAAGACGATGATTTGCATGCTATACTGATAAATGACTATAGCCTATATGGGATTGATGAGGTCTTGGCCTATGGTATCTGTAATCTTTACGGATCCATCGCATTGACAAATTTCGGGTTCATCGATCGTGAAAAACCCTTGATTATCAAAGAACTTAATGAGCATGGTCATATGTGTCATACTTTTCTAGATGACATCGTCGGTGCGATCGCTGCGTCAGCCGCAAGTCGAATCGCCCATCATAACGCAGAATAGGAGGGCGTATGAAAAAATTACTCATTAGTGCATTATTGATCGCCATGATTCTTAGTGGTTGTACACAAAAGGGATTGACACAGGTCAAACCGGTTGAGATTACCGATAAATTCGAAGCCAATGAAAGCTTCGTGGTTTACTTCGGTTTATCGTATTGTGCCGCATGTAAGATTTTCCGAAGCATCGTTGAAACCGTTATTGATGAATCCGGAACGGTTGTCTATTACGTTGAATACGATAAAGAAGATCAAGCAGTGCTCGAAGACTTGGTTAAATCCCATCTTGAACAGAATGAAGCTTTTGGTTATTCATTTCCAATCATCTATGTTGTGAATGAAGGGAAGATTGTTGATCAATTCTCCCTCGCACAAACAGATACTGAAGAAGAATTCAAAGATCGGTTGATTAAAAATGGAGTCATTGCAGAGTAAAGAGCTCACTTCAGTCATCAACGCTGAAGACATCAAGAAGCAATTGCTTCACCTTGGTATCAAGCAAGGTGATGTTTTAGAAGTGCATGCGTCCATGAAGGCTATTGGCTATATTCTGGGTGGTTCGAATACCGTACTCGATGCCATATTGGATGTGATTGGGTATGAAGGTACTTTGGTCATGGCAGCTCAAGCGTTTGGCAACAGTGAACCTGCTTATTTTGAACATCCACCTGTGGATATTGGACTCTATCAGAAAATACGGAATTCGCATCCTGTGTATCAAAGCAAGTTTGAGGATTTGCGTTACATGGGTGCATTGGCAGCATCTTTACAAAAAAGACCAGCGGTCTATTTCTCAAATCATCCCATTGCCAGCTTCATGAGCATTGGTAAACATGCGAAATGGATCACGCAATCCCATCCCTTGAATGATGAGTTTGGTTTGCGATCTCCACTGGCGCGTATGGTTGAATTAAAAGCCAAGGTTCTTTTGATTGGCGTTGATTATGATTCGTGCACAGGTATGCATCTCGGTGAACATCTCAGTGGGAAACGGCCACTCCAAATCCAAGGTTCAAGAATGAATGTGGCGGGCAGGGAAGAATGGGTCAAGTTTTTAACGCATGACTATGATTCAGATGACTTCAAACCGATTGGAAGAGCCATGGAGATGCAAAACAAGATTCAAGCTGGTTTGGTTGGCAATGCGGTCACGAAAGTATTTGATTTGGAGACCGCTGTTCGCTTCACGCAGAAGTATTTTGAGGAAAATTTATGAGATTCACGATGCCTTTCTTTGACCGATTTTTGGAGATCATCGAAGATGAAAAAGGAATCTCCAGTCTTAGTTTTACAGATGTGAACGATGCACCACTCATGGAAGTAAATGCGACCATGCTTGAGCTCATGGAATATATGGAAGGCAAACGCAAGGCTTTCACAAGACCTTTGATTCTTGAGGGCACCCGATTTCAAATGGCAGTCTGGGAAGCACTTTTGGCAATACCCTATGGGGAAACGCGATCCTATCAACAGATTGCTGAGGCTGTTCAGAGTCCAAAGGCTTTACGTGCAGTTGGCCAAGCATGCCATGTGAACCCCATTGGCATCATCGTCCCGTGTCATCGTGTCATTGGGAAGAATGGTAAACTGACGGGTTATGCGGGTGGCTTGGATTATAAAGTGCTTTTGTTAAAACATGAAAAAATGGGCTGATGATTAAGCCCATTTTCTAATGATTAGATTAACAACTTCGATCATAAATTCTTCCAGCTCCAAATCAAAGCGATTTTTAATGGGAGAATCGATGTCCATGACGGCAATGACTTTACCATGTACGATGACAGGAATCACGAGCTCAGATTCGCTTGCACTGTCACACGCGATATGTCCTTCGAATAGATGAACGTCATCAACGTTTAGGACTTGTTTGCGTTCTGCTGCTGTGCCACACACGCCTTTGCCTAAACGAATGCGTGTACAGGCTGGAAGACCGTTGAAAGGACCGAGGACCAGATCGTCTTCTTTTAGTAAATAGAACCCTGTCCAATTCAAATCAGCGATCATATGATAGACAAAAGATGCCACATTCGCCATATTCGCGATATAATCGGGCTCATCTTGGATCAAAGCTTCAACTTGTTTCAATAATAAAGTGTAATCGTTTGTTTTTTCGAGATTGTGCATATTGTCACCCTAGCTATCTTAGCATACCTTGTGTTAGAATAAAACCGTGAACAGGGGTGCCTTATGGCTGAGATGCGAACCGCAGACCCTCATCACCTGATCTAGGTAAAACTAGCGTAGGGAGTTACACTTTCCTTACGCCTCACGGAGGTGTTTTTTTATGAAAAACCAGCGATTAGTATTAGAGATGGCGTGGATGGCTTTGTATGCAGCGATGTTTATTGTTTTGGATTATATCTCAAATCAGATTCCGTTCTTCAGAATGCCCAACGGTGGAACCCTGGGTTTTAGCACAATCGTGCTCTTGATTGCGGCCTATCATCTTGGGTGGAGAAAGGGTGTAGTTGTTGCTTTATTGACGATTCCACTCCAAGGTTTCTTTGCGCCATTTTATTTCCAACACATTCTTGGCTTTGTGATGGAGTATGTATTGGCCTTTGCGGTGTATGGTTTGGCTCCTTTGTTTCCAAAGTACAGTGGCATCGTTATCGTCAACACCATTAGATTCTTGATGCATCTTGTGGCAGGAGTTTATTTCTGGGAGACGACCTGGTGGGCATCTTTCTCATACAATGCTTGGTACATGGTTCCAACCATGGTTGTAGGGTTGATTTTTGTTCCACTCATTGTAAAGCGCTTGCGCTTGAATAAGTAAAAAAGATCACTCTATATATAATAAGGAAAGGCAGTTTTGTATCTCTAGCTAATGGGGCGTAAAACTGACTTTTTCTTTTTATTCAAATTAAAAAAAGGTATAATAAAAAGGCACGCACAAGGAGGAGTCATGAAACTTGAAGTCGGACAAAACATAAGTATTCAAAGCTACAAGCATGATGGAACACTTCACCGTACCTGGCTGACTTCGAAAGTGCTGGCGGTTCATGAAGACCACTTTGTCGTTGCGAACAATCGAACATGGGTTGTGGAAGCGGACGGTAGACGATGGTACACACGTGAACCAGCGATTTGCTTCTTCTACACGAAGCGTTGGTATAACGTCATTGCGATGATTCGAAAATCTGGTATCTATTATTATTGTAATCTTGCATCTCCAAGTCTATACGATGGTGAGGCGATCAAGAACATCGACTATGATTTAGATGTCAAAGTCTTCCCAGATGGTAAAGAAATCATCTTGGATGAGGATGAGTATGAAGAGCATGGTAAACAGATGGATTACTCGGACGCAATCAAAGATGTGGTCGAAACGAGTTTAAAGAATCTGTTGGAAGTGATCGAACGCAAGGAATACCCATTTGACACAGCACGTGTTCAGGATTATTTTGAGAAATACCTCGTGATGTTGCGGTCTAAATAAGGGGATATTTGAGGCTTTCAAAGGCTTTCAAAAGAATATCGAAATTTCCTTAAGAAAGTCGATGAAAAGCGTTGACAGGGATAGAATGGTTTGATATTATAAGTAGGCACTCACCGAGA
>CAYRIW010000035.1:0-13719 GCA_964424595.1 uncultured Erysipelotrichaceae bacterium | reverse complement strand
CTAATCCTTGAGGAACAAGGTCTAAGCATGTCTCAGTTCATTCAACTTGTTTTAAAAGAGGTTCAACGTTCAAAACGTGTACCTCTTCAGATGATTTTGAAGGATGAGGATCAAGAAAATAGAGATAATCCTGTTCAATTGAAGGGTGAATCCAATGCGACGATCAGTGAACACTTGTATCGAAGGATGATCGCACAAAAAAAATGATGAACACACAAATGTTCATCACAATGAATTTACCATTTTCGCTTCACTTTCAATTCGATCGATGACTTTTGTGATCACTCCCTTTAATAATCCTATAACCAAAAAACCTGTTCCTGGAATCAAGGGTGTGAATTGTATCACCCAGGATAAATCTGTACCATCCTCTTTTTGAGACAAAGTGATCGTCCCTAGATAATTTGATTTAACAGGTGCACCTTTTAACAGCGTATAGGTCATTGAAAAGGGTGGATCAGAACTCAAACACTTCTCTTGAACACTGAGTGGCCCGTTGAATATTTTTCGAATCGATCCGACATTATTTATTGGATTACCTTCATCCAAAATAATGACACGATAAGGACCTGTTGCGGTTTTGAAATTGGAAGCTTTCCATACCTTGTCGATGGATGCGTTGATATGACGATTTAGCTCAAGCTTTACCATGTTTAGCCCTCCTAATGTGATCATAGCACTTTATAAACTCAAGTTAGAAGTCTTGTGGATCAAATTCTCACATTTTAATTCAGCTCAAATTCTTCTAAATTATATTCATAACCTGAATTATAACGGAATGAAGTAGTAATTTAGTTAAAATTGACTATCAAAATAAAATTGATACTCTATTGATAGTTATTTAAACTTGATATATACTGTAACTATCATAATTATAGATATACTCTATTGATAGCGGAGGTATTATGGATTACAGCCAATTTCCCTTAAATAATAAGCATTATACAGGAGCTGAACGGAAGCTCGGAATTACGATTGATCATGAAGATTATATCGTGAAGTTTCGTAAACAAACAGCTTTTGGTTTGCGTAATAATCATATTTCCGAATTCTTAGCTTGCAGGATCATGCAAAGCATGGGTTTTAATGTTCAAGAAGTATATCTTGGAACGTACAAGAATGAGGAAGTAGTCGTGATAAAGGATTTTGTTAAACCAAAAGAACAATTTGTGGCATTTAATGATTTGGGTGAAAGTAGTATCGAAGCAGATCGTGATCAATTTCAGTATTCTTATGAAGATATTACGCGAATTCTTTTGTTAAATAATAAACTCGAAGATCCAAAGATCACAATCCAACAGTTTTGGAATCTATATGTATTAGATGCTCTTTTGGGTAATTTCGATCGACATGGTGGAAATTGGGGATTCATCAAGGTCAATAACCGCTACTCACTCGCGCCGATTTTTGACAATGGCTCGTGTTTATATCCGAATATGACGGATATTGAAGAGATGAAAATGATTGTGATGAGTAAACATGAAACAGATTTAAGAGTATACAAATTTCCGACATCTCAAATCAGATTAGATGGGAAAAAGAGTTCGTACTTTGATGTCATATCGAGTTTGAGATTTGCAGAATGTAATCAAGCTTTGAAGCGAATATATGAACTCTACAATCAAGATAAGATTAACTTAATCATTGATAAAATTGACATGATTTGTGATGAGCACAAGCAGTTTTACAAATACATCATACAAAAAAGATATGAAATGATTATCAAGGAGAGTTACGAAAGGTTGGAAAATGAAAGAACATCATACTAAAGCGTATATTTATGTTAGTGATCCTCATGGCATTAAATATGTCGTCTCAACCATTGAACAGATCATTTATGAAGATGAGTCGATAAACTATATTTTTACCCCTCATTATACTGTTATTGATTTCTTAGATCCCAGTTTTTTTCAAGGAATACCAGGCTTAGATTTGAATTTAAGAAAAGAAAGGTACCTTAGAAGTAATGGTGTACCGACCTTTATTTATGAACGCGTACCGCAAAAGAATCGAGAGGATTTATGGGATTTGTTGCGTGAAGTGGATTTAGATTACTATAATCCACTCGAGTGGTTGATTCGTACGGATAAAACCTATACAGGAGATTCCTTAAGTGTCGGTTCTTACATTGAACCTTCTCAAAAAAAGAGTGTTCATAATATTCATCCTTTTGATCGTTTTGAAGTTGTCAGTATTGAGCAGATTGCGAAATCGAACTTCTTAAGACTAAAAATGCTGCTCGAGATCATTATAATGAATGCTTATCTGAACACTGGTAATTTCACTATTTCAGATGCAAATCGAAAAGAGTGTTATT
Organism: uncultured Erysipelotrichaceae bacterium; assembly: GCA_964424595.1. GTDB lineage: Bacteria > Bacillota_I > Bacilli_A > Erysipelotrichales > Erysipelotrichaceae > UBA2212. The sequence continues at coordinate 11,402 of CAYRIW010000035.1, read as the reverse complement.
CGCTGATTCATGCATTGTATATCCAAGAATTGAAGGCTCGAAAAGCAGTACAGAAAGATGGGATTAGAAAACATCGTTCAAATTATAAAGGACGTAAGCGAATGCTTATTTCGCTTCCAAAATTAGTTGAAGTTATGGGAGAATATGAGAATAAAGCGATAAGTATGAAGGATGCGATGCAACAACTTGAAATTAAGTCGCCTGCGACCTTTTATCGACGTTTAAAGGAATTTAGAGAATCAAAAAAATGAAGTAATTACATGATTGAGCCTGAAGTAAGGTGGTGTTTATGATTCCTGTGTTCTAACAAAGCTCAAAAACGGTAAAAGTATTCATATTGACATTGATTTCCTTTTGGCTTAAACTCTAGACATAGCCAATGCTTAAGACATGATGATTGGTGCTTTGTACAGAGAGAAAGTGTTTGGTGCAAACTTTCCTGAGCTCAATTGATTACCACTTAAGGGGTGGATTCATGAAAGAATCCCGTTTGATCGACGTTAACGATGAGTGCAAAGCATTTGCTTTGAATTAAGGTGGTACCGCGAGAATCTCGTCCTTTGGATGGGATTTTTTTATTTAAAAGGAGGATCGTAGAATGATCAATATTAAAGAGCATGCGGAATTGAATGTATTGAATCACTCCGGAGCGCATTTGATGGCGCAGGCAGTGAAACGTTTGTATCCACAAGCGATGTTTTGGGTAGGACCTGTCATTACAGAAGGCTTTTACTATGACATCGATTTAGGAGATGTGGTTTTAAGTGAAACGGATCTTCCGAAGATCGAAGCGGAGATGAAGAAGATTTCTAAAGATGGTAAGCGTATCGTTCGTGAGGAAATATCCAAGGAAGAAGCTTTGGAGCGTTTCAAGGATGATCCATACAAACTCGATCTCATCCACAATATGGAGGGGGTCACCATCTCGACCTACAAACAAGGTGAGTTTGAAGACTTGTGTCGTGGTCCCCATGTGGATACGGTCAAACAAATCAAGTATTTCAAGCTTTTGAAGGTTTCTGGGGCATATTGGAAGGGTGATGCCAATAACAAGATGCTTCAACGTGTCTATGGTATTGTGTTTGATACACAAGAAGCTTTGGATAATCATCTCTACCTCTTGGAAGAAGCGAAGAAGCGTGATCATAAGAAATTGGGTAAAGAACTCGAACTCTTCATGATGAGTGAATACGGACCTGGTTTCCCATTCTGGTTGAACAAGGGGATGATTCTAAGAAACATCCTTGAAAACTTCTGGTATGAGGAACATACCAAAGAAGGCTATGAGTTCATCAAGACACCGATCATGTTGTCTCAAGAATTGTGGGAAGTATCAGGTCACTGGTTCAACTACAAAGAAAACATGTACATCAGTGATGTGGATGATCGTCAATTTGCCATTAAGCCAATGAATTGTCCAGGGGGCATGTTGGTGTATAAGAATCGTTTGTATTCCTACAAAGATCTGCCACTGCGTGTGGGTGAGTTGGGCTTGGTTCATCGTCATGAAGCAAGTGGTGCGCTCAATGGTTTGTTTAGAGTGCGTACCTTCACTCAAGATGATGCGCATCTATACATGACACCGGATCAGGTTGAGGATGAAATCGTTCGTTTGATTGCGTTCTTCGATCGTGTGTATAAGATCTTTGGTCTACAGTACACGATCGAACTCTCAACACGTCCTGAAGAAAAATACATCGGTAGCATCGAAGTATGGGATGAGTCGGAACGTATCCTAGAATCGGCTTGTAAGAAGTCTGGACACAGTGTCAAGGTCAATCCAGGCGATGGGGCCTTCTATGGTCCTAAGCTGGATTTCCACCTCCAAGACTCCTTAGGACGCGCTTGGCAGTGTGGTACGATCCAATTGGATATGAACTTGCCAGAACGTTTCGATCTAACTTATGTGGACAGTGATGGTTCTAAGAAGAGACCGATCATGTTGCATCGTGTCATCTTTGGTTCCGTTGAACGTTTTATCGGGATCTTGATTGAGCACTACGCAGGGGCATTCCCATTGTGGTTGGCTCCGGATCAAATCCGTATTCTACCAGTCAATCCTGAAATCCATCATGAATTTGCGCATGAATTGAAGGATCAACTTCTAGCCTTAGGTTTCCGTGTTGAAGTGGATGAACGGAATGAAAAGTTGGGTTATCGCTTACGTGAAGCTCAAATGAAGAAAATACCCGTTCAATTAACCATTGGGGATAAAGAAGTTGAGAACAAAGAAGTCAATCTACGTCGTTATGGTTCACAAGCGAGTGAAACCGTTAAAGTTGAAGATATGATCAAGAGTCTTCTCAGTGAAGTGAAGGAAAAACGCTAAAATGAAGCGATTAATCAGCGTCATTCTTAGTTTATTGATTCTATTTGGATGTCAGGCTAAATCTTTGGAGTGGGAGAATCTAACGATTCTCTCCCCTAAAGGGGCACCTGCACTCAGCTTGATTCCACTTTTAGATGAAGCAAAGGATCAGATTGAGTTTGTGGATGGGACGGATGTGATCAGTGCGGAACTCATCAAGGGTGAACAGGACATGATCATCGCTCCAGTCAACCTTGGGGCTGCCTTAAGCAAGAAGGGTGAGAACCAATATCGACTTTATGCCGTCGTGACTTGGGGTAATCTCTATCTTGTGGGTCCTAGCAATACCGACATCAGTACTGAGACCGTTGCCATCTTTGGGGAACAAGCCGTTCCAGGTCTTGTGTTCAAACAAGTCTTGAATCAAAGCACTGAAGTCTTTGCGTCGGTTACCGATGTCCAAGGTCAACTCTTAGCGGGTCAATATAATGTTGGACTTTTAGCAGAACCTTTGGTTACGGCAACCATCGCAAAAGCCAAGAGCTTGACACCAGCACTCGAGTTAAGCATCCTCAGTGATCTTCAAGAATTATGGTCCAGTAAAACAGGGCAGGACAACTATCCTCAAGCGGCTATCTTTGTGAAGGCGGATTTGAGTGAAGACAAACAAGCTCAAATCGATGCGCGTTTATTAAAGATGCAAGCTTATAATGAAGCCATCAATCAGAACCCAAGTCAATTGGAAACCGACATCACCGAAGAAAGACTCACTCAATTGGGTGTGCCCAGTGGTAAGATCTTAGCTTCAGCTTGGGAACGTATGAACATCGATGTTCAAGCCATCGCAGAAGTGAAAGATGCCGTTGAAGTGTTCTTGGAGCTCTTCAAGTTGAATGGCTTAGAGAATTATTACTACGAATAAATACGAAGGAGCATTTCATTGTGCTCCTTTTATTTTGTATAATGAGTGAAACAACACTGAATAGGCGTGTATCTGCTGAGGTCATTAATCAAGGTTTATCGTGCATTTTCTTATATTTGCTAGAATCGTGTCTTAATCGGGATGAAACCTTTGAAAGGAAACTCCATATGCATTTTGTCTGTACGCGAAAAGTTGTAGATAAGTTAGAATTTGAGCTTGAAGAAAGCACCTATGATGATCGTTTTGCCTGGATTGTGAATGAAATTCAGATCGGACATCGAAAGGCAATCGTTTTTGTACATGAGAAAACAGCCCTTAGTTTAATTGTTTATGGTTCTAAGAAAAAGGACTTCAAAAACCTGGATGAGCTTCTTGAGCGGGCATTGCACAACTACTTGATCGAGTTTGGTGTGGATGATCATGTCATTCTTCAATATTTTGATCATGACAGAGCAAACACCTATCATGCGTTGCGTAATCGAAAACATGTGGCAGTATTGAATCACATTGGTAATACATACAAGATTCGATCACTCTATTATGATTTAGAACTTGATCCAAATTATCTTATTCGAAGTATAAATGAGTTCTATTCAGTAGATCGAAGACCTTTTAATGATTTTATACAGATGTTGAATGATCTGTATGGATCTGCGATTCATTATGAAGCCTATGTGTTTGAGGTTCGATTACTTGAAAAAGAGGATTGTTATCGAATCCTGCAAGTACCGAGTATGATCACATTCGATGTATTTCACATGATGATTCAAGCTCTGTTTGGTTGGACAAATTCACATTTACATCGATTCAAGACCGTAGATGCAAGCGGTAAGACGATCATTTTAGTGGATGCTGAGATCGAAGTCGATACTTTTGTAGACGTATTGTTCTTAGATGAACGGGAATTTAGATTGAAGTCATTGGTGAATCAAGAACACATCATTCATTATTCGTATGATTTCGGACGTGATTGGGAATGTGAAATCAGATTACGTGAAGTCATTACCTCTGTGAATGATCCATACGCGAAATGCTTATATGTTCAAGGGATTGTGGAATTGGAAGATGAAGAGGATATGATAGAGGAGATGATAGAAGACAGTAACATATGGGGTCGTGTGCCCTTGTCACAAAGAATTGAAATCAAACGACGATACAACAGTGATCCTTTTTACATCAACCAAAAGCTTTCAGAATTGGCTTTTGAATATGCTGAATAAGGACTAAACAATTTATAAACTGTGATGCTTTATGAGCATGAATCGTGGTTTTGATGGTAACTTTTCGTCAAATGGAGAAATTAATAAATGAAAAAGAAAGAATCGATTGTCTCACGTTGTTTAGAACTTAGTGTGGCTGATCTGAGTGTTATCATTGATCGTCTGGTGACCCATGATCCTAAGAATTTAGAGTTCGTCGAAATGATGTTAGGTGATTGGAGTCGTATCTCGGACCATGAATCACGTTATCAAAAGGAAATTGAAAAGCTCTTTTGGAATGCGAGTGGAAATTTAAAGACTCCGAGTAATTCTGCACTACAGATGACACTGAATCATGTTAGAGCTTTTCCCGAAATTAAGACACGCATGCGTTTACTTATTCGATTGGTTGATGAAATAAGCCATGTATTGAAGATTTCAGGCTCTCGAAATGAGAATTATTTCAGTAGTTTGGCAATTGCACTGGACTCCATCCATTACTTGAATCAAGATGAATTGGAACACCAGAACGTATTAAAAAGGATTTATGCGCGTGAATTGGACGAAGATTTACGAAATGAGTACGGTATTGATTTTTTGATCAAAGAACGTTTTACAAACATCCCAGAATCTTGGTGATTGTATCCGTTTACTAGATTTGTTATGATACTTCCATTCTTGGAGAAGCAATGAAACCACTCAAACGTATGACGCTCTCCGCACTTCTAGCCGTATTGCTTGTAGTGTCGGCCTATATATCCATTCCTTTACCCATTTCAAGTGTCGCTTTTACAGCGCAGTCCTTAATGGTCATGCTTATTGGCTTAAGCATGCCGGTGAACATTGCGTTCACCTCGGTTGGTTTGTATCTACTTTTAGGTGCGATCGGGTTACCGGTGTTCTCCAATGGGACGGCTGGTCTAACAGTACTTTTCGGCCCAACAGGGGGCTATCTCTTTGGTTTTCTGATTGGAGTCGTGGTGATGTCCATCATAAAAGACCATGCGAAAGGTTATGGCGGACGTATGGTGGCGGCCATCTTTGGGGGCATCATCGTTGTCTATTTCTTTGGTTTCCTCGTATTGAAATTGGTTCTCGGTTTGTCCTACGGCAAAGCCTTGATGATTGGTGTCATCCCATTTCTACCCCTTGATTTCCTGAAAGCTTGGATTGCGGCTTGGTTCACGAAGAAGTATCAGAAGCATTTCAATCGAATGTTGGGACAATCCGTAAACTAAGCCTTGAAGATTTATAAAAGTGTAATATAATTTAAGTGTAAATGGCCTTGAGGCAGGGGAAAACCACAGAAGTGGTTTTTTTCGTTACAAATTGTTTATCGATATTGCATATTTACATACGTTTAAAAACGAAAACATGTATATATCAGAAGATATTTTAGATACATTTCTTCCATAGGACTTGAAATTTTAGGATGCTTTTAGTATCATACTTATGTACATGGCCTAATAAGGTAGGGAAAAATCACGTGAGTGATTTTTTTCGTTATAAGCAAAGTTTCTTTATTAGACTTTTGTATTTCTTTTGATCGCTTGATTTTCGATACTCACCTGTTTTGAAATTATAATATCGTATTAGAATTTCTAGACTGTTGTTATGGTAGACTGTATTTCTTATCCCAACCAGTCTATGCAGATTTTCTTCAAATGTAGGTAAATCAATAAATGATAGATTTTGACCGTAATGTTTTAAGTGGTGAAAAATCTGCACTTTTAAGGGTTTATCTAATGCGTGAAAGATATTTCGTAGATTATTCAAACTTAAACGATCAAATGCAATAAAGACGCTACCAATACTTTTGATAGTTAGCTCTAGCTCGTTTATTGTTAACAAAAGCCTTTTGTTTAAGTTGATGTTTTTTGAATATGCTTTTGTATTCTCTGAGATTTTATGAATGAATCTTTCAATCTGAGATTCTGTTGATAGATCATAATGAATAATCGTTGAATAGGAAAGAATAGCGTTAAAAATAGTCTCGAATTCAGACAACCGGCTGTAGATTTTTACATACTTATTTCTCTCATTGTAATGTCGATTTTCATATCTTGAAAAATCGACTTTTTTTTCGTAGATATGATTGCCGTTAATGTCTTTTAGGGCTTGGGCATTGTTATTTTTCTTTGCATAGTAGTACTTATAGGGTGTAATGATGTTGATGTAATTGAACTTTAATAAACAATCATATGCATCTGATTTAGTCGTATACATGAAGTTGACATTTTTATTAGTTTCTAAATGTAGGATTTGCTGATTTATCGTCAATGGTTGCTTAAATTTTTTCATCTGATTCTCCGCTAATATTGATTATGGTAATAGAATGAATTCTCCTAAATGTCTAATTTTTGATTGTGGCTTGAAATTCGTTAGATACATTTGATTAGCTCCAGTAAATACAATATTATTGACTTATATGGAGCAAATATGATAAAAACGACAAAAATGTTGGTAAGTGAACTTTCGCACTATGTGAATCCTTCATCAAAGATACGTCAGCTTGTCTTAAATAAAGAGATCTTTCAACTTGTCAGAGGTCTTTATGAAACGAACGGGAATCTTCCAGGTCATATCCTTTCGCCAATCATATATGGTCAATCTTATTTGTCATTTGAGTATGTGTTATCACATTACGCATTGATTCCAGAAGCGGTAACTGTTTATACCTCCGCTACGCTTGGCAAAAGGAAGACAAAGCAATATCGCAATCACTTCGGTTCTTATTTGTATCGAGATGTTCCTGATGATGTTTTTAATCTTGGTGTTGATTATCGTATTGAACATGGATATGGGTATCTAATGGCTTCACCCGAAAAAGCCATTTGCGATATGCTCTATAAATTAGCTCCTGTGAATAATCGTTCTGAATTGAGAGAATTGTTGTTTTTAGATTTGAGGATTGATGAAAATGAGTTATTACGTTTGGATTTAGATAAGTTGGTGGAGATTTCTCAAAAATATAAAACAAAGAATCATAAGTTGCTTGTTTCGATGATAAAACAAAGGATGAGGAAGATAAAGCTTAAGTAAGAATATTTAGATTGCAATTATTCTTGTTTATTTTTATCGTGTTGTCTAATAAACTTAAAGCATAAGAATGTTCTTATGTCTTACACACTGAGGTTCACCATGGGCTTTAAACTCCTCTCCTTATATCTCTTTTTCGCAATTCTTGCACTCTCGTATCTCTTTGTGCATTCCTTTGTCCGTGGTCGATCCCAACATGCCAAACTCTTGGGGATCTTGAGCTTGACCTTGCAAGTGTATCTCTTGGGTTATCTTGTGGAATTGAATGCGACGTCTTTGGAAGCGATGATCTTTTGGAATCAGATTCAGTACTTTGGGATTCCGTTCTTTCCAGCCTTGTGGTTTGCGGTCAGTGCGGTGTATACCGGACGACCACAGTGGATCCAGGGATGGCGGGGTCTGTTGGTCATTAGTGTTCCCGTTTTGACGTTTGTCATTCGTCTGACCAATGATTTTCATCACTGGTATTATACGTCCATGACCTTGGTGTTCTTAGGTGATTATACGGCCATGTATTTAGTCAAAGGACCATGGTATCTGGTTCAAATGGCCTATGTGTTGATCACCTTGGTGGCGTGTACACGTTTCTATGCCTTGCGTTATCGTAAAGCAGAGGGAAATGAGAAGATGCAGTTCAGTTTGTTGTTGTGGGCATCGATCTTACCCTTTGTGGCCTTGGTTCTTGTGTTCTTCAATTTTGGTGATTTGGGTATTGATTATACGGCGATGATTCTTCCACCGTGTATTCTCTTGATCAATCATGCCCTGACGAAATATAACTTCTTGGAAATCAAGGAGATGGCACGGGAGCGTGTGTTTGAGGATAATCGGATTGGGTATTTGTTGTTAAGTAAGCAGTTGAAGGTCGTTGATATGAATCCCTTAGGGAAGCAATTGTTGAAACAATTGGAGGCTAACAATCCTTCAATCCATGAATGGATCTTGGATGATGTGAAACATCTCATCCAATTGAATGAGCATAATAAGACAGTATCGATCTCCAGTCAAGCCATTGAGGACAGTGGGTATTTGGTATCCATTGAGGATGTGAGTGAAAGTGAAGCGATTTTGAATCGCTTGGAGCATTTGGCGAACATCGATGCTTTGACGCAGCTGAACAATCGTCGTTCTTTCTTTGAACAAGCCAATCAGATCTTTGAACATGCGGATCGTTACCATGAACCCTTAGCCTGTTTGATGATCGATATCGATCACTTCAAAGATGTCAATGACCACCATGGGCATGAAGCAGGGGATACGGTATTGAAATCCTTAGCTGTAACCATGAAACAATGTTTTCGAAGCAGTGATGTGATTGCACGCATGGGTGGTGAGGAGTTTGCGGTTCTTTTGCGTATGAGTGAAATGGATGCCGCACATCTGATTGCCGAACGATTAGGTGTAACGGTGGAAAAGGAAAGCATCCAGCATAGCGAACTCAATCTAAACATCACCATCAGTCTAGGGCTGGCTGTACGCAATGTTCATGAAGATCTTGAATCTGTACTCAGACGTGCGGATAAAGCGTTGTATGAGGCTAAAGCAGCAGGGCGTAATCAAGTCCGTCGTGCTCAATAGGTGTTTGTTATAAAGAATATGTTTCTCACAAATTATTAGAATTGTTTCAATTATCAACGGCATTATCTTCCTTGATTTGTTCATTATCGTGTGCAGATACTTCACATTTACTTACCATTTGGTTACCATATACGTATAAGGTGGCTCAATGAAAACAATTCTCAGAATGGGCTTATTATTAAGCCTTTTTATTTCGCTTCACACACCAATTCAAGCTTTAGAAGTCAAGGAAGTGTATACGGTTGATGATTGGTTGTCGATTGATGTTGGGGATACTGTTTTACTGATGAATGATTTGGATTTTGATGGGGTTGATTATAGACCGATACCACTGTTCAGTGGAACATTGGATGGGCAAGGGTATACGTTAAGGAATATTGAGATTTTAGCAGAAGATTCCGGTTTGCTCGAAGATGTGGGTCTTTTTGGGCAACTCTCTAATGCGACTGTACGTAATCTAAAAATTGATAATATGGAATTAGTATCAGAAGATTTCGTGGCTCGAATGGGCTCTTTAGCGGGTCGTGCTGAGCTTAGTGATTTTGAAAACATAAGTATAAATAACACAAGTCTATCGAGCTTTGATGTTGTAGGTGGCTTAGTCGGACATCTGATCAACAGTAACTTGAGTGATGTTCATGTCAAGTCAACGAACATTACCGGTGTAAATAGTATCGGTGGCTTAATTGGAAAAATTGAACCATTAGACACATTTTCAGAAGTCATTGAGTCGAATACTGTTTCAATTAACATGAGTTCATTCCAAGGGTCAATCTCAGGTGAACGACAGGTTGGTGGCTTGGTTGGTGTCGTCAACATGAGTACAAGTATCTCAATCCGTGAATCCTTCACTAAAGGCAGTCTAAACGCTTTAGAAAGTGCAGGCTTTATGATGGGTGAGATTATTTCATCATCTGTTGAGTTCAATGATGTTTATTCTAAAATGGATATGACTTATACGTATGATGAATCCTTTCTTGGGAATTTTGGATGGATTGGTGCGCGTATGGGTGATGGGAGTTGTACACATTCTTTGATCCTTAATCGTGCCTATCAACAAACTTCCATGCAAGGTCTAAGTGCTTATGAAAGCATGCATGCATGGGTTGGGTGGGACTTAGATGAGTCCAGTCCCATGCTTTCGGATATTTATTATAATCAGGATACATTATCATTGGATGCTATAGGGATGAAGACAAGTGAAGAACTCTTATTGAAAGAATCCTATGCAAACTTTGATTTCGATACCATTTGGCTAATCGATACGAGTTTAAATGATGGACATCCCTTGTTTCAGTATGAAGTATCTGAGGTAACGATACATCCCAATAATGGTGATAGTAGCTTAGTAAGAAATCACACTAAAAACAGTAGTATTATATTGCCTGAATTGATTTACGATGGATTTACACTCGAGGGGTGGTATCAGGATGAAACACTGACGATTCCTTTCGATTCAATAAAAACATACAGTCAAGATATGGCTCTCTATGCGAAATGGATTGAAAATCCAGCGGACGAAGTCATTATCGAAGAACCAGTTGAAGAAGAACCTATCATTCAAGGGCCAAGTCCTGTAGCTCCAAACCCTGTTCAAGAAGTTGAAACAAATAATGTACAGTCGCCAGTTATTGTTGTAAACAAACCGATAATTGTGACGCCAGTCGTTGATGAATCTTCAGTAACTGAAGATGAACCCGACACAAATGAAATCATAACGGAACCAAAAGATGAAGAAGTAGAACCGCCATTGGATCCTGTAGAAAATAAGGTATCTAAAGCTGGGTCATGGTGTTGGTTGTGGTTGTTACTCATTATATTGCTTACTGCATACATTATCTATCGTAAACTTAAGAAACGTAAACTTGTAGATAACGAATAATGTCGTTAGAATAGGAACATGGAGGATGTTTATGAAGAAATTAGGATTATTACTCTTGGTGTTTCTACTAACAGCGTGTGCGGTTAAACCGGATGCGGTGTTGAGTGAATACTTCAATATGATCAAGTCGAATGACAATGCGATTTATGATGCGGAGTTACATGCAAGTTACTTTGATCGTGATCCAGGTTTGAATACCGAGGATACGGAAGAATTATTAAACAATCAAACAGAAGCGGGTAAAGAACTCTCTACGGCTTATCTCGATTTGGTACAAGAGTTTGAGTACACCATCAACAGTACGACTATTACAGATAATGAGGCTGTGGTGAATGTGACAATCAAAGCGTATCCTTTAATGGAGATGACGATGGATCTAATGAATCGTTTGATGTCGGCTTTATTTAGTTTGACATTTACAACTGAAGAAGAGACAACAGCGTATATGTTGGAGCAGTTCAATCTCTTGAAGGT
>CAYRIW010000034.1:0-14148 GCA_964424595.1 uncultured Erysipelotrichaceae bacterium | reverse complement strand
TCTCACACTAAATTCTGTTTTCCTAGGAAAACAGAATTTAGTATTATAATGCGGTAAACAGTGTTTATGTGTTGACAAATAAGTGTAGAATTTGTAAGATAAGAGTGGGTTCAGAACCCGAAATGTTTGATTCCCTGGACCATTCACTTCCCCCACCCATACGAATGGCCAGTAATCCCCCGATTATGAATCAAGCAAACAATAGAGGACGTCTAAGGACGTCTTTTCTTTAGAGAGAACCATGAAACTCATAGCACAACACGAAGATATTTTTTGGCCTGAAGAAGCAATTGAAACACTTCGTTTCACATCGCGTGTTTTTATTCGCAATCAAGAAGGGAAGTATGCTTTCTTAAGAATCGTGGGTGAGGATTTCTTAGGTTTACGCAATCACTTGGAGACCTGTGGCGGTGGTGTTGAGGAAGATGAAACATTTTTAGAAGCAGCCATTCGTGAAGTCGAAGAGGAAATCGGCTATACCGCAAAGAATTATCACTTATTAGGCTGTATTATCGATCGATTGAATCCGATACAACGTATGACATGTTCCGTATTCTTTGTGGCCGAAGCGGACGAGCAATTAGACGAAACCAATCGAACGGAAGAAGAAAAGATCTTGATCGATCAAGTTGTATGGTTGTCTCCGGATGAGGCCATTCGTCAATTCAGACATGCGGAATCCAAAGTGGATGCATGGGTTCACAGACGCGATTTAAGAGCCTTCATCTACCTTTTGGAAAATCAATACTAAGGGTGCTAAATCATCATTTGGATAAGTATAGCTTTGGTTGAACCGAAGCTTTTTATTTTGTCTAAGATAGGTTTCGATGCCTTCTGCTTCATGTAAACCACCTGCTTGCTTACGGTAGAGCGTCACGATCAAATAGGCAAAAAGACGCATCAACACAATGCTTTTCTCGAGTGCGATTAAACTTGAGAACAGGGAAGTGGTGATCTGTTCATCGCCATTGGGTAAATAGCCATTGTTCATTAAGACACCATCAAGCGGTTCATGAATCACAGTGTCGAGCAAGGCATGGTCGATTTGATGAAAGACATGCTTTGGATAGTCATGACACTTCGCTTCAGATCGCTCGATTGCCAAAGCCTGAATATCCAAGCCGATGACACGATGTCCTCTTTGAAGGCAGAATAAAGCATCGTTGCCGTTGCCCAATGTGAGATCCAATAGAGTGGAGCTTTGTGTGAATGTGTTTTTGATAAATTGATGGACGAAGCTGGTTACGCGAAGCATAAATCTCCTTGGTATACATCCAGCGATGCCATACGTTTGTCGATGCCATTCAAGACATTGATCTTCTGTTTGATCCATTGGGGTTCAATCAAATCCGTAGGACTGTAATCACCCGTTAAACGTAAGATGGCGACTTCTGCAGGAATGTGTCTCAATTGATTGACGACTAATTCAATATAGCTCTCCATATCCAATAATGCATAGGGTTTGATTTGGTGCTCCATGGCCAAGCGTGTATTCTCCAACAGATTCAACATATGGATCTTGAGCCCATAAGGCCTTAATTGTCCGATGATTTTAACGGTCTCATGCATCTGATCTGTTGTCTCAGTTGGATAACCATTCATCACATGAACGATCAACTTAAGTTTAGTTTGCTTTAAGCGCTTGAAAACAGCTTCAAATTGAGCGTAGGTATAGCCACGGTTCATGTGTTTAGCGGTCTCATCATGAATGCTCTGTAGGCCTAATTCAAGATAGATATCCTTGATTTGCGTCAACCCATCCAAATACTGAATGATATCTTCATCTAAACAATCAATCCGGGTCGCGATGGCAAGTGCAACGACATCGGGATGGTGAAGGAAGGGTTCATAGAGGCACTTAAGCTGTTCTAAGGGCGCATAGGTGTTGGTGAAGGCTTGGAAATAGGCGATGGCTTTGGCATCGGGCCATTTCTTACGTTGGATTGCGACGCCACGGTTAAACTGTTCAAGCAGATTGAGGGTGGTATTGCCCTGGAAATCACCACTGCCGATTTCATTACAAAAACTACAACCTCCGAAGGCGACTTTGCCATCACGGTTGGGACAGGTGAAACCAGCATTCAAACCAACCTTGAAGACTTTGAATCCATAGTGTTTACGTGTCTCATAGTTGAAGGTATGGTAACGTTTATTGTCATTGGTATAGATGAATTTATTCATGATGGTATTGTAGCACAGCAACTTGCTTTTTGAAGGCTTGTTCGCTATACTTTAAATGATGCGTAGATAAACAGTAGTAAGAAGCAAATGGACATTTAGAAAGTTGTGGGATGATGGAACACAACCGAAAAACTTCTGAACTCGGTTTTGAGCTTAAAAGACAAAATCTTTTACGGACCCCCGTTATCGGATCAAGTGCACATGTGTGAACTAAGGTGGTACCGCGAGTAATCTCGTCCTTGGCGGACCTTTTTTTATTTTAGGAGGCAAAATGAAAGATCATCTTAAGATTGAACCCAAATGGCAGGCCTTTTGGGAAAAGAATGAAACGTTTAAAACGAATGTATGGGATTTTGATAAACCAAAAGCCTATATCTTAGACATGTTTCCGTATCCTAGTGGAGCGGGACTTCATGTCGGACATCCAGAAGGCTATACGGCAACCGATATCATTTCACGTATGAAACGCATGCAAGGCTACAATGTCCTTCATCCAATGGGTTGGGATGCTTTTGGCTTGCCTGCGGAACAATACGCATTGAATACAGGTCATCATCCTGCAGATTTTACGAAGAAGAATATTGAAACCTTCAAGAGTCAAATCAAAGCATTAGGACTTTCCTATGATTGGTCCAAAGAAATCTCCACAACGGATCCAGAGTATTATAAATGGACGCAATGGATTTTCATTCAACTGTACAATAAGGGTTTGGCGTATGTGGATGAGATACCTGTCAACTGGTGCCCAGAATTGGGAACGGTATTGGCCAATGAAGAAGTCATCGATGGTAAGTCAGAACGCGGTAATTTTCCAGTTTACCGTGTTCCAATGCGTCAATGGGTTCTTAGAATCACAGAATATGCGGAACGTCTCTTGGAAGATCTGGACTTGGTTGAATGGCCAGTCAGCACGAAAGAAATGCAGATCAATTGGATCGGCAAATCCGTTGGGGCGAATGTCGTCTTCAAAGTCGACCAACATGATTTAGAATTCACTGTTTTCACGACACGAAGCGACACCTTATTTGGTGCAACCTATTGTGTATTGGCACCGGAACATCCTTTTGTCTCGCAAATCACGACGGCAGAACAAAAAGCTGATGTGGAAGCGTATATTCAAGCCTGTGCAACAAAGTCCGATCTCCAACGTACGGAATTGAATAAAGAGAAAACCGGTGTCTTTACTGGTGCTTATGCGCTTAATCCTGCGAACCAAAAATTGATTCCGATTTGGATTGCGGATTATGTCTTGGCAAGTTATGGAACAGGGGCCATCATGGCTGTTCCTGCGCATGATGAGCGCGATTATGAATTCGCAAAGAAGTTTGGACTTGAAATCGTAGCGGTTCTTGAAGGCGGTGATATTGAAAAGGCTGCTTTCACAGGCGATGGCTTACACATCAATTCAGATTTCTTGAATGGTTTGAATAAAGAAGATGCTTTAAAGACCATGAATGCTTGGTTGGTGGAACACAAATGTGGTGAAGCCAAAGTGAGTTACAAGTTAAGAGACTGGTTGTTTTCACGTCAACGTTACTGGGGTGAACCCATTCCGATCGTATTGATGGAAGATGGAACAAAGCGTACCGTAGATATCCATGAATTGCCATTGGAACTGCCTGCAGTCGATAACTATAAACCATCGGATAAGGGTGAGAGTCCATTGTCCAATGCCGGTACATGGTTGGATGTGGAAATCGATGGTGTCAAAGGCAAACGTGAAACTAATACCATGCCACAATGGGCTGGAAGTTGTTGGTACTACCTGAGATACATCGATCCACGTAATGACGATGCGATCGCCGCAAGTGAACTCTTAAAACACTGGCTGCCTGTCGATCTGTATGTCGGTGGTGCGGAACATGCGGTCTTGCATTTGCTCTATGCACGTTTCTGGCATAAGGTCTTGTATGATATCGGTGTCGTTCCTACAAAGGAACCCTTTGCCAAACTCTTCCACCAAGGCATGATCCTCGGTGAGAATGGTGAAAAGATGAGCAAGTCCAGAGGCAATGTCATCAATCCGGATTTGATTATTGAAAGCCATGGGGCTGATTCATTGCGCGTCTATGAAATGTTCATGGGACCGCTTGAAGCAGCACTTCCTTGGAGTAATACTGGACTCGATGGCACAAAGAAATGGTTGGATCGTGTCGATCGTTTCTTCAGTGAAGTCGCGGAATTCGTAGACGAGAACGATCATGGTTTGGATAAGGTTTATCACTACACCGTCAAGAAAGTGACGCATGATATTGAGACGCTTAATTTCAATACAGCGGTCTCGCAAATGATGATCTTCATCAATGAATGCTTCAAGCAAGGGAAGATCTATCGTCCTTATGCCCATGGTTTCATCCAAATGTTCAGTTGTTTCGCACCGCATCTCGGTGAGGAACTTTGGACGCAAGTCACAGGTAAACAAGGCATCAGCTTTGAAGCTTGGCCGACGTATGATGAGAAATACCTCGTGGAGGATGAAGTTGAGTTGGTCATCCAAGTCAATGGTAAGATTCGTGCTAAGTTGCTCGTGGCATTCGATGCCGAACAAGCGACAATCGAAGAAGAAGCGAAGAAATTGGTTGTCTCCTACATGGAAGGTAAAACCTTACGTAAAGTCATTTACGTTAAGAATAAGTTGTTGAATTTTGTAGTCGCCTAGGATGCCTAATCGCATCCTTTTTTTATGATTTGTTCTATAATTACGAAAAGAGGATAAACTATGGAACTCAATGTTTTCTTAGATCGTATTTCCGAACCTGCACGATGTGCAATCGAACAACTCCACTGTACCAAACTGGAAGATCTCTTAAGCTATTCAGATAAGGAGCTCTTAGCACTGCATGGCTTGGGTCCAAAAACGATTCGGATCCTGAATGACTTTCTAGAGGAAAACAAGCTTGGTCGCACCCCTAAAAGAAGTGCTTTACTGGTTATTGATGTTCAGGAAGCTCTATTGGAAGAAAATCCTTATCATAAAGAAAAGCTCATTCAAAACATCAATATGTTGATTCAACTGTATCGCTCAAAAAAGAGTCCAATCTTTTTCATTCGTCATGATGGAGGTAAAGGAGATACCTTAGCCTATGGAGAAGAAGGATGGCAACTCGCTAAAACATTGGACTATAAGGATGAACCCATCCTTGATAAAAAATATAACAGTGCATTCAAAGACACAAACTTGGAATCAGGCTTACAAGCTTTTAAGATCAATCATTTGGTCATTGTTGGCATGCAGACAGAATATTGTGTCGATGCGACACTCAAAAGTGCATTCGAAAAAGGCTATCAATGTGATGTGATCAAAGGATGCACAAGTACCTATGATAATTCTTGGTTGAAAGCAGACCAACTGATTGATTTCTATGAACAAGCCATATGGCCAAGTTTTGCACGAGTAATCAAGATAGAAGAAACCCATGATAGTTTGTGATGAAGAGCGCATCTGACGCTATTATCAATAAAGTTATTTGAACCCATCAAAGCCTATGTTCTCAATAGAAATGCAACGCAATAACTGTTTATATGGATGCTATTGGGTTTGACGTTTAGCCATTTTTCTCCAGTTGTAAAAACCGTATAGATCATTGACTAAAAAGGTGATAAAGCACACGACGACCGATAAATAAGATAGATCCTCAATACTTGTCAATCCCCATAGTACGATCAAGACCAAATCATTCACTGCATAAGCGATTGTAAAATACGAACTTCGTCTGAATGTAAGATAAACCGCGATAAATGTTGTGGAAACAGATAGCGTACTAAAGATAATATGTGCTGTCTTGAAATAGACCAAGATCAAATAGGATACATAAGTTACAAGAGGCGTTAAAACAGCCAAGACGATGAACTCAAGCCCATGAATGTGATTCACGCGAACTTCAGAGCGCTTTCCTTCATATGGATGTTTCAACCAAGAGACCAAGGCAATGATTGCCATTGGCATCGTCATGCCAAGATACGTTAACACTTCTCCATAGTATTGATAGCTGAATGAAATGATTCCATAAAACAAACTAAATATGATCATGAGAACTTGTCCAATAGGATTTCCTTTTGCACTGAAAGTCAACGAACTGACGCCAATCAAAGATGCACCAAGTGTAAGGAAATTTGTTTGTTTGAAGAAGAAGAATGATAAAATGATCAATGCATTGGACCAAGCCCATAAGCGCAATTCCATTTTAGTGAAGTTGGACGTCAATCGTTTAAATGTTTTCATCAAGGTCCTCCATATAAAAAGCATCCGTATGCACATCTTCTAAGACCTAACGATGTGTCGACGAATGCACGATGCATTCATACCCGGTGGTATTATTTACGAATCAAGGTAATCAAATATAAGCTGGGATCCGTTAGAAAGCGTGCTTTATAATCGTCAACGCCTAAGCCATTGGACACAATCCACACCCCATCTACAGCTGGGGCATATTCCATCGCTTCTTTCTGATAACGTGATCCAAGCACGGGGAATCGAACCTGACCCTTGTGTGTCATTGCGCTTAACATCAGGGGATCATTGCGTCCTTTAAGTGCAAGTGGGTTGTAGCTAAGGGTGATTGAGAAACCATTCAACTTTT
This sequence comes from uncultured Erysipelotrichaceae bacterium, assembly GCA_964424595.1. Taxonomy (GTDB): domain Bacteria; phylum Bacillota_I; class Bacilli_A; order Erysipelotrichales; family Erysipelotrichaceae; genus UBA2212. The sequence continues at coordinate 7,387 of CAYRIW010000034.1, read as the reverse complement.
GCCCAATCGATGAATCCAATAGATCAACCGTATTCAAAACGATGTATTCATTGCTTAGATTGTGCAAAGGAATACTTTCTGTTCCAAGGATTTCAAACCCGCTTTGGGCATAAATGGTTTGAACCAACTCCAATCGATCACGATCTTCATTGCCTAATACTGCGAACTTGCCTAAGGGCGCTTCAATCGCATTCAACTGTTCGATTAAACGCAGGACCTCTTCGTCATTCATATTGATTGAAGACTCAATCAAATCACCACCAAAGAGAACCAAGTCAAAGTCCATGCTCTGAATCTTCTCAAAAATCTTAGTCTGGTATTCAGCCCCAAGACTGTAGGCATGAAGATCTGAGAAGTAAAGAATCTTCACATTATTGAACGAAGCTGGAATTTGTTCATGAACAATGTCATGTTTCTCAACGCGTAAGCGTGTCAAAGCTGCGTTGGTACTGTCAATGTAGAAGATATAGAGTATCAAACCCATCAAAACAAGGGTTAGAAGCAGGGCTTTTAATAAATTTTTCATACCCTACTATTATAACGGATTTACATGCGTATAATAGAGATAAAGAATTGAGGATGATGAAAATGAAAAAACTATTAGCGCTCTTCCTGATCACAATCGGTACCTTACTCATATTGGATAATCTTGATCTTGTGGATATTCGCCAGATCTATGATTACTTCTGGCCTGCTGTTTTGATTCTATTTGGTTTGAGTTTATTGGTTCGTAATCGACAAGTTCAAATCTTAGGCTTGATTCTCTTGACGATTGGGGTTTTGACCTTATTGGACGAACTAGGTTACTTGCGTTTGACCTTTGATCAAATCATGATGTACTTCTGGCCAGGTTTGTTGATTCTATTGGGCTTAAACCTCTTGATCAGTAAACAAAGCAGACCTGTACGTGTTAGAACGGAAAATGTGCATCGCAATACGTCCAACCAAAAGGAATACAATGGTTTCTTGAATTCGGTCAATGAAAAAGTGGAGAATACCCATTTCGATCAATGTTCGGTTAATGGGGTCTTGGCTTCTGTGGATATGGATTTCAGTGGCATTGTCTTTGAGAAAGAACAAGTCACGATTGAAGTGAATTCCGTCTTGGCGGGTGTCAGTTTGAAACTTCCTAAAGGCATTCGTGTTGAAATGGCTGGATCACCTGTCTTGGGTGAGGTTCATGATCGAAGTGAAAAGAACATCATTACGAGTCAAAGCATCAAGATTCATTATACCTGTATCTTAGGCTCGATCGAAATCTACCAATAACAAAAAAGAGAACGTAGGTTCTCTTTTGCTATCTTTGCTTACTTTGGAGCTGCGCCATCGCAGCTTTTTGATTTAGGATGACCGGAATCACCAAAGGGTTACGACTTGTCTTTTGGAACAAGAAAGGTTCCAATGAAGCACGAATGGTATTCTTCAGTTCACCAAAGGTTGTTTTTTGAAGCATTTTCTTTTTGAGTGCTTCATAAACGACCATTTCAGCTTCTTTGAGTAAGGATTGAGATTCCTTCAAGAAGACGAAACCACGGGATACGATGTTGGGACGGACAAGGATCTTGTTATAGCGGGAATCAATCGTAACGATGACACTCACCATGCCGTTATCGGCCAATAAACGTCTGTCTTTGATGACAGAGGTGGATAGACCCGATGCATCGTTTCCATCGACATAGATGTCATCACTTTGAATACGTGTATCACTCATGAAGACTTCCTCATTGCGTAGGACAACAGCATCACCATTAGCACAGATGAAGATGTTTTCTTTTGGAATGCCTGTTTCCATGCCTGTTTTGGCATGAACTTTGAGCATTTTGTATTCACCATGAATCGGCATGAAGAATTTTGGTTTGATCAACTGCAACATCAATTTCTGTTCTTCTTGCGAGGCATGACCTGTAGTATGCAGGGAGTTCAATACACTGTTTGTGAGCACGTTTGCGCCAGCACGGGTTAGTTTATTGACGACACCGGAAACGCTCTGTGCGTTGCCAGGAATCGGACTGCTGGAGAAGACGACGGTATCGCCAGGAATGATCTTGATGAAACGATGCGTTCCATGCGCAATACGGGATAGAGCCGCCAAAGGTTCACCTTGCGAACCGGTCGCAAGAATCAAAACTTTGTTTGCTGGGATCGTATTCAACATGTTGGGCTCAATGAAGTGTTCATCGCCGTACGGAATATGACCATGTTTACGACCAACGACCACTACATTTTCCATGGAGCGACCGAAGACACAGACTTTACGTCCTGTCTCAACAGCGGCTTCAATGATTTGACGTACACGATAGACGTTTGATGCAAAGGTGACCATGATGAGGCGACCATTGGTTTTACGTGCGGTATCGAGCAAAGCTTGTGCAACTTTCTTTTCACTGATGGAGAAACCACTGACGGATGAATTGGTGGAATCACTCATCAAGAGGGTGACACCAATCTGACCGATGTAGGCCATCTTTTGATAATCCGCATTGATGCCAACCGGGGTTAAGTCAAACTTAAAATCACCGGTGTGAACGATACGACCATTCGGCGTATTGATCAAGACACCGAGGGCATCCGGAATGGAGTGGGTGGTATTGTAAAAGCCGACACGGAAGTGTTCCGTCTCAACGCGTGAATTCTCATTGATGATTTCAATCTTTGGGACATCACGCATCCGTTTTTCTTCCAACTTGCGCATAATCAAAGCAGCCGCAAAGTTCGGTGCATAAATACGTGGGACACGGACTGATTTTAAAAGGAAAGGAATGCCACCAATATGGTCTTCATGACCATGCGTGATGATCAAAGCCTTAACTTTGTGTTGATTGCGTTGTAAATAACCATAATCTGGAATAACGTAATCCACACCCAAAAGTCTTTCTTCTGGGAAGCGGACACCGGAGTCAATGATGATGATTTCATCTTGATGCTCATAACAGTACATGTTTTTGCCGACTTCACCGAGACCGCCTAAAGCGTAGACCAGTGTATCGGTATTCCGATCATAGGTCTTGGGTTCTTCTATTATTTGTTTCATAATGCTCCTTAAGCTTCAATTACGAGTGTATTTTCTTCGAGTTTCCACGGATCTTCACGATTGATGCGATCATAGAAAAGAATGCCATTCAAATGGTCGATCTCATGTTGCAAAACAACAGCTAAATAACCGTTTGCACGAAACTCAACGACTTCTTGTTTTAGAATATCATAGGCTTTAACCGTGATGCGCGCATGACGAGGAACCAGTCCTTGGTGTTCATCTTCAACCGATAAACAGCCTTCGCCACTTGCCAACACCGTTTTTTGAACGGAATGTGAAATGATCTTCGGATTGGCTAAGACATATTCGTCAAAGCCATCTTCCTCATTATCAACCACAACAACCAGCATCTGAACATTGACACCCACTTGTGGGGCTGCCAAGCCAACGGCTGGTTTCAAATCATATTTCTCTGCCTTTTCATCATCACGGGAGTCTTTGACATACCGCAACATTCTTTTTGCCAACGCCTGATATTTCTGGCTTAAGGGCAAGTTCAAAGGTTCAGATTTTTCGCGAAGACTTGGATTATCGTCTTTCACGATGAGTGAATAAGTTAAGCGATTCATATAACCTCTATATCCCATATCAAAAAAAGTTTCAAACTTTGGATGATATGTCACATTCTAAAGTACAGACACATTATAAAGTAAACTTAAGTCTTTGTATAGTGAAATGAATTAGGGACGAATGTTCTCTTCCGCAAGCACACGCATGAAATCAGGATGTTTACGATAACCCCCATAAGCGACTTCCTGCATGACCATATGATAATTATGATTGCCTTCAATGATGATGGGGCCTTCAGGACCAATGCATACATCCCAACCTATCAAACGATCTCCTAACAGTTCACATGCATGGTTGACCAAGGCGAAAGCTTCATCTAAATAAGGAATGGAATGTTTATCCAAGACAACATGTGTATCGGGGTGTTCAAGATAGGTGTGATTGCCAACCGCCATCATTTGAAGACCAGGGGCTTTCAAACATTTATTCTGCCTGTCCACAGGCACAAAGAAACCACCCGATGAACCTGGGTTATCCACGACGAAACCTCTACGACCAAAGCGCATCAAAGCACTCATGACCCGACTGGGTTCATTTAATGGCTTATAGGTATCAACACGTAAGGTGTTGATGGAATAGGGTGAAACCATTTGAATATCCGGATGTTGGATGATGGTTTCCTGGATGATGTAGTGAGCCGTGATGATCGCATTGAAAACAGTATTGAATTCAGCTTCATGGGAATTGAGATCCAAACGATAGGCGTTGGCTCCACCTTTGCCATCCACAGGTTTGATGAAGATGCTTTGGTGCTTAGACGCAAGAATCCATGCTTTAGCCAATTCCATGAACTGTCTCACATCTTTGATTTCAAAGCTTTGTTTAAAATCATGAAACAGCTGTTTCTCATTATAGACAATGATCTTAGGAGTTGGGATGTTGTTTTGAACACAGAATTCGTAGAACTTGACCTTATTGATCAAGGTTTCAGCACTTTCATCACTATGTAAGATGCGAGAAAGTTGTAATTTGCCAATTTCCGCATCCCGTAAGAAATGATTGAAAGGAAGGCTATTCTTTCGATACAACAAACGACTTAAGTATTCTTTTGCGAAACGTCTTTCTTGAATCGAATAATAACCCAATTCAAAGGCAATTTGAAAAAGATTCTTACGCAAAGGATCTTGCAGTATCCGATCAAATTTAGATTTACGCGTCGCCATGAATATCCTCTAAACCAAAGTTCTTGGCGAGTTCAGTATCCGATGCTTTACGATAATCTTTAGAGCTGAGATAGAAGCCCAAGCCCATCAATACCCACACAAACAAAGCGATCAGTGAAGGTGTAGAAAGAACAGCTGGACTTCCAGGCATCAATAACAAAACGGCAAAACCAATCGAAAATAGACTCCCTAAGAATGCGAAAGGCGCATTCTTCTTAAGTTCGATATTCTTTTTATCACGGAGATATAAGACAAACGCAGTTGCGGACGTATAGAAATAGCCGATTGCTGCACCGATGCTTGCCATGTCAACGATCCATAGAAGAGCCGCACGACCTACCCAAGGCGCAATCAATGAGATCACAAGAACGAATAGAAGCGCAAAGGAAGGAGTTTTGTGAACAGGATGAATCTTCCCGAATACATTAGGAAGTGCATACGTACGTGCCATCCCGAGAAACAAACGACTGGTTGCCAAGAGGAAGCCATTGATGCCACTGAGAATGGCGCTTAAAATGGCTATGCCTAAGATAAACAAGCCTAATTTACCTGCGACCATTTCTACGGCTTCACCTGTAGCCCAATGCGGTTGTGTTTGTAGATATTCAACCCATGGGAAAACCATCGCGGTCATTGTGTTGACTAAGATGTACATCAAAGCACCGATGATAATGGAGATAAGCATCAAACGATAAGATTTCTTAGGATTGAATTTGAACTCTTCAGAGGCTTGAGGAATCGTGTCGAAGCCTACAAAAGCCCAAGGCGAAATTGCCACAATGGATAAGATCCCAGCCCACATCGATTTATGGGGGGAGAAGAGCGGTTGAAGATTATTGAAGTCCACTTGCGGACTGAATAGGGTAAGGATGAACAGAATGACAATGCCACCACTTAAACCAAAGGCTAAGAACTTTGCCAAGTTGCCGAAAAGCTTGACACCACGGATATTGGCTAAGGTTAATAAGATCAGTGTTAAACTTGATACGACAATTTCACCCAGATAGACATCCCAACCTGCGACGGTGTAAAGATAGCCCACTTGAATGACGCCTGGAAACATATATCGACTGATCAAACCCAAGGCGGTCGCATTGAGTGGAACGATACTTAAGTAGGACAAGCCCAACATCCATGCCGCAAAGAACGCATGTTTACGCTTGAAGCCAACATAGGCGTACGTGAATTCACCACCCGCTACGGGGAAACGATGAATCAAGACACCATAGCTGCGTGCAATGAAAATCATGATAAGTGCACCGATGCTTAATGCGATGGCAGTACCCAAGGGTCCTGCATCATTTAAGAATTTATTCCCCGGTAGGACGAAACAACCCCAACCGATAATCGCACCTAATGCCAACGACCAAACATCCAACTCACTGAGCTCTCTTTTAAGTTTATCCATGGATTTATCCTCAATGAATTCATTATACAAACCCATCGACTGAATATCAAACTTGTTCGTTCTTTGCGCTACCAGCTGCATGGTTTTTTGGTACAATAAGCGTGATGAAAAAACCGAGACTCAGCTTACGCCTCCCAAAAGGAAGAGACCTTTCCATACAAATCGCCATGATCCTCTTAGGCATCATCGGCTTCTTTATGATCATATCCGCTTCGATGACCACCAATACCTCTGCGCAAGCACTCGGCTTGGTTGCGGCAAAACAATTCGCTTTTTTATTCGTCGGATACATTGGATACATCGCTTTTGCACGCATGTTTAATATCATGTGGTTCAAACGATACATCATCCCATTAGGGGCCTTCTTGTTTGTCAGTTTACTTTTTCCACTGTTCTTTCCAGCCGTAAATGGTGCTCAAGCTTGGATTCAATTACCCTTGGGAATGACCATCCAGCCCAGTGAATTCGCAAAATTAGGCGCGATCATCCTATTGGCGGTTTATATTGGAGATGCACGAGGGAAGAATATTCGTTTATCCGATTTGATTCAAGTTCCTTTTTACTATATTGGGGCAACCATTCTCTTGATCATCTTGATTCAAAAAGATACGGGTACCGGTGTTGTGCTCTTTGTGATGGTGGTTTTTGAGTTCTTGATGGCAGGGCATAAGAAGTTGGTTCCTCTACAAGTAACAATCGTTGTTTTGATTCTTATTACGGTGCTCTTGTCGTTTTTGGTCTTATCACCAGCGGGAATCTATTTTGTTAAGAATGTTTTAAATCTACCATCGTACATGGTTTCACGATTTGAAAACACCATTAATCCCTTTATTAATAAATATGGAAGTGGGTATCAATTGGTCAATGGTTTGGTCGCCTTCGTAAAAGGCGGTTGGTCCGGTGTTGGCTTTGGTAAGAGCCTTCAAAAATACGGTTATCTACCCGCTGCTAAGACTGACTTCATTTTGGCTGTTTTGGCAGAAGAATTTGGCTTTTTAGGCGTAGCGCTTGTGGTGGCTTTGTACTTCATTTTGATCTATCGTTTACTAAAACATGCCTTGAATGCGAACAATGAGAAGACACGTATGGTTCTGGTTGGAATCGCGATGTATATCTTCAGTCACTTCGTCTTGAATGTGGGTGGCGTCACCGCTTTGATTCCTTTAACAGGGGTTCCTTTATTGCTTCTATCCTCCGGCGGCTCGAGTACAT
>CAYRIW010000033.1:0-14700 GCA_964424595.1 uncultured Erysipelotrichaceae bacterium | reverse complement strand
TTCAATACCGAAACGGTAACGGTTGGAACACCAATTGAAGTGAATGATCAGGTCATTGCGGCTTTGTTCATCTCTGCTTCAGTTACCTCAATCAATGCTTTAACGGAAAGTACGATTCGGATACTCTTGTTATCACTGGGGATTGGGATCATTTTTGCCATTCTTTTGGGCTATTTCTTATCCTTGAAGTTTGTTAAACCATTGAATCGAGCCAATGAGGCTGTAAATACCTTGGCGATGGGGAATTATGAAGTGTTCTTGGATGTTAAGCAAAAAGATGAAATTGGACAATTATCGAACAATATCAACAGTTTAGCCAAACGTTTGGACGATGCGTCGAAACAAAGTGCCAATCTAGAAAAGATGCGTCAGAATTTTATTGCGGACATCACGCATGAATTACGGACACCGGTCACAATCATTCGTGGTTTAGCTGAGGGTGTCAAGGATCAGGTCTATCCCATTGAGGACAGTCCTCAAATCAGTGCTCAGATCATTCAAGAAACATTGGGGATGCAAAGACTGATTCAGGATTTATTGGATCTATCTAAGCTTGAAGATCCGGATTTCAAGTTGGATATGCAAACGATTGAGCTACATGATGTCTTGGATGATGTGGTTAGAAGCGCTCGTGCACTCCTCGAACAGAAGCAGCAAGCTCTCGCTGTTCACATTGAAGAAGGTTCATGGTCGTTCAAGGGAGATGCACAACGCTTGAAACAGATGTTCATTGCGACATTGGATAATGCGTCGAAGTTCTCACCTGAGAAGACAAGCATCGAACTCATTGCGAAACAAGGCGATGCGATGATCACGATTGAAGTTGTGGATCATGGCATCGGTATGAATGAACTCAAACAAAAAGAGTTGTTTCAACGCTATAAGAAAGACAGTCAAAATAATCCAAACGGCAATGGCTTAGGTTTATTGATCGTATCGAAGATTGCGGCAAACCATCATATCCGCTTAGACGTGGATAGTAAGCTGGATATTGGGACGACGATACGGTTTAAGATACCGTTATAACAATTAAGGATCGTACACAAAAGTGGTGCGATCCTTTTAATTTAAATCTAACAGGAAGCATTGCAATCTAACATAAACAGTGTTAGATTTCGATTCAATATTATTAAATCAATACCCTGCACGCATGAAACGTTCAACCATCTGATCCATTTCATCATCGGGAAGAATAACAGGTTTGCCAATGGTTCGAGCTTTAACATACAACTCAGCACAGAATTCAAGTTGTTCCGCAATCGCAAAAGCTTTGGGCAGATCCGGTCCAACCACATTCATGCCATGATTGGTCAATAGAACCGCGTTCTGATTTCCCATTGTCTTCAATGCGTTCACAGCTAAATCCGGAGTTCCAAACGAAGCATAAGGTGCGCACTTTACACTACGCCCTCTTGAGTAAGCCACCCTATAATCCACAGCAGGCAAATCTTCATTCAAACATGCCAAAGTCACTGCGAAAGTAGAATGCACATGCAACATCGCCCCAACATCTTCACGTGTTCGATAGACGATCTCATGCATGGCGTGTTCCGAGGAAGGTGTCTTGTTGCCTTCAATGATGGTCCCATCCAACTTCATGATCATGATATCTTCAGCTTCAATCTCTTCATAAGGAATGCCTGAAGGTGTGATGGCCATGCGTTCTAGATTACGATCATAACTACTTAGATTCCCCCCCAGTGCCACGTGTCAGGCCAGCACTGAGCATTCTCTTACCATAAGCCACAATCATTTCACGTTCTTTTTGAAGTAACATTAGTGTTCTCCTTTTTCTTTACCATACTCCCAATATTGGCAATTAAAAAGCTCCTGATGTGAAAGGAGCTGTATATGCAAAGTACTTGTGCGAAATTATAAACTGAAATCTTTACTGATCTGGAACTTAAAGAAATGTGCGCTGACCCAAATGTTGGAATACTCCACCTGCGACCCATCCTCAGTATAAATCTGCGAAATAATGTGAATCGCTGGGCTTCCTTCGGCTAGGCTTAATAGGTTGGCGACTTCTTTATTAATGGACTCAATTGTGAATTGACGCTTGATGTCATAGGTACCAGGGTAGTTCTCAAAGATATAAGGATAGATTTGGAAGTTTGTATAATTGATGTCCTCCATCCCAGGGAAATGTTTAATCGATAGATAGTTGTCTAAGAACGCAACTTTATGCTCATTGCCCAGATACAGACGTGAGAATTTTACCAGTTTGTCATCCGAATCAAAGCGATGTTCAATTTTCTTAAGTTCTTTGAGCTCGACAATATTTTGTTCAATGTCTTGAATGATGGGGGTGAGACCAATGTTGGTGATGCCATCAATCAAAGCCTTAAGGGATATTCCATGATTTACAGGCAAGATACTTTGGCGGATCAAATAACCTTTTGAATCGAGAATTAGAAATTTTTCTTCGACTAAAGCATCATAAGCGAATTGGACATCCTCTGCTTGCGCATCCAAACTCTTGGCTAAATCATTAACACTCGGCATGACATAATCTTCTGGTAAAGTTCGAACCATGATCACAGAATAAAGCTCATGTTTAAGTTGTTCCTGGATGCTTTGATTACGACGTTTATCAATCTGAATGTAACGTTCGATCATGATTGAATCCTCATCGCTTTCTCTAAGATGTTTGTATTGCCATTGATGACGATGGAACTAAAGAGTTTGAGCTTGTCTTGATTGTCCTTATAACTAATGAAGTAATGATAAACCGACGCATCTTGGGTCAAACCTAATGATTTTGCATAGATATCTCTTACTTTTTCACCGCGATACAAGGCATCGATTTTCGCGATCTTCAACTGTAGGATCTTATCAATTGCCAACAGACTGTCATCACTGTTGATGATGGTCTCCGTTTGATACAAGTTGACGCTCTGTGGGATGAAGTATTCGACTAAGGCAAAGGGCATGTGATTGATTTGAATCGATTGCGTGATCCGCAAGACGGCTTTTCCATAACTTTTAAACACATCAGGATACTGATTGTTATCGACTTGGATGGTTTCGACCAAGAGATTGCGCTGACTGTAGAGGTAGCCTCTGCTTTCCAACATGCGCTTAAGATAGGCGATCTCATGATCATCGTAGGTCAATATGGGTCGTTTGGATACAAATGTACCGCGACGTTTGATTCGAACAATCAAGCCTTCATTGGCTAATGCTTCGTAGGCCATTCGCACCGCAATCCTACTGACATTGTAAAATTCAGCGATCTCCTCTTCGTAGGGTAAAGCGGCGTTGTTTTCAAGTTCACCATTTAAAATAGCATTTCGGATGCTTTGGTGAATCTGTTTATAGAGTGGCATTCTGAGCTCTTTATTCAGATAAATATAGTTCATAGGATTATTATAGGACGAAATAGTGTTAATTCATATACAGAAAGATATAAATGTAACTTTATGTATTATAAAGCATGCATTTTTTCATACTCTTCACAAGTCATCTTCGTTGGATAGGCACTTACAATCGCATTAAACGTACTTGGGTTGCGATAAACATCGCTCAAAGTGCTTAGTAAGACATACGCCGGATCGATCAAAGCTTCATCCGCATTGTCCATTCTAAAGTCCATACCATGAACCAAGCCCTTACATCCTGAGAAGCCCAGTTGAATGGTTGGTTTGAAGAGCGACAAGTCGCCCATGTCGCCCGCCGCAAAGGACTTCTGATGATCGATGATGTTCTTCTCTTCCACAACTGCTTTGATGTGTGGAAGTAATAAAGCATTGAGATCCCGTGATTGAAGCAAAGGCATGTAGCCGGTGCGATCTTCAATTTCAACACGTGCTTCCATCGCTTGTGCACAATGTTTTGCGGTCTCGTTCAAACGTGCATTTAAGGTGATGAGTGTATCTGGGTTGATGGAGCGTACATAACCTTCGAGTATGGTATGGGCAGGAACCGAGTTCACACTTTCACCGCCTTGGGTGGTGATTAAATGAAGACGAATGCGATCCTCTTCTTGAAAGGTCTCACGCAGATAGGCGAAGGCTTGTTGAGTCAGTAACTGTGCATTAAGGGCATTGATGCCTTTGTGAGGCATGACGGCCGCATGCGCGGCTTGGCCATAGAAGTTTAGCTTCTTGTAGATGAAGCCACTTAAAGAGGCGTTAATCTCCATGCTCGGCACAGAAGTTTCACCCATGGTATGCACGGAAAGGAATGCATCCACATCTTTGAACGCATCCATGAGAATCAAGTTTTGTTTGCCCGATAAGAGCTTGATTTTACCCTCAGCTTGAAGTTGTAAACGGAAATCCAAATCTACAAATTCTTCCGCTGCGATGCAATATAAACTCAATGTGCCATTGAATGTCTCATGTTCATTGAAAAGGGTTAAGACATGGCTTAGGATCGTTGTTTGTAAATGATGACCACAAGCGTGTGCAGCCCCATCAGGACCAGCATTGGGATGTTTGTGTACGATCAAGGCGTCCATCTCTGCTATTAGTGCGATATGGGGCTTACCTGAACCTATGGTCACTCTAAAGCCTGAGAGACCATAATCTTCAGTGATATCCAGTTGGTGTTCTTTAAGATACTTCAGAATGATTTCTCTGGTTTTCTGTTCCTTAAAGCCCAACTCCGGTGAATTAAAAAGTTCATTCTCCATCTTCATTAAAGAAGTCTTTGAAGACTGTAAAATTGATGTCCATTGTGTCATGTTTGTATCCTCTTTTAACCCATTCTAACATGAATTATTGTATGATTATAAAAAAGGAGGACATGTGAAACCCGTTATTCTACTTGCGCATCCCTATTGCAAAAGCTTCAATCACCATGTCAAAGACGTCGTTGTGGAGAGCTTTAAACAAAGTGGAAAAGATCCTGTTGTGATTGATTTAAGTGATGAGGGCTTCAACCCCGTCCTAAGCACTGAAGACTTGCGCTTATACATGCGTGGCGAGACCAGTGATCCGAAAGTACGTGAATATCAAAGTTTATTGAATGCTTGTGATGAGCTCGTCATCATCTTCCCAATTTGGTGGTATGAAGCGCCTGCGCTTCTCAAAGGCTTCTTAGATAAAGTGTTCTTACCAGGCTTTGCCTTTGATGAGACAGAAGAGGGTTTGGTGGGTAAACTTGGACACATCAAGAAGACGACAATCTTAACCACATCTGAAGTTGAAACAGAATTCATGCGTGAAAAAGTCGGTAATCCCATTGAAACGAGTCTACTTGAAACCACTTTTGAAATCTGTGGCATCACGTCCGATAAACTTTGGTTGAATTGTGAACATATTGCGAGTGGCACTGAAATCGAGCGTCTAAAGTTTTTAGAAAAGGTTCGTGCCCGCATCCTCACATAATTCAACTTTAAAGATGAAACTTGAGGAGTTTAAGTTGACGAAATCCCTATAAATTCGTTATAATGCATCTACAATGAAAGCTCTTTCACGAGCACATTAAAACTGTCTAACAAGACAAGGAGGAACACGTTTTGAAGAAGTTGTTAAAATATTTGTTAATCGCCTTCCTAACCGTTGGCGCATTGACCGCATGTTCAACTGCACCTGAAGAAGATCCAGAACCAGCAGAAGAAAAAATGAAGGTCGCGTTCTACATCAATGGTAACTTAGGGGACAAGTCGTTCTTTGACTCCGCTAAAGTTGGTTTGGATGCGGCAGTCGCAGAACACGGCATTGAAGTGAAGATTGTTGAAGGCGGATCGGATGACACGAAGTGGCAACCTGGTCTACTTGATTTGGCTGATGGCGATTATGACATCATCATCGTTGGTACCTGGCAGATGGAAACAAACGTTCAGGAAGCTGCAGAATTGTATCCTGACACGAAGTTCATCATCTTTGATACAACCGTACCATTTGATGGCGGTAAGAATGCAAATGTTTACTCGATTCAATACAAACAAAATGAGGGTTCATACATTGCTGGTTACTTAGCGGCTAAAATGACCAAGACGGGCGTTATCGGCGGTGTTGGTGGTATGAATATTCCTGTTATCAATGACTTCTTCGTTGGATACATCGAAGGGGCTAAATTGGCAAATCCAGATATTAAAGTAGCGATTTCGTATGTTGATAGCTTCATTGACTCCGCTAAGGGTAAAGAATTGGCTTTGGCTCAATTCAACTCAAACAAAGCCGACGTCATCTTCCAAGTTGCAGGTAATGCAGGTATGGGTGTATTGGAAGCAGCTGCTGAAGCTGGCTTCTACGGTATCGGTGTTGACTCCGACCAAGCGGCTCTATTGGCTGAAGCAGGCAATACAGCGACTGCAGACGTCATTCCTACTTCTGTTCTTAAAGATGTTGGGGCTTCCTTGAAACGAGCAATCGATTTGGCGTTGGAAGACAAAGTTCCTTGGGGTTCCAATGAAACTTTAGGTTTCGAAGCGAATTCCGTAGGTATCGCGAAGAACCAATGGTATGAAACATTGGTCAGTGCTGAACTCAGAACTGAACTCGAAACAATCGAAGCGGACATTCGTTCCGGTGCGATCAAAGTCAGTTCCGCAATGGGTATGAGTACTGAAGACCTCGATACGATTAAAGCGTCCGTTCAACCTTAATCAGAAACAGCGTATTTTACAAAATATTTTGATCGTTGTTTCGTAAAAATACGTAGAACCCTGTTTCTACGTATTTTCTTTAATAAAGAGGGTAAAGTTATGCAAGAAATTGTAAAAATGGTAGACATCTTAAAAGTCTATCCCAATGGTATCGTTGCGAATCAGAAAGTAAATTTCAGTATTGTTGAAGGGGAGATCCACGCTTTGGTTGGTGAAAATGGCGCGGGGAAATCCACATTGATGAAAATTCTTTTTGGGATTGAGCAGCCTACCGAGGGAAAAATCATCCTCAATGGTCAAGAAGTTAAATTTGCCAATCCTCAAGAAGCCATTAAAAATGGTATTGGGATGGTACACCAACATTTCATGTTGGTTCCTTCACTGACGGTTGCGGAGAATGTTGTCTTAGGGGACGAGCCTAAAAAAGCGGGTGGTTTGTTGGATATTCAAAAAGCCATTGCGGATACTGCGGAAATTGCAAAGCGGTATCATTTTGACATCGATCCAAAGGCGAAGGTGGAGGATTGCAGTGTAGGGACCAAACAGAAGATTGAAATCTTGAAGGCTTTGTTTCATGGGGCTAAAGTTTTGATTCTGGATGAACCGACGGCTGTTTTGACACCACAAGAAACCAGTGAATTGTTTAAAGAACTGATGTTACTTAAGGATAAGGGGCATACGATTGTCTTTATTTCACATAAGCTCAATGAAGTTAAGGAAATCACTGACCGCATCACCATCATGCGTGCGGGTAAGGATGTTGGGACTTATGATACGGATAAAGTGTCTAAGGAAGATATTTCAAATTTGATGGTTGGTCGTGAGATTGTCTGGGATTTGGATAAATCCAAAGCGGATCCAAAAGATGTGGCGGTTCAAGTTGCACAAGTCACTTTGGTCAATGAGCATAAACGTAAACTCTTGGATGATGTGAATTTCTCCATTCGTCGTGGTGAAATACTGGGTGTCGTTGGGGTTGAAGGCAATGGTCAACGTGAGTTAGTCGATGTCTTGACAGGGCTCCAACAAGCCAGTCTAGGAACGATTACGATCAATGGGGAGAATATCCAACGTTATTCGATTCGAAAGATTCGTGATTTAGGGTTGTCGCATATTCCTGAGGATCGCATGACCTTAGGGGTTGCGGAATATGCCAGTATTGAAGAAAATCTTATGTCGATCTATTTTGATAAACCAGAATTCTTGAATGGTCCATTCATGAAACTTAAGCAGATCAATGCTTGGGCGAAGGAAAAGGTTGTGGATTATCGTGTTAAGACGGGTTCTGAAAAGACACCGGTCAAAATGTTGTCGGGTGGAAACATCCAAAAGGTTGTTGTCGCACGTGAATTTTCAAATAATCCGAAAGTCATCATTGCGGACCAACCAACACGGGGTATCGATGTTGGGGCAGCTCAATTCATCCACAAGAAGTTGATTGAATTACGCGATAAAGGCTGTGCAGTGCTCTTGGTATCTGCGGATTTAACGGAAGTCATGGATCTGAGCGATAGTCTCTTGGTTTTCTATAATGGGAAGATCGTGGCTTATTTCGAAGATGCGTCTGTGCTTACTGAAACAGAACTTGGTTTATATATGTTGGGCTTGAAAGCACAGAGTGAAGCTGAGATAAGGAGATGTGTGTATGCTTAAACAATGGCTAAAGAAACAATCTGTTGATTCAAAGTTTGAGACCCTACGCTTTAGCGTAGCGATCATCATCGCTTTATTGGTTGCTTTTGCATTGATTCTCTTAGTAAGTAAAGAACCCTTTGAAGCTTTACGTCATTTATTCTTAGGCCCGATTTCGAAGTTTAGAAAGATTGGGAATGTCGTTGAAACTGCCATTCCATTGACCTTCTTAGGCTTATCGGTATCCGTCATGTTTTCGGCGAACCAATTCAACATGGGTTCATCGGGTGCTTTGTTTATGGGAGGTACGGTTGCGGCCATCGTTGGTTTGACTTTACCGCTTCCGACAGGAATCCATCCGTTTGTGGCGTTGATGTTTGCAGGGGTTGTGGGTGGACTTATCACTTCGATTCCAGCCATCATCAAACTTAAATGGAACGCCTCAGAACTGGTTTCATCGTTGATGCTCAATTTCGTCGCATTGAATCTTGGGCTCTATCTCATCATGAATCATTTCCGTGATCCAGATGCTGGAACTTTGGCTTCGTTTAAGTTTCCAGATACAGCGCTTTTGCCTACTTTGATTAAAGGAACACGTATTCATTTTGGTATCTTCATCGTTATCTTAATGGTCGTCTTGATTTGGTTGTTCTTAGCGAAAACCAAATGGGGTTATGCATTGCGCATGACTGGGATGAACATGAATTTTGCGAAGTATTCCGGTATTTCAACAGCAGCCGTCATTCTCTATTCTCAGTTCATTGGGGGTTTCTTAGCTGGAATGGGTGGAGCTGTGGAAGTCTTAGGGATGTACGATCGTTTTAGATGGCAAATGATGCCAACCTATGCATTTGATGGGGTCATTGTTGCGGTCTTGGGTAAACGGAATCCGATTTTCGTACCGGTTGCGGCCATTTTATTGGCTTACATTCGTGTCGGGGCTGATACGATGTCGGTTAACTCCGATGTCAGTTATGAAATGATTTCAATCATTCAAGGTTTCATTATCATCATGATCGCTGCAAATGCGTTCTTGAAACATTATCGTCAAAAAATGGTTGTTAAGGAGGCGACATCACGTGATTAATCTATTAACACCTGAATTCTTGTTTACCGTCATTCGTGTCACCACGCCGATTCTCTTAGCCGCAATGGCTGCGGTCATCTGTAATAAAGCAGGGGTCGTGAATATTGCGCTTGAAGGGATCATGCTTACGTCTGCACTTACCGGTGTCTTGGTCAGTGGTTTTACACAAAACATTTGGTTGGGTGCTTTAGGCGGTATTGTAGGGGGTGTCTTCATTGCCTTCTTATTGGCTTATTTTGCCTTGTATTTGAAGACCGATATCATTCTCGGTGGGATCGCGTTGAATCTGCTTACCGTAGGGGGGACCGTCTTCGTGATGTTTGCCATTACGGGGGATAAAGGTGCGACCAACTCGGTTCGATCTCTTCAATTTCCATCCATCAATATACCTTTCATCCAAGATATCCCGATCATAGGGCAGATGTTATCAGGTCATAACCTCTTGACCTATCTTGCCATCCTGATGGTGTTCTTGGTGTATTTCTTACTTTATAAAACGACCTTTGGTTTACGTTTGCGTGCGGTTGGGGAAAACCCGGATGCGGCTTCATCGGTTGGAATCGATGTCAATCGTGTTCAACTCTATGCTTTGTTATTGAGTGGTATGATCGCGAGCTTTGGTGGGATGTACATGTCGATGGCATACTTGAAAGTCTTTACCACCAACATGGTTGCCGGTCGTGGGTATATCGCACTTGCGGCGGCTGCGATGGGGCAAGCCAACCCAGTAGGGACGGGTATTGCTTCTTTGCTCTTTGGTTTTATGGAGTCTTTAGGTTATCAACTCCAATCACGTGGCATTCCTTCGCAGTTCATCAATATGGTTCCTTACATTTCGACAATCATCGGTTTAGTGCTTTATGCTCAATACCGTCAACGTCAGATTGCTAAGAAGAAGAACCAAAGAATTCAAGAAGAGGTAAAAGCATGATTCCAATCATTATGGATTGTGATCCTGGGCATGATGATGCGATTGCGCTGTTAATGGCTTTCGCATCCGATGCCTTTGATATCAAAGGTGTAACCATCACCGGTGGAAACCAAACCCTTGCCAAAACACTGAACAATGCACGAAAAGTGCTAAGTTTTGCGGGCAAGACAGCGCGTATTGCGGCTGGATCGGATAAGCCCATTCTTCGTGAATTAGAGGTCGCACCTCAAGTTCATGGTGAGACTGGCTTAGACGGACCTGTTTTACCGGAGTCTGATCTTCCGGTTGAACCCATGCATGCGATCGAATTGATGAAAGAAATCTGTGATCAAAGTCCAGAGTCTGTCACCTTGATTGCGACCGGTCCATTGACCAATGTGGGGACATTCTTAAGCATTTATCCAGAATGCAAGGCAAACATCAAACAAATCGCCATCATGGGTGGTTCTATGATTGGTGGAAACTGGACATCCAGCGCCGAATTTAATATCTTAGTCGATCCTGAAGCTGCGGACATTGTTTTTAGTTCGGGCATCCCGATCATCATGGCAGGCTTGGATGTGACGCATAAAGCTTTGATCTATGAAGAAGACGTGGAACGTATTCGTGCTATTGGAAAGAAAGTCTCGACCATGGTTGCGGAACTCTTGGATTTCTTTATGAAGTTCCATAAGTCCATGGGTTATCATGGCGCTCCATTGCACGATGCCTGTGCAGTTGCTTATTTATTGAAACCCGAAATCTTTATTGGACAGGATTACTATGTCGAAATCGAGACGAAGGGTGAATTCACAACGGGAAGTACGGTTGTGGATCAATTCAATCGCTACAAAAAGAAAGCTAATACCAAAGTGCTCCTAGACTTGGATCGCCAAGCCTTTGTGGATCTTTTGGTAGACTTGGTGAATCACTATGCATAAAACACCGATCCTGTTAGATTGTGATCCTGGTTTGGATGATGCGATTGCGATCTTTATCGCACTTGCCAGTCCAGAATTTGATGTCAAAGGTCTCGTAACGGTTGCGGGGAATCAGACATTAGAAAAGGTTACACGCAATGCACTTCAATTAGTGGAAGTCATTGGTAGTGATGTGCCGGTTGTCAGAGGCGCAGCGCTTCCCCTTGTTCGTGAACAAGTCACGGCAGGCTATGTCCATGGTGAAAGTGGATTGAAGACCTTGGTCTTGCCAGAGCCGAAGCGAACAGCACAAAACAATGCGATTCAGTTCATCTATGACACGGCTGTTGAGCTAAAAGGTGAATTGGTCATCGTGGCAGTGGGTCCCTTGACCAACATTGCGCATGCCATCTTGATTCATCCAGATCTCAAGGATCATGTAAAGAAAATCGTGATTATGGGGGGTGGCCATCATAATGGAAACATCACACCGGCTGCGGAATTCAACATCTTTGCGGATCCTGAAGCGGCGAAAGTCGTCTTTGAATCGGGCATTGAATTGGTCATGGTTGGTTTGGATGTGACGATGGCGGATGGATTGAGTAAAGATGAAGTCTTATCCCTATTTACCAAACACAACGAGAAGACCCAAATCATTGAACACATTCTCTTGGATATGGTCAACAGTGAAGGCCCTGGATACAAGCCTTGGGCATACATTCACGATGCGATGGCATTGATGGTGCTTTTGTATGATGATCTACTCAGTGGACGTTTATGCCATGTGGATATTGAAACCAAAGGGGATCGAACCTATGGCAAGACGGTCGTGGATTACTACGATACACATAAATTGCCTAAGAATGCCTTTGTGACCTTTGAGGTCAATCGCGAACGTTTCCATCAAGCGATCCAAGAACGCTTGCGCGTCTATGAACAATAATAAAATCACATTTAACCACTGTACACTTTTGGATGAAGCAGGAATGCTTCATCCAAATCAATCCATCGTGATTGAGAATGGCATCCTCACGCGCATCACAAGCGATGAACTTGAGGGACATGATTGCAGTGGTTTAATCATAAGTCCAGGCTTTGTGAATCTGCATACGCATGCGGCGATGAGTATCTTCAAAGGCATTGCGGAAGATGTAAGCATCGATGCTTGGTTCAATGAAGAGATTTGGCCGTATGAAAGTAAAATGGAAGAGCGCGATGTCCATCTCGGAGCTCGTTTAGCCATGGCAGAGATGTTGAATAATGGTGTCACAGCTTATGCGGATCATTATTTCTCTCCTAAGGCAATCATTCGTGCTGCAGAAGAGATGCGCATCAAAACAGATTTGGCGATTACCTTATTTGGCTTTGCGCCTAACTATAAGGAAGAATTGAATGAATCGATTGAACTCATCCGCAATAACAACAATGACTTGATTCATCTCCGCTTAGGACCCCATTCACCTTACACTTGCAGCCCAGAAACACTCAAGGAAATTGCGACACATGCCAAGGAATTGGGCTGTGGTCTGCATATCCATGTGGCAGAGACACAGGACCAAGTTGATGAGAGTATTAAGAATTATGGGAAAAAGCCATTAGAACTTGTATTTGAGAGTGGTTGTTTAGATGTGCCGTGTATTATTGGTCATGGTTTATACATCACACCAGAGGAGCATACACTCTTACGAAACGATTCAATCATATCGTTAAGTCCAAAGACATATCTTAAGTTGGCCATGGGTTTAGGCCATATGCCTGACTTGATTGATGAAGTCCATTATGCGATTGGGACCGATGGGGCAGCCTCAAGCAATACCTTGAATCCGTTGGAACAAGTCCGCCTTTTGGGTCTACTCCTTAAGGATGTCCACAAGGATGCACGTCAAGCCAAGCTTGAACAACTCTGGAAGTTGATGATGAAAGGGCATGAAGCACTGCCTTTCAACAGTGGGAAACTAAAGGAAGGGTACAGTGCGGATCTGATCTTCTGGGATCTGAATAAAGTAAATACCATGCCTGTATACAATCCACTCGCAAGCATCATTTACAGTGCGAATGAAACCAACATCAAAGATTTGATGATTAATGGGGAGTGGGTCAAGAAGGACCAACGTTTGATATTAGATGAAACACTTCTCATTCAAGAAGTGAATGCACAAGTCCAAGATTTACTCGAACGGGGTAAAGGAAAGGCAAAGGTACATTTCTAATGAAAGCATGGGAAATTGAACGTCTTAAGATGGATACAGCGATTCCGCGTATTCTTAGCGAGGATGAACAGACCTGGGATTTTGCGCAGACTTTAGAGAAGAGCACAGATGACTATCTCAAACTGATGTGGGAAAGTCATGTGCCGGGTTCATATGCACCGGAATCCTTGATGGTTGCGGCTGTCCAATCTTTAGAAAACAAAGGTTATTTTGTCGAAGATGGAGATCGTCTGATTCAAGAAGGTTTAAAAGCACTTGAAGCGAATGACATGCTTAAGCTTAATGAAGTCAGTGGACTTTTATGGCGGAGCATTCACCATGCTAAAGTCAATCAAGCATCGTTTTATTGGCGTTATATGCCATATCATGATTACCAGCATTATTGTTCAAAAGTCCAATTCATGCCGAAAGCAGATGTGGCTAAGGATGATGTCTTATTAGATAAGATTTATGCGGCTTGGTTGGGACAGATCATTGGGGGAGCTGTTGGGACGGCTTTAGAGGGATATACAACGAAAAACATTAAAGCGACGTTTGGTGATGTGTATGATTATGTTCGTACACCGAATACCTACAATGATGACATCACCTTTGAACTGGCTTTCTTAAAAGCTTTTCAAGAAAAGGGAAGAGCGCTCAAGAGTGAAGACATTGCCTTGAAATGGTTGGCGTATATCCCGATGGCATGGTCTGCTGAAGACATTGCACTTCGAAATTTAAGGCAAGGCATTTTCCCACCGGAAAGTGGTCGTTTCAATAATCCATACAGTGATTGGATCGGTGCTCAAATGCGCGGAGCCATCTGTGGCATGTTGGCACCGGGGGATGCGCGTGAAGCCGCTCGCCTCGCCTGGTTGGATGCACAAATATCGCATGACAATAATGGTATCTTGGGTGAGGTCTTCAATGCGGTGCTTGTGGCTTTGAGTTTTGTGGTCAATGATACGAAGACATTGGTCACAGATGCATTGACAAGCATTCCTAAGGACAGTGAGTACTATCACTTCGCTAACACAGCTTTGATTCAATGCCAAACCCATGAAACTTGGGAAGAAGCTTGGGCAGTTTGTGAGACGGTTTTTAAGGAATACAATTGGATTCATGCCTACCCGAATGTCATGGCTGAAATCGTAGCACTTTGGTATGGTAAGAATGACTTCACCGAAACCTTGCATATCATCGCCATGTGTGGTCAGGATGTGGATTGCAATGCGGCTCAAATACTTGCGGCATTGGGTGCGATGCAGGGCTCGAAGAAGATTCCGACAAAGTTTAAAAAACCAATCAAAGATCGTTTGGATACATATTTAAGAGTGGATAAGAAGTTAAGCATCAAACAACTCGCAAAGGATACCTTTGCTTGTCTATAGGAGGAAGAAATATGG
>CAYRIW010000032.1:0-19080 GCA_964424595.1 uncultured Erysipelotrichaceae bacterium | reverse complement strand
TTTTGCGGTCAGTGTGGAACAGCGCTATGAAAATAAAAGGCTAATTTGGATGTGGCTTTAGTTTTCCGTAATCAGTGTGCGTTGCTTTTTGAAATTGAATACTTCCGCGACTATTGCTTGTTCATGAATGATTCAATGAGTACAAATATCTCAAAGGTAGTCATTGACTGAAGTATATGGACGGTGTGTAACATACATCGGTAACCTCTAAAACGAGGGGTGTGCAAAAGCGGTGCATCTTTTAACGATTTGATTTGACCGGTGCATTTTATCAATAGTTAGATCCTTTGCCAAACAATAAAAGATGGAATCGTGATGGGAATATCTCATGACGATTCCTTTTTCTTGTATGATAAAGGTATGAAACCTGAGAAGAATAATTCAGCGAACGCTTGGGCACCTCTTTGGTCACAGGCTATGGCAAAGACTTTGTTCAACGGAGCATCTTTTAAAAACACGACAAGTTGCTTTACGTTTAAATCGTATGTAAAGGGCAATTCACTTCGTTTGCGTTTTAATAACAGATCTGGAAAGAAGCCTGTAAAAATCGGTTCGATTGTTTTGTGGAAGAATCAGAAAGCTTATCATGTGAACTTGAACCAAAATACTTCGTTTGAGATTCCAATAGCTGCTTGGGTTTATTCCGAT
This sequence comes from uncultured Erysipelotrichaceae bacterium, assembly GCA_964424595.1. Classification (GTDB taxonomy): domain Bacteria; phylum Bacillota_I; class Bacilli_A; order Erysipelotrichales; family Erysipelotrichaceae; genus UBA2212. Next base: position 18,432 of record CAYRIW010000032.1, on the reverse strand, counting down.
ATTCTAAACTTACCTGTTGAGATGGACGATGAAATTGAAGTGCGCATTTATTTCGCAAGTTCAGTATGTAATCTGAATCACACTGAAATGAATGCAAAGCTTTATCGTGGGAATCAAACAACTCAAAATGAAATATCATCAAAACCTACGCGATCTCTCATGAATAAAATGATGGGTCTTTATCCAGCTGTTCCTGTCCTTGATTTGATTGAGATTTACACAATGCAAGAGCCAAAAGTAATCGTGGCTTTTGGGGACTCCATCACCGCAATGAATCATTGGGTGAAACCGTTGCGCGAACGTATTCATCATCAGTATCAAGAAGCGTTCTATTTGATGAATGCGGGTATTTCAGGCAATTGTCTTTTATACGAAATCATACGTCCTTTGGCAAATCTGTTTGGTCGTAAAGGCACAGATCGCTTTGAGGATGATGTATTAAGTGTTGAACACTTGCATACGCTTATCTTCGCCTTAGGCATCAATGATATATCCTATTATCACAAAAAGACGAAAAATATCATCAACTTTGACAACTATACAAAGGCATTGATGAGGATTGCGGATCAAGTTCATGAACGTAAGGTACGGATTGTCGTATGCACACTGACACCACGATTAGGCTTTAAGCGATTAAAGTTTACTAACGAGATGGAAATGTTAAGAGTACAAATCAATGAATGGATTCGATCCTGTGGTTATTTCGATGAAGTGTTTGATATGGATGCGGTGCTTCGTGATGCCAAGCAAACGAATATGATCGATGCGCGTTATCATCAAGGAGATCATTTACATCCGAATCGTGCAGGGGGTCAGAGGGTTGCGGATGCCATTGATTTAGATCGTCTTGTAGGAGAAAAGGTGTAGTTGCTTTGAAAGTCATGACGAAGCGCGTAAAAGCATGCATCTTGAAAGCATTCTTGACATTTGTCGACACAAGACGTTTGATTTAACAACATTATCAAGTCGATGATTTGATAATCGTTAAAGATATTCAGTATGCTCAAAATGGAAACCCTCTGCACCGACTTGACACATTTTCGCTAAAAGAAGACTTGATATCTATGTCGACCATCATCAACATTCATGGTGGAGGCTTGATCTATGGAGATAAGGAATTGAATCAAAACTTTAATGCGGAATTTGCGTGCAGAGGCTTTCGTGTGGTTTCACTGAGCTATTGCTTACTTCCGAGCTGCACCTTTGATGAGCAAGTTCAAGATGTACTTAATGCACTTTTATTCATTCACGACCACGCGGATGAGTATTTCATCAATCTCAATAACGTGTTCATGATGGGAGACTCCGCAGGCGGCTTACTTACGCTTTTTGCGGTCGTATTGACACGCAGTGAGCGATTGCGTAGCTTGTTCAATGTGGAGGAACCGAAAATTGACATCAAAGGAATGGGACTGATCTCATCGATGTTGGACATTGCTCAACGTAAGGACATTATCGATTATGCGCCAGTTCTGCTGCTTCAAACTAAGCATCATATCGCCTTCGACTTCATTTACGAGCCAACACGTTTATTTGATCACGTTCTTTTTCCACCCTGTTTTCTGGTAACAAGTTCAGAAGATTTCATTCGAGAGGATACGCTTAAGTTGAAACGACGATTCGATGAATTCAACAATAAATGTGAGTTGATGGATTGGGAAAAAGGTAAGCACGCTAAACTAGAACATGTGTTCCCGGTCACTTATCCAAAGTATCCAGAAAGTCAAAGAACAATCATAGCGATGATTGAATTTCTAAAGCAAGTTTAATAAATAGCCTTATAAATTCACAAAGTATAGAGATCAAAATTTCACCAATATGAAATATTGATTGTAAGAGTAATTAAATCAAAAAAACACACGATACGTTACACATTATTTCATCTATTTGTCACATAAATATACATAGAAATCGATTCTTTCGGTGTAGAATGTGATTAGGTAGAGGATAAGGAATCGGGTGTGATGATTCTTAAGAAGTATGTGGACGCTTTTCTTAAGAGTAGCAAATAGCGTAACCGACCGTCAGGCCGGTTTTTATCTTTTTATGAGGTTAAAATGGCCGTCCTCTTTTGAATATAGATGGAAGCTTATGCAAAACTTCAAAGAAAGGAGAATCATGTTTAAGAGAATCTTGTCTTTGCTTGTTGTGAATATTCTGTTGTTGGGATTGATCGCACTTCCGATTCGTGCGTTGACACCCGTTACACCCTTGGATCCAAACCTTATCATGTATGCCAATGGTTTTACGGTAGGGGAAATTAAATCAGTTAACTTTGATCCCTATGATGCGAATGCACAGGTTTCACGAATCAATCCTACCAATGCTTTGGGTAGATTTGATGCCGTTGCGCCTGCAGGGGTAAGTGATTATTTCTTTGCGATCGGAGCTCGGACTTGGAGTCATTATACGTTTGCTGAAGATTTCTATAATGTAGATGGCGCTCCCGATATCGAATTTGCAGAAGTAACCTGGGGCAATGGAACTTCATGGCACACGGAAGCGATGAAAGTGTATCTCACGGATGCTTATATTCGTGACAGTGAAGGTAAAGTAGTTCCTTATGGTGTTATGGATGATGGCATTGGTTACTATGCAGGGATTGCTTGGAATCGTATTGGTTTGGAATATGTTTCTGATGCAGACCGCTTGAGTAAGACACACAGTTACTTCGCTGGAACACGCGACTTTGAACACAATGTATTCTATCGCAGCGGTCCTTATGGAACGTATACACAATTCCATCTTCCAGAAGAAGTCGTCTATGCGAAAGGAATTCATCTTGTAGACATCACACACGAAGTCTATACGATGGCGTATCCTTCGACGTACATCAATGTAAGTGGTACAGGTGCGTTGGTTACTTTGAATAGTGATGCTTGGAATATAATCAACTATACCAAGATCACTGCAGCAGACGTCTTGGCTGTACCTGGAACCAACGGCAATACAGATGGCTATGATTTAGATGCAATCCGTGTCTATCGATACATTCCTTGGAGAACTGGCGATACGGCAACTGGATCTGGCACAAGGATACTACCTAAAGGAACCTGGTTCATGTACAACTACTACGACGGTAGTGTTGGCACATTTGATTTACAGGCTGGAAATCCAAAAGACGGAATGAATATCATTGGTACATATACCGTTACAAAAGATGGGGATATGTACACCATCAACTATGACATTGATGAAACCATTGAAAAGAATGGGTATATTTATCACATCATTCTAGAAGATGAGCATCTAGGAATCCGTGATGGTATGACATTTAAAGCCATTCCTGGTCAAGATGACAATCATGACTTTGGGGTTCCATTTGAAGATGTGGATGGAATGTTCTATATCTTCGCACATTTCTCTGTACGATACGAATAGAATCAACCAATAAATGTGAATATTGACGGTGTCTGTGAGGATGCCGTCTTTTTTGTGAACAAGTTTTGTAGTTTAGTCGGTTTTTTGATAAAATAGCAAGGACGATGGAGGGTTGAAAGTGAAGCTAAAAGCAATTCATGTTTTTTATGTACTTTATCTTTTAGGCCTTTTTTACATTCTATTTTTATATAATCGTCAAATTGATTTATCGTGGATCGTCAAAGGTGGTTGGAATGAACTCGTTGAACTGCATCGTTCGCGCACCAACTTGATATTCTTTAGAACGATACTGCGCTATTTACAGACCATGAACTATGCGACTGGCATGCGCAACATCATCGTGAATATCGGAGGGCATATGTTGTTGTTTACACCCTTTGGCTTCTTCTTGCCCAGACTTCATCCGCGTTGGCAGAAACCATTTGCTTTTTTATTGATGGCAACGATCGTTATGTTCATTATCGAAGGCCTTCAATTCGTAACACTCAGTGGTTCATTTGATGTGGATGATGCAATGTTGAATGTCATGGGGGCTTGGTTAGGGTTCTTATTCTTACGTAAACCAGAAATTGAAAGGGATTTTTATGACAGAGAAATTAGTTGAGCTTGTGATTCATTATGCAGGCTGGTTGAATAAGGAAGTGATTGTGTTTGTGATTTCAATGATGCCGATTTTGGAGTTAAGGGGAGGGGTTCTTGCAGGCTATTGGATGAATCTACCTTTGCTTACGACCTCCGTCATTGCTTTGGTCGGAAATCTCTTACCCATTCCATTCATTCTATTTTTTATTGAAGCAATCTTGAAGTTCTTGGAGAAACACAACATCTTGACCAAGTTCATCCATAAGATTCGTGATCGTGCTTTGCACAAAAGTAAAACGATTCAAAATGCGGAATTCATTGGCTTGATGTTGTTTGTGGGCATACCACTTCCAGGGACGGGGGCATGGACGGGGGCTTTGGTTGCGGAAACTTTACAGATGGAACGTAAAAAAGCTTTCGTTGCTATTGTATTAGGTGTACTTATTGCACTTGCCATCATGTTGGTCTTCTCCTATGGGGTCTTGAATCAAGTAGGATTATGACAAATATCTTTATATTGACATTGGCCATCAGTTTCTTTGCTTTAATGTTTCTGATTGCACCAATTATGATTGGTGTATTTGTATACAAACATGCGTCAAAGCATCCTATTGGGAATCCGATGATGTGGGCATTGACTGCTGCTTTGGTACCATTCTATATTGGCTTGATGGTCTATGTGGTCAAAATCGATCAGATCGATACTGAACGGTACGACCGCGAACATTCTTAATGTCGTTTTGGGGGAAACATGGCTTTTGAAAAGGGTCTTCAAAAAATCTATGCAGCATTGTGTTTGATCGTACCTCTTTTTATATGGCCAAAGGGTGGAAACAGTGATCATTTCTATTTGCCTAAATTGGTTTTACTGGTTCTTTTCACCTTTGTTTTATTGGTTTACCTAATTTATCATCGTGAAGAAATTAAAAAGTTTAAAGTCATGGACGGTATTACATTGGCGTCTTTGGCTTTTTTATTGATGTTGACGATATCGTTGTTTTTTGCCATGGACCTTAAAGAGAGTTTATTGGGACGTGTTTATCGGTATGAAGGTTATTTGACCATCGTTCTGTATCTTTTTCTATTTTGGGGATCGCGTTTTATTCGCAATGATCAATGGGTACTTAGCTTGTTACTTGTGGGTGTTGTCATTCAAGCCATCTATGGAATCGCTCAAACCAGTGGTTTCGATCCCGTCTTACGTGATGATGTACGTTTGGGTTGGCAAAGTGCATTTGGAACATTGGGCAATCCCAACTTCTATGGGTCTTTTATGGTAATGGCTTTACCTTTAAGCATCTGGTACATGTTCAAGCATCAATTCCATATGGGTGCTGTGATCTATGCCTTGGTTTTCTATGCACTCATGGCAAGTATGACCCGCGGCGCATGGCTGGGCGCAAGTGTCGGTTTGTTTGTTTGCTTAGGTTTAACACGTAAATCTTCCAGCTATTTATCTAAGATCAGTCTTATTTTCGTAATCAGTCTCAGCTTGCTAATTCATTACAACGCTAGTCACCAAAACCAAGTGGTGACACAGGCGTTATCCATTCCAAAAGAAGCCGTAGAAGTACTTGTCCAAGCAGAGAGCGCACCCCAGGCGGGTTCCTATCGTATCTTTATCTGGACGCATGTCATAGAATTGATTAAAGAAAGACCAATGACTGGTTATGGTTTTGATTATCTTCCTAAGTTGTTTTTTGAGTATTATCAAAAAGACATGCAAAGTGTCATGGGACGCTTGATGACCATCGATAAAGCACACAATGAATATCTCAATATAGCAGTATCCGCAGGCATTCCAAGTTTGATTGCATATTTAACTTTGTTGTTCGTGGTCCTAAAGAACAGTCTTTCAAAAGAAAAGAATCTACTACTTGCGGTGATCATTGCTTATTTGGTACAAGCTTTCTTTAACATCAGTGTCGTATCGGTTGCGTTTATATTCTGGATCCTTCTGGGTCGATTGGTGCCATATGCAAGCAAATCCATTATTGAAGCGGATTGAGTTCATCGTTCTATTGGTGCCAGTATTGGTTCCATTCGTCTATGTACCAGTATGGTCGGTGCTGGATTTTTTCTATTACCCGAAGTATCTTGCGTTGCTTGTGGTGGTATCGATTCTCTTGATAATGGTGGCATTGAACGCAAAGATGATTGGGATCTTGTTCAAATGGGATTGGATCAATCGTTTGGCTCTTATCTACTTTGCACTATTAACACTTTCACTTTTCTTCTCGCATGATCTGCAATTGTCTTTGGGGGGGCAGTTCTTACGTTACGATGGCTATGTGACACAGGTTTTGTATTTATTTCTGTTTCTTTTCGCTCGCTTGATCAAGAAGATTCCTGCTTGGTTCATGGGTGGCATCGTGATTGGAAGTACGATTCTGGCATTTTATGCCTTACTACAGGCCAATGGTTTGGAAATATTCACGCGGGATTTGACGCGCATGCATTAGATCGTGCCTTTCGCTACCTTTGGCAATCCTAATTTCTTTGGGGCATATCTGGTGTTGATCTTACCTTGGCATCTTTACCTGATTCTCTTTGAGCACAAACTTTATGCGTATTTCACGTATAGTTTGGTTTTCTATGTATTGTTGATAAACATGACACGCAGTGCTTGGATCGGGTTCATCGCAACTTTGATTTTTGCGGGGATCATGCAATTCATCTTTAAACATCCCATCAAGAAGAAAGAGCTTCTATTTATTGTCTTCATCAGTGTGGCATTGATCTTATTCCACAACATCTTTAGCAATCAAGCTTTATTAGGACGTTTCCTGAGCATCACATCTGACTTCAATGCCTTGGTCAAACAACAGGGAAACATCGATGTTTTAGGTTCCTTTCGATTATTCATCTGGGTGCGTGTCATCGAAATCATCAAAGACTATCCATTCTTTGGAGTCGGCATTGAGAATCTTCATATCGTCTTTATGGAACGCTTCAATCAAGACAGCATCGCAATGTTTGGACGTGTCATGATTGCGGATAAAGCACACAATGAGTATCTGCATTTAGCCGTCACCAGTGGCATTCCCAGTTTGATTGCCTATCTTGCATTCTTAGTTAAAAGCGCCATTGATAATTATAAACAACTCAAGGATCCAATGACCTTCATCTTTGCCGGTGCGATCTTTGGTTACTGTACGCAAGCCTTCTTCAACATCAGTGTGGTCTCTGTCGCTTACATTTTTTGGATCTATTTAGGTTTGCTCAATCGTTATAATCGGGATTTTGATCATGAATAAAGTCGTGAAAAATTTCATAAAAAAATGCTAGGCAAGCCTTAATACTTGTGCTAAACTACTTCTAGCATAGGTCCTTTAAATGTGATCCAGAGAGGTCACCAAGGAAAGCAAAAACCTTCCGACCATTTAAGGGACTTTTACGTAAAGTCCTTTTTTATGACCTGTGCAGGAGGAAAGAAACATGAAGAATGAATTGTTGTATGATGTCCACGAAAAGCCCCCGGTATTGAAATGGGCAGCCCTGAGTTTCCAGCATGTCTTTGCAATGTTTGGCGCAACCGTCTTGGTTCCAATACTGACGGGGTTACCGATCTCGGTCGCATTGTTTGCTTCGGGTATTGGGACGCTGATTTACATTGCGGCGACCAAGGCTAAAGTACCAGTCTATTTAGGTTCATCATTTGCATATATCACTGCTGTTATTATTGCTAAAGAATCTTTGGGAGGCGATGTCAGTGCTGCTCAAACCGGTTTGATTTTGGTTGGTTTGGTTTATGTCGTCATCGCATTGGTTGTTAAGATGATTGGTAAAGGCTGGGTCGATAAACTCTTGCCTCCAATCGTCATCGGTCCAATGATCATCATCATTGGCTTAGGTTTGGCAGGTGTTGCCGTAGGTTCAGCTGGGTTCACCAGTGGTGGTGACTGGCGCATCATCGTTACGGCCATTGCGACCTTCGCAATCACCGCAACCGTCATGTCTTTAGGCAAAGGCTTCATGCGCATCATCCCATTCATCATCGGGATCTTCGGTGGATACTTGGTTGCCTTCTTGTTGGGTTTGGTTGATTTCACAGCCGTAACCACTGCACCTTGGTTCTCAATTCCTGATTTCATCTTACCCTTCAAACTTGGCAATTTCCAAACGTATCAATTCTATTTTGGTGTTGAAACATGGGTTATCGTTCCAATCGCCATCGTAACGATCTCTGAACATATCGGTGATCACACCGTTTTGGGTAAAATTTGTAACAGAAATTTCTTGAAAGATCCTGGCTTGGATCGTACTTTGATGGGGGATGGTATCGCAACAGCGGTATCCGCACTTATCGGAGGACCTGCGAATACGACTTATGGTGAGAACACGGGTGTCGTCGGTTTGACTAAAGTCGCATCGGTTTGGGTGGTAGGTGGTGCAGCTGTCTTGGCCATCGTCATCAGTTTCGTTGGTAAGATCTCTGCTTTGATTTCAACCATTCCAAGCGGTGTCTTGGGTGGCATGAGCATCTTGTTGTATGGCTTCATCGCTTCAAATGGTCTACGCGTCTTGATTGATGAAAAAGTTGATTTTGGTAAACAACGTAATGTCATCATCGCTGCTTCGATGTTGGTTCTTGGCTTAGGGGGTGCTGCTTTCAAACTTGTTGGTTTGGCTACACTATCCGGAACGGCCTTGGCTGCCATCGTTGGTGTCGCATTGAATCTAATTCTTCCAAATGACTAAAACCGGGAAACCGGTTTTTTTTTGAGATGATATCACACCACTTTTAGTGCATACTTTTGTATAATGGTTAAGTTAGGAGAATACAAATGGTCGATACAAAAAACTTAGATCCAAAATTTAACCCCTTTAAGCCACGCCCTAAAAAGGAAACGCAAATCAAGAAAATGGTTGCGGTTGTGAGTGGTAAAGGGGGCGTTGGTAAATCAACTGTCTCAGCTTTACTGGCAACCCATGCCCAAAGAGCCGGTTATCAGACAGGTATCATTGATGGCGACATCATTGGTCCATCCATGGGACATTTATTTAATATACATCAACCACTATTTGGAGATGATGCAGGAATTCAACCTGCTGTCACCGAAACAGGCATCAAATTGGTCACATCCAACATGTTGGTTCCCAATGAGACGACACCCATCTTATGGCGCGGTGCTTTGATTACCAATGCCGTCAAAGATTTCTATACTGAAGTCATTTGGGAAGAATTGGACTTGATGGTTCTGGATATGCCACCGGGAACAGGCGACATCGCTCTAACCGTCTTTCAAAACCTACCCATCACGGGTATCGTCATCGTGACGAGTCCACAGGATTTGGTCTCGATGATCGTATCCAAAGCCGTTGAGATGGCGAATAAGATGAATGTGCCCATCATCGGCATCATTGAGAACTTCAGTTACTTTGTGTGCGATGATTGCGATAAGGTGCATTATCCCTTTGGCTCAAGCAAAGGCAAGATGCTCTCTGAGAAGTACAATATTCCGCTCTTAGGTCAACTCCCGATCAATCCCATGATCAATGAATTAGCTGACCAAGGCCGTATTGAAGAAGTTGAAAGTGAAGATTTTACATGGTTGATTGAAACGATTATGGAGGCATAATCGTTTTCCTTTTATTTTGAAATGAACTTTGGTATGATGATAGCCCTGAGAGGTCCTATGTTCGATACTGCTAAAGCCATTCAAAAACGTGATCCCGCCGCAAAATCTCTAATCGAGGTTATTTTATTGTATCCGGGTTATCATGCGATCCTTTTCCATCGCGTAGCACACCTCTTATATAAAGCACATCTTTACTTTCTAGCACGTTTGATCAGCCAAATCTCACGCACCTTGACAGGCATTGAAATCCATCCTGGAGCACAGATCGGCAAACGTTTGTTCATCGATCATGGGATGGGTGTGGTCATTGGTGAAACCGCCATCATTGGCGATGATTGTTTGATCTACCATCAAGTCACTTTAGGCGGCATGAGCGCGAAAGATGAGAAACGTCATCCAACTCTTGGCAACAACGTCATGGTAGGGACCGGTGCGAAAGTACTGGGCAATATCCATATTGGAGATAACGTTAAAATCGGTGCGAATTGCATCGTCATCAAAGATGTGGAAGCGGGTAAGACCATTATTGGTGTTCCAGGTGAAATTCTAGCAAAGAAGCAATAGCTTCTTTTTTTAGGCATTGACAAGTCAAATCTAAAACATATAATAATAAGTGTTAGCACTCTTTATGTTTAAGTGCTAAAAGGAGGCAAAGATGATAAAACCATTAAGTGATCGCGTCGTACTGATCAAGATCGAACAGGAAAAGAAAACTGCCAGTGGCATCGTTCTGAGTGACGCATCCAAAGAGAAACCCCATTTGGCCAAAGTCGTTGCGGTGGGTCCAGGCAAAGTCGAGAATGGATCCCTCATTCCTTTGGACATCAAGGTAGATGATCAAGTCATCTACAAACCGTATGCCCCAACAGAAGTCAAGATTGATGGGCAAGAATACTTAATTGTGGAGGCTAAGGATATTTTAGCCATCATTGAATAGGAGGAACTATGGCAAAGATCATTCATTTTTCAAAGACAGCTCGTGATGAGATGAAAGCCGGAATCAACTTATTGGCCGATACGGTAAAAATTACCTTAGGTCCCAAAGGACGTAATGTCGTTTTAGAAAAGAGCTATGGCTCACCCTTGATCACCAACGATGGGGTGACCATCGCCCGTGAAATCGAACTCGAAGATAAATTCCAAGAAATGGGTGCCAAACTCGTTCTTGAGGTTGCGAATAAAACCAATGATGTGGCTGGGGATGGCACGACAACCGCAACCCTTTTGGCACAATCCATCATTCATAAAGGTCTAGAAGCCATTGATAAGGGATCCAATCCTGTCATCATGCGAACAGGGATTGAGAAGGCATCCAATGCCATCAGTAAGCATCTCTTAAATCAATCTAAGAAGATTGAAAGCAGTGAAGACATTGCGGATGTGGCAGGCTTAAGTGCAGGGAGTCCAGAAATCGGCCGTTTGATTGCCCAAGCCATGGATAAAGTGGGTAAAGAGGGCGTCATTACCGTCGATAAATCCAATGCGTTTGAAACGGAGTTGGAAGTCGTGGAAGGCCTACAATATGATAAGGGCTATGTGTCACCATATATGGTTACCAATCGTGAGAAGATGGAAATCATCATGGAAGATGCCTATCTCTTGGTTACGGATCAGAAGATCAATACGATTCAAGAAATTCTACCCTTGTTGGAAAAAATCGTTCAAATGGGTAAAGCCTTATTGGTGATTGCGGATGACTTGGATAATGAAGTCGTCACGACCTTGGTTGTCAACAAACTCAGAGGAACCTTCAATGTGGCTGCGACCAAAGCCCCATCCTTTGGAGACAATCAAAAAGCTATCTTGGAAGATATCGCCATCGTCAGTGGTGCGAAATTCATTTCAAAAGATTTGAGTATGGATTTGAAAGAGGTGGGAATTGAAGATTGTGGTCGTGTTCAACGCATCGTCATCACCAAGGACAATACGACATTGATCAATGGTCATGGCAATAAGGACTTGATTGATGCACGGGCCAATGAGATCCGTAATCAATTATCCAACAGCACATCGGATTATGACAAGAAACGATTGAATGAACGTTTGGCTAAACTCGCATCTGGCGTTGCGATCATCAAGGTTGGGGCGGCTACAGAAGCAGAAATGGAAGAGAAGAAATTACGTATTGAAGACGCGTTGAACGCAACGAAAGCCGCAGTGGAAGAGGGTGTCGTAATGGGTGGAGGTGCAGCCTTTGCCTTGGCATACCGTGAACTCAAGGAAACATTGACGGCAGATTCCGTTGATGAACAAAAGGGCATGTCCGCTGTGTTTGAAGCCATTTTGAGTCCTTTGTGGCAGATTGCGGAAAATGCAGGTTATGATGGGACAGAGATCGTAAATAAACAACTCAAGCAAGCAGAAGGCATCGGTTTTGATGCAAAACTAGGTGAGTGGGTCAATCTTGTGGATCGAGGAATCGTCGATCCAACCAAGGTCACGCGCAGCGCTTTGAGCAATGCGGCAAGCATCGCAGCTTTGTTTCTTACCACAGAAGCTGCAGTTGCCTCTAAACCAGAGGCGAAAACACCACAATTACCGGATCCTTCGATGTATTAAACAATGCGCAAGCATTGTTTTTTTGTATACTAGAGTTAGATGAAAAACTTGAATCTATTTTATGCTATGATGCAAGGGGGGTGCTTGATATGTACACTTTACCGATGAATACAGCATTTTGGTTGAATTGGATTATCGTTGTATTGGTTTTATTGGCATTACTACAAGGTTATGCACGAGGCTTTGTTCGACAGCTCATCGACTTGGTCATTTTTGTCGTCTCGCTTGTGGGTGCGGTTTTCCTAGCATTTCGTTTGGGCGATTTAATTCCTATTCTAAGTCGAAGTCTTGAAATCTTTGAACATCCAATATGGGGAACATTTCTCCATAGCATGCTCAACGCAGTGGTTTGGTTCGTTTTACTCCTCATTGCTTTAACCATTGGTTTGGAAATCTTATTGAAACCCATTGTACGCATGGTTCGTGAGCGTAATGAACTGCGTATAATCGATCGCATCTTGGGATCGATATTCTCGTTCTTAAGAACATTGCTTTGGTTTTTGATTGGTATGATATTCATCTTAAGTCCTTTAACGGTTAATGGCCGTGAAGTTTTGGAACGAACCCTTTTGGCACCTTTGGTCCCACTTGCAAATACGCTTCAAGTAGATGTCGTGAATTGGTTGGGACCTGTTCAAATCTTTGATGAGGAAGGCTTTGATCAAGAATTGATCGTTGAACATTCGGAAGCAATCACGGATTGGTTGGTAGAGAATGGCATTGCGGAAGATTTCTCAGTTTTCATTGAAAAAGGTTTGAAGAACGAAACCTTTACGGATGCAGATCTTGAGCAAGCTCAACATTTCATCGAAGAAAATAAAGTTACACAAGACGAGTTAGTGGACTTTCTAAAAGGCATCGGGGTCGACCAAGATAATATCGACAAAGCACTCGAATATTTCAAATTTGAGAATTAAAAAAACGGCGATTTGCCGTTTTTATAGTTTAGGGGTACGTGTTAAGATTTGTTCACGCTTTGGTCCATTGGAGACCAAACTGATGGGTACATTCAACATGCGTTCCAAAGCATCCACATAGGCTTTACAGAGTTCAGGCAATTCATCGTAGTTGCGAATCTTTGAGATGTCACTCATCCAACCTGGAAAGACTTCAAGGATAGGTTTGCTGTTTTCCAAACGTGTGATGTTTGGAAAATGATCACGACGTTTACCATCGGTTTCATACGCGACACAGACAGGAATTTGATCCAAGTAGCCTAAGACATCCAAATTGGTTAGAACCAAATGGGTTGCGCCTTGGACTTGGCATCCATAACGGGTTGCGACAACATCGAACCAACCCATGCGACGTGGACGACCAGTTGTGGCTCCAAACTCACCTGCATCGCCACCACGAATGCGGAGTGCTTGTGCTTCTTCCCCGAAGATTTCAGAAACGAATGGACCTGCCCCAACACTGCTTGAATAGGCTTTGGTCACAGCGTAGACTTCATCAATGTGTTGTGGTAAACCTGCACCAATCGGACCGTAGAACGCTAAAGTCGAACTGGAAGTTGAATAAGGATAAATACCAAAGTCAGGATCGCGCAAGGCACCCAATTGACCTTCCAAGAGAATGACTTTTTTCTCATCCACAGCGGTTTGGAAATACTTGACCGTATCATGAACGAAAGGTGAGATTAGATTGCGATATTCAATCAATTCCGCAAAGACATCTTCTTTGTATAAAGGTTCCGCATTGTACAAATGCGTCAAGAGGACATTTTTGGCAGGCAAGATACGATCTAGCTTCGCATCCAACCAAGCTTCGTCGAATAATTCAGAGATTTGAAAACCAATCTTAGCATACTTGTCAGAATAGAAGGGTGCGATACCACTTTTCGTTGAGCCGAATTGAGCTTTACCCAAACGTTCTTCCTCAAGTTTGTCAAAGAGAACATGATAGCTCATGACGATTTGGGCACGATCTGAAACAATGATCTTCGGCATCGGAACACCTTTCTCCACGATCGCATTCAATTCTTTAATAAATGCAGGAATGTTCAAGGCGACGCCATTCCCAATCACGTTGGTCACATGATTATAGAAAACACCTGAAGGTAACATATGCAAAGCGAATTTACCATAGTCATTGATGATCGTATGACCGGCATTGTTTCCACCTTGGAAACGGACGACGATATCAGATTCTTTAGCGAATACATCGGTAAGTTTACCTTTACCCTCATCGCCCCAATTTGCACCTACCACAGCTTTGATCATTTGTTTGCTCCTTTAAATAAAATAAGGACAGCGTGTGCTGTCCGTTAGACACTTATAAAACTATCAAGAATCCCTTTCAATGTCAATCACTCACAAGTTTTTTTAACAAGTGATCGGCCACATATAAACCATGCGCAGCAGCTTGAGATAGTGATCGTGTAAAACCAGCCCCATCCCCAATCGCATACAAATCTTTGTACTTCATCAACTCAAAATCCTTGGTATCCGGACGCGCAGAGTAATATTTACATTCAACTCCATAAAGCAGAGTATCCATGTTTGCCGTCCCCGGCGCAACCTTATCCAAAGCGAAGAGGGTCTCGATGATGTTATCGAGCTGACGCTTCGGCATGCACAGTGATAGGTCGCCTGCGACTGCACGTAATGTCGGTTGAACCGTATTCTGAGCCAAACGTTTGTCATCGGTTCTGCGTCCTTGCAAGAGATCGCCCAAACGCTGAACCAAAACAGAACCCCCACTGATGAGGTTTCCTAAATGTGCCACATGACGCGCATAGTCGATTGGGTCATTGAATGGTGTCGTGAATTTGATTGTAGAAAGCAGTGCGAAGTTTGAATTATCGGTTTTCTTGGCTTCCTCTTTGAAGGCATGTCCGTTGACCGTCAAGATGTCATTGGTATTTTCCATGACCACATGGCCACGTTCATTGAAACAAAACATACGCGTGATATCCCCATATTGTTTGCTTCTGAACCAAATCTTGGGTTCATAGATAATGGAAGAGAAATGTTTCCATACCGCATAAGGAAGTTCGACTCTCACACCGATATCGACTTGATTGCTTAAGAGTGAAATGTTGTTTTTGTTGCACCAAGCACTGAAGAAATGACTGCCAGCACGACCCACTGCAAAGATGATCGCATCGGCCTGAAGGGCATGCACAGCTTGTTTGTGTTTGTAATGAACAATTTTATTTTCGCCATCCACATCCAAGACTTCGGCTTGGGTGATGATTTGAACACGATCCTTGATTGTTTCAATGAGTTTGACCATGGTCTTGAAATTCGCATCCGTCCCAAGATGTTTGACTTGGGCTTGTTGCATATGGAGATCATTTTGAAGACAAAGTGTCTTCAGTTCATCCGAAGGTTGGAAACGCTCACTGGTCGCTCCATGTTTGATCAAAATGGAATCCGCTTGTTCAATGTAATTGTATACGGTTGGTTTGGGTAAGAAATCGGTCAACCAGCCACCGTATTCCGTTGAGATGATGTATTTACCATCAGAAAAGGCACCTGCACCGGCCAAACCTTCCATGACGCCACAGGTTGGACAGTTGATGCATGAAGGAACCTTGCCTTCGATGATGGGGCAAAGTCGACGTGTGATATCGTGTCCCTTTTCCAATAAGACAATCTTCAGCTTTGGATTCTTCTCACTTAAACGGTGGGCAGCCATCAAACCACTGATTCCACCCCCGATAATTACAACATCTACTTTTTCCATCGTATCCTCCCAATTTACCATGCATAGTTTAGCTTAAATAAGCGTATGATTCAATGATGATTTGACAAGCCAAATTGAAAGCACCATAATATTCACATGGGACAACAGGTCAGTGCTCATTTGAGCTTTAAGAAGAATTTTCAAGGAACTTTGCATTTAGCTGAAGGGGAGATTGCCATTGGAGTGAACCCAAATGAGGCAAAACCTTATGATTTATTACAGGGAGCATTGGTTTCCTGCTTGCATTCAACCTTATTGGATATTTTGATCAAGAAACGGATTGAAATTGAAGGTGTCGAGTATGAAGTCAAAGGCGAAAAACGCGATGATGTGCCCACCATGCTTCAAGAAGTCGTTGTGACGGCTACTTTTGAGGCACATCCCAAATCAGAGCAAATCATCAAATCAATGGAGCTTGCATGTAAATACTGTTCGGTATACAATACGCTAGCGCATGTGGCAAACATGAGAACCGAGGTCATCTTTAAAGATCATGAGCTTTAAAAGAATTAAACGTAAAATACGATACAAATTAAACCCAGCCCAACAAATTGCATTGAGCTTCGCACTTGTTATTCTCGTTGGGACTTTTTTGTTATCCCTACCCATCAGCAATAAAATAGTTGGAACACCCATCCTTGATCACCTTTTTACAATCGTCTCAGCCGTATGTGTAACGGGTTTGGCTACGGTTGTTCTTGCCAATCAATATACGCAATTTGGGATGTGGATCATTATGATTGTCATTCAGATTGGTGGCTTGGGTTTAATGACATTGATTGCATTATTTGTAATTTTTCTATCAGGAAAACTATCCATATCAAATCGTTTGGCTTTAAATGAAGCAGTGAACTACTTTGATCTCCATGACTTCAATCACTTCATTCGATCGATCGTGAAATATACCATCATCTTTGAATCCATTGGTTTCTTACTTCTATCCTTCCGCTTCGTTCCCATTTTTGGAGTTAAACAAGGTTTATTCACAGCTTTGTTTACCGCTGTCTCGGCGTTTTGTAATGCTGGGTTGGACAATCTTGGTGCTGTCAATCTTCAAGGCTACGTCCATGATCCACTGGTCAACTTCGTCGTTATGTTTCTCATTGTCGTGGGTGGTTTGGGCTTCGGAGTGTGGTTCGATATTTCACAAGGGAGCAAATCCTTGTTAAAAGGAAAATATACTTTGAGCTACATCATCAAACATTTCAAGGTTCATACCAAGATCGCAATCACAACATCTGTTGGCTTGATTTTAGCTGGAGCATTCATCATCCTCGTTTCTGAATACGGGAATCCAACGACCATCGGTATGTTCACATTTCCGGAGAAGGTCATGGCGTCGCTCTTCCAGTCTGTTACGACGCGTACTGCTGGGTTCTCAACCCTCAACATTGGTTTGATGAAAGGCGCAAGTCTATTTGTCATGATGATCTTGATGTTCATCGGGGGTTCACCTGGGGGTACAGCCGGGGGGATCAAGACGACGACTTTTGCCATCATGTTGGTTATGATCAGTGCAGAGTTGCGCGGTCAAAAGGAACTGATCATCTTCAATCGTCGGATCGAACGGGAACATTTTAGAAAAGCCTTCGTTGTAGCGTTCATGCTGTTGTCGACGGTTTCACTGGGCATCATCTTATTAAGTCTCTCAGAATCGTATGATTTCCTAAGTTTGAGTTTTGAAGCGGTCTCCGCAATCGCAACCGTAGGCTTGTCCATGGGTATTACTTCGGGCTTGAGTTCAATCGGGAAAGTGATTATCATTCTGTTGATGTATTTAGGACGTATTGGTCCATTGACCTTGATGTTGTCGGTCAATCGAAGTGGTTTAAGGAAAGGATATGAATTAAGTTATCCCGTTGGGGATATCTTGATCGGTTAAAAATATGAAACGTAAATCATTCGCTATTCTAGGTTTGGGGATATTTGGATCCACCATGGCGAAAACATTAAGTGAATATGGCTATGATGTCATTGGTATTGATACGGATATATCTTGTGTCGATCGTGTCAGTGATTTCGTCACGCAAGCGGTACAAGCAGATTTTACCGATTTGGATCAATTACGCGCCATTGGTGTTGAGGATGTGGATGTGGCGGTCATTGCGACGGGTAGTAAATTAGAGGCATCGGTTATGGCCGTCTTGCATCTCAAGGAGTTGGGTGTGCCTTTCATCATGGCCAAAGCTAAAAATAAGGTATACATGCAGATCCTTTTAAAAGTAGGGGCGGACCGTGTCGTTCGACCTGAAAAGGAGATGGGTGAACGTGTTGCGAAGTCTTTGATGAGTCAAAACATCATCGATATGGTTGATATTGATGAAGACTATTCCATGATGGAATTATCTGCTCCCCATGATTGGGTGGGGAAATCACTGATCAAGCTCGATTTACGTGCCAAATTTGGCGTCAATGTGTTAGGCGTTCGTGAAACACCGAATTCAAAGTTGAATTTTGGAATCACGGCAGACTACGTGATTCATCAAGAGGATACCTTGTTGGTGATCGTGGATAATGACAAGTTTGAAGAACTTGAGTACCAAGGAAAGATTTAGAACAGATTCATCTGTTCTTTTTTAATGCATCCTGAATTCTTAAAGTAATTTCCGTTAATTTGAAAATGGCTTATTTCTTAGAC
>CAYRIW010000031.1:7462-19154 GCA_964424595.1 uncultured Erysipelotrichaceae bacterium | reverse complement strand
AACCTATACCTTCAAGAAACAAGGCTTAAAAAGCTCACAGGGTGCTGGTTTGATCTGGTTGGATTATTTTCTATACACAATCAGCTTGGTGGTGCTTGCGTCACTCTTGTTTCTTACGAATGTATCGGAATTTGCACACAGCTCAATCACCTTTGTTTTTGGTTTAGGGCTTGCGATCAATATTCTCATCATTGTTTTCTTAGGTTTGATGGTCTTCTATCCAAAGCTCTATCGTAAGCTCATGAGTGCGATCATCACTTTTTCCGAGAAGATCAAATTGGTCAAACAAAAAGGCAAGATTGTGGAAGCGTGGCATAAGATCTTGGATCACTTTTACGAAGCGCAAAGTGTGATTACAGAAAATCGTTCGTTATTAGGTATGATATTCGGTTTGAACTTAGTACGCTTGTTGGTCTATTTCGCAACTCCTTTGGTCATAGGTCTATTCTTGCGGTTGGAGATCCACTGGAACCAAGTCGTCCATTTGATTGCCTTAGCCTCCTTTGTATCCATTGCGAATACCTTTGTCCCACTTCCTGGGGCAGCGGGGGCTACGGAGAGTCTTTTCGTTCTAACCTTTTCTACGGTTATTGGTAAGGCCAGTGCCGCCAGCATCATGATTCTGTGGCGTTTCTTTAGTTTTTATCAGATCCTCTTGATTGGTGGTATACTATTTTTTAAGGTCCGACATCAGTCGGATAAGGAGATCCAGGATGAAGAAAGTACTTATTATTAGTGTTTTTCTCATAACATTGACAGGCTGTAATCTACAGGTCATCGATACGACTTGGAAATACGATTGGGCATACATCAACGTGGGTGATGAAACGATTCGTTGTGAAGTCAGTTCTTGGAAAGACTATACCGAGAGTGATATGATCCAAGTTCGTTGTGAAGATGGACGTTCATTCTTAGGCCACAGTTCAGCCATCATCTTACAGAGTGGTGATTAGTGGTCATCAAATATCTTCAAATCAACGATCTCATCTTGGAATACACGATTCACTTTGAAGCGCGTAGAAGCCTATCCATGCGTTTTCGGGATGAACAACTGGTTGTGAAAGCACCTTTGAATATTCCGCTTAAGCTCTTGGACGATTGGATTGAATCAAAGAAAGAATGGATTCTTAGACAATATCGTGTCCAACAGACATTGAATCTCAATGAAGATGAGATGTGGTTTTTGAATAAGAAAATCAAACTTGAATACCATGAAGCAGTCCGTTTCGCGTACACCTTAAGTGATGGAATCATCCATATGTATCATCCAAAAAGGATGTTAGAGCAGAATGCCTATCTAAGGATGCGAATGGATCTGGCTGAAAAGATGATTCTTCCCATCTATTACGCTATGGTTGAGCATACAGGACTACAAGCCAAAAGTGTTTCAATCAAGTCGATGAAGCGCAGTTGGGGGCGTTGTGATTCTAAGCAGCACATTCGTTTGAATGAACGTTTGATCGAATGTGATCCACGCTTCATCGAGTATGTCTGTGTTCATGAATTGATGCATCTCAAACACATGAATCACTCTAGACAGTTCTATGCTTCAATTGAGAAGATATTGCCAGACTATCAAAAAAGACGTCGTTTGACGCCTTATCAATATGCTTATTTGACTTGATGGTCTTTAATGATTTGGATGAGTTTCGCTTCATTGGGTTCGATCATCAGTGTGGAGTAATTACTTATGTTTACCATTCCGGGTTTCGCATCCGGAATTTTTTTGAGGTCTTTGATTTGAACCATTTGGACTTCGACTTTGGCACTGCCACGCGCTTTGGAATAATAAGCCGCAAAGCTCGCCGCAAGTTCAATCAAGTCCTTATCTTCACTGTTTTGAAGCAAGACATGTGAACCATGATAAGCTGAGGCATGGAACCACAGATCTTTCTTCTGGCCAATCTTAAAGGTGATCTGTTCATTCTGAAGATTGTTTTTACCAACATAGATCCGCGCATCTCCGAAATGGAGTTGGATGATGTTCAACTTGACTTCTTTCTTACGTTTCGGCGCATGTTTCTGTTTGAGATAGCCTTCACGAACCAATTCCTCGCGAATCTCGATTGCGTCGTTAACGCTCGCCAATTCAATCTGTTCACTCAGACTCGTAAAATAATCGATCTCGTTTTGGTTCAATTCCAATTGATGGGTGATATGAACTTGGCCTTTTTTACCTTTGTTATATTTTTGATAATAACGTTGTGCATTCTGTTTGCCATCGTATTTATCATCCAAAGGGATATGAATGATTTCATCGGTTTCGAAGTCTTTGGCTTCAAAGGTCTTCAATCCTTTTGGGACCTGCATGCCATAGGCGTAGAGATAATCGCCATACATACGCCACTTCTCACAGTCCAAGGCTTCATCCATCGCTTCCAAAAGTTTAGGACGTTTCTGCGTGGCTTTCTTCAATTCACGATTGATGAACTTGATCAAATCGCCACTGTGTTGCTTGATGCGTTCTTTTTCTTCCAAAGCTTGATAGACATGGTCCAAGCCATCCATCAAAGGATATTGGGTGAAACTTTGATTCAAATGACGGAGCTCGATGCAGTGATAATCACTGGCTTTCTCATCCGACACAAAACAAAGCTCCGAATGTTCAATTTGATCCATAATGGATTTAAACATTTCGCCTTGTTTCAAGCGGTAATCGACTTCACGTGCTAGTAAAGGTGAGAAGCCATGGAATTGATCCATGAGTGATAAGGTAGGATCATAGACATTTGTAAAAGGATTTTTACGATCGCTTTGTTCAGGGTAGTTATAAACCGCTCCTGGATGAATGGTTCGTTTGGTGTTTTCATAAGGGGGGATACGCTTCAAGGCATCGATGACACGATCCTGATCGTCCACAAACACCACATTGGCGTATTTGCCCATGAGTTCAATCATCAATCGATAATGATGGAGATCGCCCAGTTCGTTACGCTTTTGAATCTTGAACTCCACGACACGATCCAAACCAATCTGCTGGATACTTAAGATCAAACCGTCTTCCAAGTGTTTCCTAAGAAGCATGACGAAATTACTGGGCTCTTGCGGATAGACAAAGTTCTGATTTGAGAATTGTAGACGATTGTGTACGGAATGCGCAGATAATAGGAGTTGCATTTTAGCATCATGATTGCGTACAATAAAAACCAACTCATTTTCAGAGACATGATAGATTCTTTGAATCTTTAAGGGTGTTTGAATGCTGAGTTTATGAGTAATGCGATTTAAGAAGAGTCCGTCTAGTGCCATATGTTCCTCGTGTTGTCCATTATACCATGGACAAATGTGATTTTGGATTGACACCTCGGACTTGCTTGCGTATGATATTCGATAAAGAGGGTACAAGATGAAAAAAGGATTGTTGATTATATTAAGCGGACCCAGTGGTGTGGGTAAAGGTACCGTCCGAAGTTTGTTTGTGAATGACCCTGCGTTGAACATTGCGTTCTCGATTTCGATGACGACCCGTAAGCAACGTAATGGGGAAGTGGATGGGGTGGATTATCACTTTGTCACACAGGAACGTTTCAAAGAAGCCATTGAAAACGATGAGCTTTTGGAATATGCCGAGTTTGTTGGAAACTACTATGGAACACCGATGGATAAGGTTGAAGAATTACGCCTACAAGGCAAAAACGTGCTCTTGGAGATTGAAGTCCAAGGGGCGATTCAAGTCAAAGCTAAAGTTCCCGATGCCTTGACGATCTTCATCGTACCGCCAAGTATGGAAGAGTTGGCGAAACGCATTACTGGACGTAAGAGCGAAGCACCCGAAGTGGTCGCGAAGCGTTTGGAAAAAGCAAGCAAAGAGATGGAAATGGTGGGTCAATATAAGTTTGTCGTATGCAACGATGATCCAAAATTAGCCGCTGAAATCATCGCACTGATCATCAAAAGACATATGGAAATGGCCTAGCCTTCCATATTTTTTTATGTGTTATAATTGTCTCATGACACAACGCATCGATGTTTATATCGAACATAAACACTATCAAATCAATCAAAAATACAGTTATTTAAGCGACGAATTCGTTCGTATTGGCATGCGTGTCAATGTCAATTTCAATAATCAAAAGTGTGTGGCTTTTGTGGTCGATACCCATGCGTATGATCCTGAAGAAGCGTTCCCTTATGAACTTAAATGGATTGAGGATCGCATTGATGATGAACCGATTCTAAATCAAGAGTTATTGGATCTCGGTGTCTGGATGTCTGAAATGACCTGCACACCTTTGATCAGTTGTTTTCAAGTTATGGTTCCCAAAGCTCTACGCATGTCCAAAACCAGCATCAAACCGCAAATGGAGAAATGGCTTCATTTAGAGATGATTCCTGATAAGATTACAGTCAAACAAGCACCGGTCATTGAAGCTTTACATAAGCAAGATCTACCTGCTGTACAATTAAAAGAATACAGCGGCGTTTTGACTGGGTTAATTAAAAAAGGCATCATACGTGCCTATCTTCAAGAGAAGAACTATTTGGTTAAAGATTACCAAGCGCATGAAAGACCCTATGCGTTAAGCTCTGCACAAGTCGCAGTACTTGAACAAATCAAGTCATCGTCACAAAGTGTCGTATGTCTCTTTGGCAAGACAGGATCTGGTAAAACCGAACTCTACCTCACCATGGCCGAAGAAGCCATGCGTGATGATATGCAAAGCTTGATCATGGTTCCTGAAATCGCCTTGACTACACAAATGGTCGATCGGGTGACGGAACGTTTTGGGACGGATGTGGTGGTGTACCATTCTCATCTCAGTGACCATGAACGTTATCTCCAATACAAACGGATTCAAAACAATGAAGCGAAATTGGTGGTGGGTACACGTTCCGCCGTCTTTTTACCGTTCAATAAACTCGCCATGATCGTCTTGGATGAAGAACATGATCGTTCCTATAAACAAGATAATATGCCTTTTTATCATACCCGTGACATCGCCATCAAACGTGCTGAACACTTCAATGCGAAAGTCATCTTAGGCAGTGCTTCACCCAGTTTTGAGACTTTTGCACGTGCTCAAAAAGGGGTCTATGCCCTTGTGGAACTTGAAGATCGCGTCAAAGGGAAATTGCCTCATATTCAATTGGTAAGCAATCCAGTCTCTTCCAAACAACGCCTAGCCAAAGAGACCAAGGCTTTGATTCAAGAAGTTATTGAAGAGGGCAAACAAGTCGTCATTCTTTTGAATCGCAGAGGCTATGCGCCAGTTTTACAGTGTACCGAGTGTCAAAAGACCGTGGATTGTGAAGCCTGCGATCGTCCTTTGGTATATCATAAAAAGGATTCAAGCATGAAGTGCCACCTCTGTGGATACAGCGAAGCAATGCCAAGACAATGTCCACATTGCGGAAGTGTTAATCTTAGGATGATGGGTTTGGGAACACAACGTGTTGAAGAGGAACTTCAGGAAGCGTTTCCCAATGCCCGTATCCTACGTATGGATCGTGATTCGACCCAAGTGAAGCATGGTCACCAAAAAATCTTAGACCAATTCAATAAACATGAAGTGGACATTCTTTTAGGAACACAAATGATTGCCAAGGGCTTGGATAATCCTTTGGTCGGCGCATCCATCATCTTGAATGTGGATGTGGCTTTGATGAAAACGGATTATCGCAGTGTTGAGGATGCCTTTGCCTTGATGCTTCAAACCGCAGGCCGCAGTGGTCGTGGTGATGGGGAAGCACAAGTCATCATTCAAACCGATCTTCAAAAGCATATGGTCTATCCCGCCTTGCTTAATCATGATTTCAAATGTTTCTATGTTCAAGAAATGAAGTATCGTAAGATCACACAAAATCCACCGTATACCTATCTCATCAGTCTGAGTTTATATGGCAAAGATGAACAAAAACTCTATGCGAATGCTCTTCACCTCACGCAAGCTTTACAGGATGAACAAATTAAAGTATTGGGTCCCAGTGATTTGGGTAAACGCATCCATGTCTACTATCAACGTATTCTAATTAAAGGTAAAGACCTCAATTTCATGCGGAAGCATTTGATGGATGTCTTAAACAAAGAATTCAAATATCATAAGTGGGACTGCCAAATCGATATCAATCCCTTGAAAGGACTCGAATGAAAGCACGACGCTTAGCCTATGTCATCTTGAATGATGTGATCAATGAAAAACAATACGCCAATCTGGCACTTAAACAACGACTCCAAGAGGTGGATCTCATTGATCAACCCTTGGTCACCTCGATCGTCTATACAACGCTTCAACACCAGCGTTTCATGCGTCATCTATGGCGCAAACATACGGTAAGCAAACCGGATCGCAGAGTTGCGGTTCTTTTGGACAGTGCCTGTGCACAATTGGTGAAGATGGATCGCGTCCCCGACTATGCGGTTTTAAACGAGAGTGTCGAATTGTGCAAAGAGATTGAGAAACACAGTGTTAAGATGGTCAATGCGGTCTTACATAAGGTCATCGAGAATCCTTATGAAGTGGATCCAAGTTTGGATCCGCTTGAGATCTATGCGATTGAAAAGTCTTTACCGACATTTGTGATCAAGTTATGGATCAATCACTATGGTGAAGAACAGATGCGCAAGATTGCGGAAGCCTTGATGGAGCCGGCACGTTTGTGTGGTCGCATCAATACGCTTAAGATCGATCCGGAAGAAGTATTTGAGAGCTATGGGGTTGAAAAGGGGATTTTAAGTCCAAGCGCATTTTATATGGAAGAGAATCTCTTGCAATCGGATTGGTTCAAAGAAGGATCTGTATGGATCCAGGATGAAGCCAGTCAGATGGTCAGTGATTTTGTGGAAGCGAAACCTGGTATGAAAGTCTTGGATGCGTGTAGTGCACCGGGGACGAAGGCAGCTGGGATTGCTTGTCATATGAACAATGAAGGTTGGATCGATGCGGTTGAACTTCATGAAGCGCGTAATCGCTTGATTGAGCAAAAGATGCGTCAACTTGAGATCGACATCGTCCATGTGAAAACCATGGATGTACGTACGATCCATACAGAGTTCAAACAAGAGTATGATCGTGTTTTATGCGATGTGCCGTGCAGTGGCTTAGGCGTCTTGCGTCGTAAAGCCGATATCAAATTAAGATTGAAACCAGAAGTCTTAGATGAATTACAGAAACTACAAGCCGAAATTTTGGAATCTGCGCAAAGCTGTTTGAAAGTGGAGGGGCTCTTGGTTTATTCAAGCTGTACGTTAAATCGCAAAGAAAACGAAGGGCAGATCAAACAATTCCTCAAAAAGCATGATAATTATGTTCTTATTGAAGAAAAAACCATCTTCCCGGATCAATATGGAACGGATGGTTTCTACATGGCAAAACTTAAACGAAATGTATAAATATGGTAAGATACGAGTATGAAAAAAACGATCTATGATTTTACATATGAACAACTCAACACATGGTTGATGGATAAAGGGGAAAAGAGCTATCGTACGAAGCAGATTTTCCAATGGTTGTATCGCCGACGCATCACGGATTTCGCAATGATGAGCGACATCAAGCAAAGTTTGATTGAAACATTCAATGAGAACTTTGTGATTGATCCAATCAAACTCAAACAACGGCAAGCCAGTAAAGATGGGACCGTCAAATACCTTTTTGAACTACAAGATGGTTTCCTCGTGGAAACGGTTTTGATGCAATTTGATTACGGTAAGTCAGTTTGTGTCAGTTCGCAAGTCGGCTGTAATATGGGCTGTACCTTCTGTGCGAGTGGTTTATTGAAGAAGAACCGTGATTTGAGCGCCGGTGAGATGATGGCGCAAGTCATGTACGTCCAAAAAGAATTGGATGTTCGTGAAGAGCGTGTTTCGCACATCGTCATCATGGGTACAGGCGAACCTTTCGACAACTATGACAATGTCATGGACTTTTTAAAAACGGTCAATCATGATTTAGGCTTAGCCATCGGAGCACGTCATTTATCGGTTTCGACCTGTGGCATCGTTCCTCGCATCAAACAATTCGCACGTGAGAAAGTACAATACAATTTGGCCATCAGTCTCCATGCGCCAAATGATGCTTTACGTAGTAAATTGATGCCCATCAATCAAGCCTATCCCTTAAGCGATTTAATGGATGCCTTGAAGGAATACTCAACGTTGAACAATCGACGCATCACTTTGGAATACATCCTATTGAAAGATGTGAATGATCAGCCTGAACACGCGACCCAACTCTCAAAATTGGTTAAAGGCATGAATGCCTATGTGAATTTGATTCCTTACAATGTGGTCGATGAACATGGGTTCAGAGCCGTCGATGTGGCTTCCGCTTTGAAATTCTACGATAAATTAATGAAATTGGGTGTCAAGAGCACCTTGCGCAAAGAAAACGGTGGCGACATCGATGCGGCGTGTGGGCAACTTCGTGCTAAAGCTGAAGGTAAGTTATGATCATTCAAGGGATTACGGATATTGGTAAAATCAGACGCATCAATCAAGATAATTTTTTAATTCTTCAAAATAAAGATGTACAAATGATGTTGGTCGCCGATGGCATGGGCGGTGCGAAAGCAGGTGAGATCGCATCCCTTTTAGCTTGCCAGTCAATTGAACGTCAGTTCAATGCGATGGATTTCAATGAACTTACGGTCGATGAAGTAAAACGATGGCTTAAAAAAGCCATCTTAAACATGAACAAAGAAGTCTATCAGGCTTCTGTGGAAAAACCAAATTACAGTGGCATGGGGACGACTGCTGTGGCAGCCCTGTTCTATGAGGATGTATGTCTTGTGGCAAATGTTGGGGACAGTCGGTGTTACATTGTCAATTCAGCCAATGAACTTGTTCAAATCAGCATCGACCATTCTTTGGTCAATGAAATGATCCGTCTAAAACGGATTACAGTTGAACAAGCCAAGACCCATCCGCAACGATCGGTTTTGACTAATGTGTGTGGCGTCATTCCAAGTATTGAGGTGGATATCTTTGAAGTCCATGATTACAACTTGGTTTTGTGTTGTAGCGATGGCGTGCACTCAATGTTGGAAGATCGTGAGATATTCAGCTTATTGAACTCAAAAGAGACAACCGCATCCAAAGTTCAACACATCCTACACCACGCAAATTTACACGGTGGTTTGGATAATATCACGCTGACATTAGCTGAGCGAGGTCGCCTATGATCGAACGTTTAGCCAATCGATATCAGATTTTAAAACGCTTGGGTGAGGGTGGCATGGCGGATGTTTATCTCGCCCATGATGAGCTTCTCAATCGTGAAGTTGCCATCAAAGTCTTAAGAGGAAATTTAGCCCTGGATCCCGTGGCGCTTTTACGTTTTCAACGTGAAGCCAATGCGGCCAGTGGTCTGAGTCATCCCAATATCGTGGAGGTCTACGATGTCGGGGAAGAAGAAGGTCATCATTACATCGTCATGGAATATGTCCGTGGCAAGACCTTGAAACAACTTATTCAACAACGCGGTGCTTTAGAGAAAAAAGAAGCTTTGGCCATCATGGACCAATTGGTTTCCGCTGTGAATGAAGCTCACAAAAATAACATCATCCATCGTGACATCAAACCCCAAAACGTCTTGATCAAAGACGATGGGACTGTTAAGATCGCGGACTTTGGGATTGCGACGGTTGCGGATGCTTTACAATTGACGCAAACCGATACCGTTCTGGGGTCTGTTCATTATCTCGCGCCTGAATTGGCTCGCGGTGAATCAGCCTCCATGCAGAGTGACATTTACTCACTGGGTGTCTGTTTTTACGAGCTCTTAACAGGTGAGGTTCCTTTTAGAGGAGAATCACCGGTCCAAGTCGCCATGAAACATCTCAAAGAAGAGATGCCCAGTGTCTTGGATTTCAACCCAAGTCTACCGATGTCGATTGAAAACATCGTTCTTAAAGCGACCGCTAAGAATCGTATCCATCGCTATAAGACGACGGATGAGCTTTTGCTTGACCTTAAAGAAAGCTTGTTGGATAAAAATAAACAAGCGAAACGGGTCGAGTTTGTCCAAGGTAAAGATGGGGATGAGACGATTGTCTTGCAGAAAGTCAATACCGTTAAGTCCGATACCAAATCGGATGTTCGACGTCTGTATTGGGGCATCGGTTTGGTTGTCTTGGCCATGTTGGCTTTGACTTTTATACTGGCATTAAGTGGCATCTTCAATCCTGAATACAACATGGTTGAAGTTCCTGATCTTATGAACAAAACATTGAGTGAAGCACGTGAGGCTTTGTTTGATTCTGGTATTGAAATCGCACCAAACATCAATTATGAACTCACAGATGATGTGGAAGCAGGGAAAATCGTTAAAATCACACCGAATGTTGGGACCTTGGTTGAAAAGGGATCGACCATCAATATCACCCTTAGTGAAGGTATGTATTATGTGGTCAAGGACTACAAGAACCTTCCTTTTGAAGAAGTGAAGCTGGATTTGAAAGACACCAAAATCACCATCCGTGTGGAATATCTTGCGAGTCAGGATGTTGCACAGGGCATTATCTTGGACCAAAGTCTTTTATTGCCTGGAACCAAACTCAATCCAAGTCGTAGCTATGAAATCAAATTCGTGGTTTCAGCGCCTGTTGAGTTCTTGATTCCACAAATCGTTGGCCTCAGTGTCGCACAAGCCCAGGCACAACTCGAATCCTTGGGTGCGGTAGTCTATTTGAATCAATTATCCACAGAAAACATGAGTGAAGAAGAACTGAATAACTTGGTTCGTGATGTGGTGGTTTCCATTACACCGGAACCTTTGACATATTACACACAAGGGGGCAATAACTTTATTGTCTTAAGCTACTATTAATGGGAAAAGCGCGCATTATTAAAATCATTTCGAATCGTTATACCATCCTTACCGAAGCCAAAGAACATTTGATTGCACAGGGCAGTGGTAAGCTGAAACTCGGGAAGACACCTTTGGTCGGGGATATGATCGACTATGAACCTCGCGAAGATGTCATTGTGATGACGTCTATTTATGAGCGACACAACACCTTGATTCGTCCATCCATCGCCAATGTCGATCAAGCTTTGATCGTCATGAGTGCTGTGAAACCGGATTTCTCAACACAATTGGTGGATCGTTTTGTTTGGTTGGTGCGGCATGCCCAAATCGAGCCTGTCTTGATCGTAACCAAGTTGGATCTTGTGGATAAAAATGACCCGATGTTCAAAGCCTTGGATGTGTATGAACAAAGTGGCATGACGGTGATTCGTGTCGCACGAGGCCAAGAAATCATCGGTTTAGAAGCCTGTATTGAAAATAAGATATCGGTTTTGACTGGTCAAAGTGGTGTGGGGAAATCCTCGCTTTTGAATCGTTTGAATCCTGATTTCGTTCTTAAGACCCAGGAAATATCCAAAGCCTTGGGTCGTGGCAAACATACGACACGTCATGTCCAACTTTATGAGATCGCTGGCGGTTGGGTTGCCGATACACCGGGTTTCTCTTCACTTGAGTTTGGATCCATTCCACTCAATGAATTGGAAGGCTTGGTTCATGAATTCGATCCTTATCGTGAGCAGTGTCAATTTAGAGATTGTTCACACAGCAATGAACCGAGATGCGCCGTCAAAGATGCGGTTAAAGCGGGTAAGATTGATTCAGATCGTTATGCGCATTATCTCGAAGTACGTCAACTTATCCAAGATGAAAGGAAAACATATAAATGATTGTAGCACCTTCAATATTGAGCATGGATTTCACGCAAACCTTGAAACAGCTTCAAG
>CAYRIW010000031.1:0-7362 GCA_964424595.1 uncultured Erysipelotrichaceae bacterium | reverse complement strand
GTAGCACCTTCAATATTGAGCATGGATTTCACGCAAACCTTGAAACAGCTTCAAGAAGTCGAATCCTCTAAAGCAAAATGGCTTCATGTGGATATCATGGATGGTCATTTTGTCCCAAATCTAAGCTTTGGACCCGATATCACGAAACAAATCCGCAAACACTCTAAATTATTCATGGATGTGCACATCATGGTTGAAGATGCGGAACATTACAGTGATGTGTTTGTTGAGGCGGGTGCCAATCTTTTGACCTTCCATTTGGAAGCATGTAAGGATGCGGAAAGTGTTCATCGCATTATTAGTAAAATTCATCACCAAGGCTGTAAGGTAGGTCTCTCGATTCGCCCACAGACACCGGTTGAAGCGGTATTTCCTTATTTAAATGTAATCGATCTGGTTTTGATCATGAGTGTCAATCCAGGCTATGGTGGTCAGTCGTTTATGGAGGAATCCGTGGGTCGAATTCAACGCTTACGCAAAGAAATCGATGCCCATCAACACTCGGTTCTGATTGAAGTCGATGGTGGCATCAATGCCGAAACGGGTTTAAAAGTAGCACAAGCGGGTGCAGATGTCTTGGTTGCAGGAAGTTATGTCTTTAAAAACGACATCGTGCGTGCGGTTGAATCACTATGGAAACTGAAGTAAGTTTGATCTTACGCGATGTGTCGTATGTAAAACGAGGAAGCTGCGTTGGAGTTGAACGCGGTGCTTTGGCAATCCTTGCCCAAGACGACAAGCTTAGTTTAGCCTTGGGGGATTTTGATTCTGTCACAACCGAGGAATTTGCTTTGATCGAATCCCGTTCGCTGTCACTTAAACGTTACCCAAGTCGTAAGAATGAGAGTGACAGCGAGTTGGCGATTGCTTGGTGTTTGGATCAAGGTGCTGAACATATCCACGTGTATGGGGCTTTAAATGAGCGCTTGGATCATCATCATGTGAATGTTGGTTTGGCGTATGCTCACCCAGAAGTCATTTTGTATAATGAGACCAATCAAATCCAAGCATACACAGTAGGAACACATCTCATTCAACAGGAAGATTATCGTTATTTCTCCGTCTTTACCTTTGGTGAAGCAGAGATCAGTCTCATCGGTTTCAGCTATCCTTTAGACCATATATCAATCCATTTAGACTCACGTTTCACCGTTTCCAATCAGTGGCAAAAAAAAGATGCCCAACTGGTGGTGCATCGTGGTAAAGTACTGGTGTACTTAAGTAAATAAAAAAGGAGTCAGACTCCATTTTATTAAGCTTGTTGAGCTTTTAAGGTTTTTAAAGCGCGGGCGGAAATACGGATTCGTTGTGGTTTGCCATCCACAACAACTTTAACTTTTTGAAGGTTAACATTCCATTTACGACGACTTGCTTGAAGTGAATGGGAACGCTTATTTCCTGACAATGCTCTTTTACCGGATACGGCACAAACTCTTGACATACCGTAGACCCCCTTTCGTTTGAATTGCTTATAAAGAATATCACGAAAGCACTGTTTATGCAAGTCATTCATAAAAAACTTTTTCATCAAAAATTGACTATGCTATAATGGTAATTAGTCGAGGAGGGGAAGCATGCGCGAAAAAGATGTCCACGTTGGACTCGAGATAGCAGATCATGAAATTAGACTCGTTGTGGGTCAATTTTTTAATACGCGTTTGAATATTTTAAAAGTAGAAAGAGTCCCATCTTCAGGTATACAGAACACACAAATCATCGATCAAAACGCCGTGGTGCAACGCATCAAGACCGCTGTTGAACATGTGCAAGCCACTTTGGGTTGCCCGATTGAACGCGTTGTTTTATCGCTACCCAGTGTGGGTTTGAGTCGTTATGTACGACGGATCGTTCAACCCATTGAACTGAGTGTTCAACTAAACGATATCAAGAAAATTTACAGAGAAGCCTTACGAACCGAAGTTCCTGAACATCAGGCTTTGGTTAACTTATCCATTTCAAAATCTGTGGTCAATGGCATCACGATGCGTCGCTTACCCATCAATGAGATTTGTGATTCACTCAGTGTGGATGTGGATCTCTTATGTGCGGATAAAGAGATGGTGTATCGTTATGTACAAACCGTTGAAAAAGCAGGTCTACAGGTCATAGAAATCAGTTTGGATAGCTTTGCCTTAGGCAAAGAAGCTTCTTTATTCGAAAAGTCCTTGGAACAATATCTTATCGCAATCAAAGCGGAGCGCCAAAGCACCAGCTTGAGTCTATTTGCCAAAGGCAAACTGGTCAGCAGTGAAAACATCGATACCGGTACGAAGAATTTAATTGGAGCCTTGTCCAATCGCTTTAAGCTGCCGATTGATGTAGCGGATCGTTTATTGCACATGAACTGTCGTTTTGGTTTGGATCATTATCCCAACACACCGATCTATTTATGGTCAAGTGAGGGTAAGACACACACCTTAAGTGAGCAAGAAGTGATGAATGTCATCCAACCACAACTTGAAACCTGGTTAAATGAAATAAAAACGATGGTTGAGCCCATTTTAGCGACCAGTAATGCTAAAATAATCTTGTTTGGAGAATCCGGAGCCATCAATGGTTTCGATCAACTCTTGGCAAAAGCCTGTGGCTGTGAATGTGAATTATATGTACCTGAAACATTGGGCATCCGTAATCCGTCCTTAGCGTCGGTCAGTGGTTTGTTTTATGTGATCAAGGACCAATCGATCATCCGTGATTTCGAACCTGCCGTAGACATGCAGGTCTTCAATGATTTGATTAATAAAGATAAAGAAATCGTCAATGAAGATACTATTTCCGGTAAATTCAAGGGCTTATTTGAAAGAAGATAACAGAGGAACATCATGAGTGAACTAAATTACAATCAAGTAGCGAAAATTAAAGTGTTTGGCGTCGGTGGCGCTGGCTGTAACGCCATCAATCGAATGGTTGAAGAAGATGTCCGTGGTGTTGAGTTTTATGTGGCCAATACCGACCTTCAAGTCTTGAACATATCCCCTGCGAAAAACAAGATTATCTTGGGTAAGACTACGACCAAGGGCTTGGGTGCAGGTGCGAATCCTGAAATCGGGTATAAAGCGGCGGTTGAATCTGAAGATGATATCCGTGCTGCGATGGAAGGGGCCGATATGGTCTTTATCACAGCGGGTTTAGGGGGAGGTACCGGTACCGGTGCTGCACCGTTGTTTGCGAAGATTGCGAAAGAGTTCGATATCCTCACCGTTGGGATCGTGACCAAGCCGTTTACCTTTGAAGGTAAGAAGCGTACGGAACAATCCATCCGTGGTTTAGAAGAATTGCGTAAATATGTGGATTCCTTGATCATTGTCTCCAATAATCAATTGTTGGAAGTCATTGGACGCATTCCCTTTGTGGAAGCATTCAGAGAAGCGGACAATGTCTTGCGTCAAGGGGTACAAACCATTACTGATTTGATTGCGGTTCCGGCAATGATCAACTTGGATTTCGCGGATGTCCGTGCGGTCATGGAAGGTCAAGGCTCGGCTTTGATTGGGATTGGGATGGCACAAGGTGAAAACAAAGCTCAAGAAGCTGCGGCAAAGGCCATTACCTCGCCTTTATTGGAAGCTCAGATTCGGGGTGCACGCAATGCCATCGTCAATGTGACGGGTGGCGAAAGTATCACCATCTTCGATGCGAATGATGCGGTTGAGTTCATTCGTGATTCAGCAGGTTCAGATATCGACATCATCTTTGGGGTTGCGATCAACGATAATCTTGGCGACAACATCATTGTGACGGTTATTGCGACTGGCTTTGATTTACCAAAGATCAATCAAGTCAAGAATCCCGTTCAAGATGCGAAACGTGTTTCGGAGGAAATCCGTAAGGAGCCTACGGCACAAGTCGATGATGAGAGTGATATTCCAGGTTTCTTTAGATCTCGAGGTTAGTTTAACTAACCTTTTCTTTTGTTCATGTGAATAATCTTTTATAATGAAGATATGATCAATAAAGTACAAAAACATGAACAGGAAGTCGTTTTGGATATCTTACGCAAAGATCCATCACGAAGCATGTTCATCTATGGCGATATTCTGCAAAATGGCTGGGAAACCGATTATCAAGAAGTTTGGATCGATCGCTCCATTAAAGGCATTGACGCCATCTATTTGCGTTATCATAAGAATCTTGTCGTCTATGCGATCCATGCGATTAAGGATGTCGAGGCTCTCAAAACATTTATCCACGAATTACCCATCCAATTTCTCAGTGGGTGTAAGAAACATCTTGAGCTCTTGGGTTTGAACACACTAAGTACATTTGGTTTTCGTGAAATGTATTTTTGTGGATGCCAAAATCTTATCAATACCGTCATGAATACAGAGGTGACCATGGCTGAACCTAAGCATGCAAAAGCCATTGCGGAAGCGATCATTCAAATCAGTGAATTTGCGGAGATGACAAGTCTTGAAGAACGCATTGAACGCATTACTGAACGTCTATCCAGTGGCAAAGGACGTGCTGCCATCATTCTCGACGGGGACAAGGTCATTGCCCATGCGAATACCGCTGTTGAGACGGATCATGCGGTCATGGTGGGGGCAGTCCTAACCTTACCTGCGTATCGGAATCAAGGTCTGGCTTCACAAGTTGTCAGCACTCTGACAAAACATTGTTTAGATGACGGAAAGATACCGTGTCTATTCTATGACAATCCAAAGGCTGGCAGCATTTATCATCGCTTAGGCTATAAGACATTTGATACCTGGATGATGGGGGTGAAACGATGAAAATCGCATTGGGACAATTGAATATACAAGCAGGCAACATCGATGCGAATCTTGAGTCGATGAAACAAATGGTCATGGATGCTAAAACGCAAGGCGCTGCTTTGATCATCTTTCCTGAAATGGCTGTCAGTGGTTATCTTTTAGGTGACAAACTCTTACAGAGAGGTTTTGTGGATCGATTATTGGCGTGTAACGAAATGATCAAGTCATGGTCTACGGATATTGGCATCATCTGGGGCAATATCAGTCACAGCGAAGGTGCTAAACCCAATCGTGATGGTCGTTTCAATCGCATCAACAGTGCGTATTTTGCTTATCAAAATGAATGGGTTGAGAAAGCCAATGGATCGAACCCAGGCTTGTACCATAAGCATTGTTTACCGGACTATCGTTTCTTTGATGATTCAAGGATTTTTAAGAGTGGGGTTGAAGTCAGTCTAGAGAATAAGCAAACAATGGATCATGGCATCGAACCATTCATCTTTACATATGAGGATGAAACCGTTCGAATTGGGCTCGAGGTGTGTGAGGATCTTTGGAGTAAGGACTATAATATCGACCCAACGTCGATCTACATTCAAAAGGGTGTGGATTTCATCATCAACATCTCATCATCCCCTTGGACACTAAACAAGGAACAAAGCCGTGTCAAACGCATTCAGGAACATGTCGCTTTCCATCAAGATAAGATGGTTCCGATCATCTACGTCAATGCGGCGGGTATGCAAAACAATGGTAAGAATGTACTTGTTTTTGATGGGGATAGCACGATTTATAGTAAAGATGGCAAGATTCAGGCGGAATGTCCGGATAATTTTGAACAGTACCTCGGTGTTTTTGATTTACAGGAACAGTATCCACAACCGATGCAGAAGGATAAGTTGCTCAATGCCTTGGTACATGCGGTACGTGAATTTGATAAACAACTCTTAAAAGGAAAAACACCGTGGATCATTGGTCTATCCGGTGGTTTGGACAGCAGTGTCAATGCGGCGCTCTTGGTTCTGGCGTTAGGCAAGCATCGTGTCATCGCTTATAACATGGCTTCGCGCTACAACCAAGCGAAAACAAAATCCATTGCTGCTGAATCGGCTGAGCGTTTGGGTATTGAATACCATGAAGGCAGTATCGAAGCCTTGGTTCAATCCACAGTGGACAGCTTAAAAGACTATGACATCGATGCGGTGGAAGGCTTGGCCTTTGAGAACATTCAAGCTCGCATACGGGGTCATCTCTTATCTTCATTTGCCTCGTATAAGGGTGGTGTCATCTGTAATAATGGCAATAAGGTTGAATGTGCTTTGGGCTATGCGACCTTGTATGGGGATACGATTGGAGCGTTGAGTCCTCTAGGGGATTGTACGAAGATGGATCTCTTTCATTTGGCAAAGCGTTTAAATGAATTGTTTGATTCAGAAGTCGTAGCGTATGATTTGATTCCAACGATCGAAAATAACACCATCCAATTTGGTTTGGCGCCCAGTGCAGAACTTAGAACCAATCAATTGGATCCAATGAAATGGGTTTATCACGATTGGTTGGTCCAATACTTTACCCAATATCCAAGTCATCATCTCATCGAATGGTTGGAGATCTATGTGAATGACCAATGGCAAGCCCTTGAGATCGCCCCATGGATCCGGTATTACCATTTGGATGAACCTAAGAACTTTGTGGAAGACATCCAATGGTTCATGAAGGCATGGCACTTTGCGGTCTTCAAACGCATTCAATTTCCTCCCATCGTTACCGTTAGTCGTGGTAGTTTTGGCTGTGATTATCGCGAAAGTCAATTACCCTATGTCAATGACCAAGAAGTGGAAGCATTGTTAGAGCGAATATTAGCGAAAGAGAAACTGTCATGAAGAAATGGTTCAATCCTGAACAGATCACAACCGTCATTTCATTTACCTTAGCGGGTTTATTGCTTATTGGTGTTTACTTCTTGATTCTAAACATCAATATCTTGGAAGCGAATCTGTTGCGTCTACTCAGCGTTTTGACGCCATTCGTCTATGGCATCATCTTAGCTTTTTTGCTGGGTCCCTTTGTGCGTTTTTTCGAGTTGAACATCTTTGGCATGTTTCGATGGAAGGCAAGTCTAAAACGTCTGCTTGCCGTCATCTTAACCCTTCTGATCACACTCGAGGTGACGATATTGTTCTTCTCGTTCATCATTCCACAAATCGTTTTAAGTTTGGGATCGATTTCCGTCAAACTTCCTGAATATGTCATCATCCTTGAGAATCTGTTAAATGAATGGATGGCAATCATCGATCTGAATCAAGATTGGTCATCTTTGATCTTAGATTCATCCGAAAATCTATTACAAAGCTTTGTGAATACATTACAAGCGTATTTACCTAAACTCTTGGATTATTCTTGGCAGTTCACGAAAACAGTCTTCAATCTCATTGTTGGGATTGCGATTTCCATCTATATCATTTTGGATAAGGAACGCTTTGTGCTTCAAGTTAAAAAGATTCATTACTATATTTTTGGTCAAAAGATCACCGATGATCTGATCGATCTCAGTCGTTTATCCTTGAACATGATGCATCGTTTTATCCTGGGCAAAGCCTTGGATTCCTTGATCATTGGGGTGATTTGTTACTTAGGAATGTTGCTT
>CAYRIW010000030.1:0-19247 GCA_964424595.1 uncultured Erysipelotrichaceae bacterium | reverse complement strand
TCACACTAAATTCTGTTTTCCTAGGAAAACAGAATTTAGTATTATAATGCGGTCTTTTTTAATGCATTGGTTGCTCATTTAGGTTGGCGGCTTTATAATTACTGTTATGAAAACAATACGCAAAATCGGTGTCGTCCTCAAAGAAGGGTGTGACATCGAAGGGGGTCAATTCGCCATTGATGCTCTTCAGAAGCACATTACGATGGATGATGTCGTCCGTTTAGATGAAAGGCTTATAAAAGACCAAGATCCGCTTTATCTGGATGCGGTCGTTGATTTGAATGAGCATCTCAAGGCAAGTGTCAAAGAAGCTTATGATCAAGGTGAATTTCCTTTGGTTTTTGGTGGTGACCATGCTTTAGCCATCGGTTCGATCACAGGTGTCGCACAAGCTGAACATTCCGTTTTATGGATCGATGCGCATGGCGACTGCAATACAGAAGAATCCAGTGACTCCAAGCGGATTCATGGCATGCCATTGGCGGTAGTCCAAGGTCATGGGCATTCTTCGCTTACCGATTTAGTTGATCAACCGATAGAAGCTAGAAACATCTTATTGGTGGGCATTCGTTCGTTGGATGATGAAGAAGAAGCCCTCATGAAACAATGGGGCGTTCGTTGGTTGACGATGGAAGCAATCCGTAAACAAGGTCTTGAATGGATGCATCATGAAGTGATGCTCTTTGCAAGACAAGCGAAACATCTTCATGTCTCATTTGACTGTGACAGTATGGATCCCATGCATTATCCTGGTGTCAACACACCCGTCAGAGGTGGTTTTGTCTCAGAGGAGATCCTGCCTTTACTTAAAGATGTCTTAAGTCTCGAAAACATCAGCTCGATGGATATCGTCGAATACAATCCGACGCGAGATCCTAATTTTGATACATTAAATCTAATACAAGCGATTACCAAGCTTTTGGAAACGCAACTCAGGAGGAACTAATATGTCCTATATTTGTGCCATTGATCAGGGAACCAGCAGTTCCAGAGCCATGTTGTTTGATGCCGACTTGAATGTCATCGCAAGTCATCAAGTTGCGATCAACGCCCACTATCCCAATCCTGGCTGGGTTGAACAAGATCCTCAAGAAATCATTGATTCCGTCATCACAGTGATTCGTGAAACCTTGCGTGAAGCCAAGCTTGACGCAAAGGATGTATTAGCCTTTGCCATCACGAACCAACGTGAGACGACTATTGTTTGGGATAAAGCAACGGGTAAGGCGGTATATCCGGCCATCGTCTGGCAATCGCGTCAGTCGTCTTTCTACTGCGAAGACTTGAAATCAAAGGGCTTCGAACCGTTTATCAAAAAGAAGACGGGTTTAGTCATTGATTCTTATTTCTCCGCAAGTAAGATTCGTTTCATTTTGGATGAGATTGAAAATGGTCAAGAACGGGCTGAAGCAGGAGAACTTGCTTTTGGGACCGTGGATACTTGGTTGGTTCATCATTTGTCTAAAGGCAAGGAGTTTGTGACCGATGTTACAAATGCTTCTCGAACCTTATTGATGAACATTGAAAAATGCGAATGGGATCCCAAGCTTTTGGATATTTGGAACATTCCCATGAATATGTTGCCGAAGATCGTAGATACTGCGGGTTCGTTGGCAGAATGTGATGCATCCTGGTTTGGACATACGATACCAATTGCTTCTTTGGTTGGTGACCAACAAGCGGCTTTATTTGGTCAATTGTGTTTGGAAGCCGGGGATGTCAAGAATACCTATGGAACCGGTTGTTTCTTATTGATGAACACTGGTGATAAGAAAATCGAGTCGAAGAATGGTTTATTGACGACCATCGCTTGGCGTCGCAATGGTCGGATCAATTATGCTTTAGAAGGCTCTGTCTTCATTGCCGGTGCTGCCATCCAGTGGTTACGTGATGGTTTGCATTTTATTGGAAGTTCTTCGGAGTGTGAAGACAAAGCACTATCTGTTCCTTCATCAGATGGTGTCGTTGTGGTGCCAGCTTTTGTGGGCTTAGGTGCGCCGTATTGGCAAAGTGATGCCAAGGGTGCGATCTTTGGCTTGACCCGTGGAACAACGGATGCGCACATCGTACGGGCAACCTTGGAATCGCTTGCGTTGCAGACCTATGATGTTGTTCAAGCGATGCAAGAAGATTCTTACATCAAATTGACCAAACTCCAAGTGGATGGTGGCGCAAGCAAGAATGATTATTTGATGCAGTACCAAGCCGGTATTCTGGGTGTGGATGTCATTCGTCCCGTCATCGCGGAAACCACAGCCCTTGGCGCATTCTTATTGGCTGGTTTAGCAATGGGTATGTTCAAAGACGAACAAGAACTTATGGCCAAGTGGCGCAGTGAAAAATTATTTAAACCCAATATGTTAAAAACGGAACAAAGTGATATCCTAGAACAGTGGAAACACGCAATCAAGGCGGTTTTGAAATTTAATGACCTTTAGTATGAATAAACATGACAAAATCTTGATCATCGTGATCTTGATTTCGTCCTTACTCTTGTATGGCACGATGGAATGGTTTGTACGAAGCACGACTTCTGATCAAACCGTTGCGGTCGTGAGTTATAAGGACAAAGAAATCTTACGCATCGATATGAAGATCGATGACACTTACATCGTCCAAGGTACCTTGGGCGAAGTTTTCATCGAGGTCGAAAGTGGTCGTGTACGGGTAGAAAAAGAAACATCCCCGTACCATCTTTGCTCGATTCAAGGCTGGGTCCAATACGCCAATGTGCCGATTGTTTGTCTGCCCAATCATATCGTGGTGATGATTCAAAACAGCGAGGAAGATCCCAACGGAGAGGATAGTGTGATCCAATGAAACGACACAGTCCAACCCGACGTTTGACTTTGATCACGATGTTGCTGGCGATGAGCATTCTGATGCACATGATCGAACCGTCGTTGCCCATTCCAATTCCAGGGGTTAAGCTTGGATTAGCCAACATTCTTGGTTTGATCACCATGTTTCTTTTTGGCATCAAATCGATGATCATGCTCAATTTTATGCGTGTAATCATTGCCTCTTTATTACGTGGTATCATCTTTGGGACCGGCTTCTGGTTGTCCATGGGTGGGGTGATTCTAAGTACCTTTATCACCATTGTTTTGTATAAGAAATCAAAACTCAGTCCTGTGGGATTGAGTGTCGCATCGAGTGCCTTTCATGGTTTGGGCCAGATTCTGGTCTTGATGTTCATCAATGATACGGTGATGATGATCTATTGGTTACCACTGCTTTGGTTCAGTTCCGTTCCAACGGGAATGGTTACAGGAACCCTAAGTGCACAAGTTTTGAAACGTTTAAAAGTCTAAACAGTGTCCCACTGTTTTCTTTTTGAAGTATAATAGAGAAGGATTTTGAGGTGTTTATGACAATTAATCAATTATTCATGAAGTATTTAAAAGGATTGAGACTACGGATGGCCTCACTTTTTGTTGTGGTCATCACTTATGTTTCACTAACGCTGATTTCACCACTCTTGTTTGCTTTTCTGATCGATAATGTCATCAATGGTGCTGCCATCGATGCTTCATGGTTGGTTTGGTACAGCGATCTCTTTGGTGGTGTGGACACCATTCGTAATCATTTGTGGTTGGCTGCATTGATGATCATCGGCGTCAATCTCATCATTTTTGTTTTGATGTATTTTAGAGGACATCTCAATGGTGTCATCAGTGAACGTTTTGTGGAACGCTTGAGGAATGATCTTTTTGAGCATCTTCAATTGATGCCTTATCATTCACATGTCAATGCGAAATCAGGGGATTTGATTCAACGTTGTACCTCAGATGTGGATACGATTCGTCGTTTCTTAGCGGGTCAGGTTTCAGAGTTGGTTTATGCCATCTCGATCGCAAGCATTGCGATGTTCATCTTGCTTCAAATCAATCTGCGTTTAGCTTTGATCGCAATGATCACTTTGCCGATTCTTGTGTTGTTTGCGTATTTCTTTTTCAAACGCATGCAAGCCATGTTTAAGGCAAGTGATGAGGCGGAAGGGGAGCTCTCAACCGTTTTGCAAGAGAACCTTTCAGGAACACGTGTAGTTAAAGCGTTCAATCGTGAAGTCCATGAACTTGCCAAGTTCGATGTGAAGAATCGCAACTATAAGAATCTAACGTATAAGCTGATTGAACTTTTGGGGATGTACTGGGCAACCAGTGATTTGGTTGTTTTGACACAAATCTTCATCGTGGTCATCTTTGGAATCTTTGCCGCTCAAAATGGTGAAATCACCGTGGGTCAGTTCTTTGTCTTCTTGTCTTATGAATCGATGATCTTATGGCCAATCCGTAACGTGGGTAGAATCCTATCGGATTTAGGGAAGATGTTGGTTTCATTGAAGCGTTTGAATGAAATCTTTGATGAACCGATTGAAGATTTAAAGAGTGGAGATTTAGTGGATGTGAAAGGAGACATTGTCTTTGACCATGTTCGTTTCCAATATCCAGATGGACATGAGCCTGTTTTAAAAGATGTCAGTTTCACCATAAAAAAAGGTGAAACCGTCGCCATTTTAGGTCCTACGGGAAGTGGAAAGTCGTCTTTGGTGCATCTCTTGACACGTCTTTATGAGTATACAGATGGATCCATCCAACTCAATGGACATGAACTTCGTACCATTCAAAAAGCTCACATTCGTCAGAACATTGGGATCGTCTTACAAGAACCTTTCTTGTTTTCAAAGACGATCTTAGAGAACATTCGTGTGGCGAAACCGCATGCGGATGAGAATGAGGTCAAACGCGCTGCTGAAATGGCATCGGTCAATCGAGTCATTCATGAGTTTGATTTAGGCTATCGAACTTTGGTAGGTGAGAAGGGTGTGACCTTATCGGGTGGACAGAAACAACGGATTGCGATCGCACGCACGATTTTAAGTGATACGCCAATTTTGATTTTTGATGATTCATTATCTGCAGTGGATGCGCATACGGATGAACGTATTCGTACAGCTTTGAAAGATCGAGCCCATGGTGTGACAACCTTGATCATCACACATCGTATTTTATCTGCTATGCAGGCGGATAAGATCATTGTTTTAGAGAACGGTGTCATTTCGCAGTTGGGTACGCACCAAAGCCTACTCGAAGAAGAAGGCTTGTATAAGCGTATCGCATGGATACAAAACCAAATGATTGAAGGAGGTGATTCGCTTGAGTGAGCATTTTGAGGAACAAGAATTTAATACCGATCATTTAGATACCCACTTATGGCGTCGCATCCTGAAGCATTTCTTTAGTTATAAGAAAGATCTAACGATCATCTTCATTTCGATGGTTTCAATGGCCATCATCGATATCATCTTTCCGTTCTTAAATAAAACAGCCATTGATTTCTTTGTCTTGGCCAATGGAGATTTAAAACAGCTTCAACCCTTTGGGATTGCGTATATCGTTTTGATCATCCTGCAAGCGATGGTCGTATATGTCTTTATCAGATTCACGGGTAAGATTGAGATGCAATTTGCCTATGACATCCGTAATCAAGCTTTCCGTAAACTTCAGGAACAATCCTTCTCCTATTTTGATAAGACCCCACAGGGTTGGATCATGGCACGTTTGACCAGTGATATCGGTCGTTTGGCGGATATCGTATCCTGGTCGATCATCGACTTGGTATGGGGCTTGACCTTGATTCTCGGGGTCAGCATCGTGATGTTGGTGGTCAATTGGAAGTTGGCCATGATGGTCTTGGTGGTCGTGCCATTCTTGGCGTATATCAGTATCATATTTCAAAAGAAGATTCTTAATCGTTATCGTTTGACGCGTAAAATCAATTCGAAAATCACAGCCGCTTACAGTGAAGGCATTTTGGGTGCTAAAACAACCAAAACAATGGGCTTGGAATCCAAACAAAGTCATGATTTCAAAGCCTTGACGCACGATATGAAGAGCCAGTCCGTCAAGGCTGCGATTCTATCCGCTGCCTTCATGCCCATGGTCATGGGCTTGGGTGCTTTCTCCAGTGCCATGCTT
The DNA here is from genome assembly GCA_964424595.1 of uncultured Erysipelotrichaceae bacterium. Lineage (GTDB taxonomy): Bacteria > Bacillota_I > Bacilli_A > Erysipelotrichales > Erysipelotrichaceae > UBA2212. The sequence goes on along the minus strand of CAYRIW010000030.1, from coordinate 13,266 downwards.
ATTTGGTTGGGTGGACAAGAAGTCTTGGTTGGAACGCTGGCTTTTGGGACCTTGGTTCTGTTCACGCAGTATGCGGCACAGTTCTTTGAACCTTTGCGTCAAATCGCGCGGCTTTTGGCTGAATTTCAAATGGCTCAAGCTTCGGCTGAGCGTGTCTTAAGTCTGCTCAATGCGGACATCGATTTGGTGGATCGTGCCGATGTCATCGCACGCTATGGAAGCATTTTGGATCCGAAAGAAGCGGAATATGAAGCGATTCGTGGGGATGTGTCCTTTGAACATGTGGATTTCTACTATAAAAAAGAAGAGCCTGTTTTAACGGACTTTAGTCTCGATGTCTTTGCAGGCCAGACCATCGCCTTGGTGGGTGAGACGGGAAGTGGCAAGAGTACGATCGTGAATTTGATCTGTCGTTTCTATGAGCCTAAAGCAGGCCATATCAAAGTGGATGGCATCGATATTCAAGATCGTTCACTGGGTTGGCTTCACAGCAATCTTGGTTATGTCTTGCAAGCACCACATCTATTTTCAGGTTCGATCATGGAAAACATTCGCTATGGGAAATTGAGTGCGACCGAAGAAGAAGTAATCCAGGCCGCAAAACGTGTCTCTGCTCATGAGTTCATCATTCAAATGGAAGAAGGTTATCAGAGTGATGTCGGTGAAGGGGGAGGACGTCTTTCCACAGGTCAAAAGCAGTTGATCTCGTTCGCTCGAGCAATCTTGGCCAATCCAAGCATCTTTATCTTGGATGAAGCAAGCTCTAGTATCGATACGGAAACCGAACACATCATCCAAACAGCCATTGAATCTGTCTTGAAAGATAAGACAACCTTCATCATCGCTCATCGTTTATCCACAATCGTCAATGCGGATCGTATCCTCTTAATTGATAAAGGCCGTATTGCGGAAGATGGCACCCATGCCAGCTTAATGCGTCTAAAAGGACAATACTATCGCTTATACACCAATCAGTTCAATGAAGAGCGTCAGAATGAACTCTTGAACATCAAAGAAAACAAATGAACAAGGACAATTGTGATTTGATCCATCCCAATGGCGTCAAAGAAAAGCAAATCGAAGTCATTGATGGCATGACCATCAAGTTCCATGCGAATGGGAAAGCCATATGGTCCAAAGGATTGATGGTCAATGATCTGCCGAAGGGCGATTGGGAATGGTATCGTGTCGATGGGACGCTTAAGCGTTCAGGCTACTTTGAAAAAGGTGAGCCAGTGGGTGAATGGATTACTGACAATACGAAAGGTGATGTGCATAAAGTCACCCAACGTAAGAAATAAAGAGAGTTAAGGTATGCAATTGAATTTAAGTGAACTCATTGCGCTTCAAGCACAATTGGATGAGCGCATCATGGCTTTACATCAGGAAGAGCGACACAACACACGCATCAAACGTGTGCTCGCGTTGATTGTGGAGATCAATGAGTTGGCCAACGAAACACGTTGTTTCAAGTATTGGTCGCTCAAAGGTCCAAGCAGTGAAGATGTCCTTTTGGAAGAGTTCAGTGACACCATGCATTTCGTGATTTCGTTGGGCATCGATTTAGGCTTGGACACGATGATTTTCCAATCTAAAGAAAATGATGTGAATCTGACCCAATTGTTTATCGATTGGATCAGTGCCAGTACAGCCCTAGTTGACCACTTCGATCTCGAACATTTCAATCACGTTGGTGTTTTGATGGCGACGATGGCCAAGGCGTTGAGCTTTGATGAAAAAGCATGCATCGAAACCTATTATGCCAAGAATAAGACCAATCATATCCGTCAAAGTGAGGCGTATTAAGCTTGTTTGTAAGTTTGAGCTAGCGTATAATATTTTTCAAGTGAGGTTGAAACATGAGTGAAAAAGTAGTTGAAATTGAAAAGGCATATGGTGACTTGAATCTTGAATTGATGCAAGAATTCACCGATGCGAATGGGATTTCGGGAAATGAAAAAGCAGCGACCCGTGTCATGAAGAAATGGCTTGAAGGCGTCGCGGATGAATTTAGCTATGATAATTTAGGTTCCTTGATCGCGCTCAAAAAGGGCAGTGGTGATGGGGTCAAGTTGATGTTGGCGGGACACATCGATGAAATTGGTTTCGTCGTCCGTCATATCGACGATAAAGGTTTCTTGAAGATTGCGCCAGTTGGTGGTTGGTGGGGTCATGTGCTTTTATCACAAGCCTTGACGATCACAACCCGTGATGGTCGTGAGTACATGGGAATTGTTGGTTCGAAGCCTCCGCATGGCATGCCTGCGGATGTAAGAAACAAGGTTATCGATGTCAAAGACATGTTTGTGGACTTAGGGGTCAAGGATAAGGCAGAAGTTGAATTATTGGGAATTCGTCCAGGGGATATGGTTACACCTCGTTCTGATTTCAATGTCATGGCCAATCCGAATTATTTGGCAGCTAAAGCTTGGGATGATCGCATTGGTGCGATCATTGCGAGTGAAGTGCTCTTACGTTTGAAGAATGAAACACACAGTGCCGATGTCTATGCGGTTGGGACGGTTCAAGAAGAAGTCGGCCTACGCGGTGCTAAGACGGCAACGTATGCGGTCAAACCCGATATCGGTATCGCTTTGGATGTGACTTTGGCTAATGATATTCCTGGGGCTGAACCGGGGAGTAAAATGGGTGTCGGTGTGACCATTGCGATTCAAGATGGCTCACATTTGGGTCACCGTGGTTTCATCAATTATCTCAGTGATTTGTCTAAGGAATTGAATTTGGATGTTCAATATGACCTCTTGTTGGCAGGAGGAACAGACTCTGGTGAAATGCACAAAGCCTTTGATGGCATCATCAATGTGACTTTGTCGATTCCTTCCCGTTACATCCATTCACATCGTGCGTTGATCCATCGTAAAGATGTGGTCGATACGATCACCTTGATTGTGGAATTTGCGAAACGTTTGGATCGCAATGTATTGGAAAGCTTACGCATCAGTAATCGATAAGAATCACCTTCCTTTCGGGGAAGGTTTTTTCTGTTATAATGGTGGATATGAAGATTAAGAAATATGAACTTTTGATCGTTGCGGCGATCGTAATGGCGGATGCTTTCAGTAAAGGCATCATCGTCCGTGTATTCGAATATGGTGAACGTTTCGAAGTGATCAAAGACTTCTTTTGGCTGACCTATCTCAAAAACACAGGTGCAGCTTGGAGTATTCTCGAGGGTCAATTATGGTTTTTCATCTTGATCAGCTTGGTCGCGATGGCCGGGATGATCTGGTATTTCCTGAAGACTGAACAACGTCAAGTCATTCTACGGGTGAGTTTGATGTTTCTATTTGCTGGAGCCTTGGGTAATTTTATGGATCGTTTGCTTCTGGGCTATGTCCGAGATTTCCTATCGTTTAAGATTTTTACTTACTATTTTCCTGTCTTTAACATTGCGGACATCAGTCTCAATGTCGGAGTCGGTTTATTGATATTGGATGCCTTGTTGGAAGGAAAGAGTGAACATGGAAAATCTTGAGTTTATTGTAAGTGAGGCGCAGAATGGTTTGCGTTTTGATAAGTTGTGTGTGGAGATCTTGCCCGATTTATCGCGAACACGGATTCAGGACTTGATTGCGAATGGTTTCATTACCATCAATGATCTTGAAGTTAAAGCGAATACGAAGGTAAGAACCAATGACATCATTTCAGCGGAATGGCCGGAAGATGAAGAATTGAAAGTCGAAGCCGAAGAAATGGATTTGGATGTGCTTTATGAGGACAAGGATCTGATTGTCATCAATAAACCAAAAGGAATGGTTGTTCACCCAGGTGCAGGCAATCCAAATCATACCTTGGTCAATGGCTTATTGACACATTGTAAGGATCTCTCGGGCATCAACGGTGTCTTACGTCCAGGCATTGTTCATCGTATCGATAAAGATACCAGTGGTTGTTTGGTGGTGGCTAAGAATGATCTTGCCCATCAAAATCTAAGTGAACAATTGGCTAAGAGGACCTTGAAGCGTACCTATATCGCCTTGGTTCACGGCGTCATTCAACACAATGTAGGAACCATCGAAGCTCCGATTGGTCGTGATAAGAGCGATCGTCAAAAGATGACAGTGACTTCCATGAACGCTCGTCCAGCTTTGACACATTTCAGAGTTGTGAAACGTTATGAGGCGTATACCCTGGTGGAATGTCAATTGGATACCGGAAGAACGCATCAAATCCGCGTTCATTTCCAATACATTAATTATCCAATTGTTGGAGATCCGAAATATTCCATCAAAAAGACCTTAGAAACACAAGGTCAATGTCTTCATGCGCAACGCATTGAATTCATTCATCCACGTACACAAGAAATCATGCAGTTTGAGGCAGAAATGCCTGAAGTCTTTAAGCAGGTATTGGAGGAGTTGGATAAGGCATGAATATCAAAGAATATTGGTTGTTTAAAGCAGCTCACGTTTTAATTGAAAAATACGGTTATCAACTCATCGATGTCCGTCCGATTCAAGAAGAAATCTGGTTGAACAACCCTAAAAAAGAAGCTTATGGTTTAGTTCGACTCTCCTTAGCGAGTGGTTTTAACATTCAATCCATCGAGGAACGTACGCATAAGATCCGTGAAGCCATTGAGCAAGTCATGAGCTCACAACCCACTTTTTGGGATGTGCAGATCGATGATGAAGGAACTCTTGAGGAAATCAATCCCGATGGCATGCATTGTGTCATCAGTCCTGATGCATTGGATAATGGCTTCGTTCAACAATTTCCTGAATTAAAAGATGCGTTTGTAAAAGTCGAGGACCCCAACCAAGAATTGGAAGAAATCAAAGAAAAAATAAAAGCCATGCGTAAATCCAACAAACCCATGACCTTAATGGATCAAGTTAAAAGTCTACCTCGTGGTACGATGATCATCACAGCGATCATCATAAGCATCACCGTCTTATTGATGGGAATTCAGTTCTTAGGTTACGATGTATTCGCAGCGGCCATCTTCATGGGGGCTTATTATAAAACCTTTGTCTTGGCAAACAATGAATATTGGCGTTTGCTTACGACAGGTTTCATTCATATCGATATCTTTCATGTGTTGATGAATTCCATCGCACTGATCAATATTGGAAGTTTCATTGAACGCTTGTACGGAACGAAACGCTTCTTGATCATTTTGATCAATGGGATTTTCTTTGGGACCTTCTTTGTCTTTGCGGCTGAAGGCAACAATCTCGTCGTCGGCATCAGTGGAGGCTTGTACGCCTTATTGGGCGTGATGTTGGTCTATCTATATGAAAGTGGTTTGATGCGTCAACCAATGATCCGTTCACAAATCATGCGTATGGTCTTCATCAATGTCTTGATCAACTTCATTCCGCAAGTCAGTGTCTTGGGACACATGGGTGGTCTGATCGTTGGGATTTTGTTGGGGTTCATGTTGTCAAGGAAGCCATCTTGGGCACCTTTACGTAAACATGGTTATCTTGCCTTGATTGTCTTGAGTATGGCGGTCGTGACCTTGGCTGCACAGAATCAGAATTATCTTCCACTCTATGGTAAAACGGATCAATGGGTCTTGGATATTGCGGAAGATGTGGGTTTAAAAGGATATAGCGAGATGATGGAAGATAAATTGTTTGATTATTATCAAGAGGTGGAACGATGAAAAGAGCCAATGCGATCAGTTGGGAAACCTACTTCATGGGAATTGCCCATTTATCTGCATTACGCTCAAAAGACCCCAACACACAAGTCGGGGCAGTTATCGTCGATCAAGAACATAAGGTTGTAAGCATTGGATACAATGGTTTCCCCAAGGGTTGTTCAGATGATGAATATCCATGGGAGAATGAAGGATCCAGTTTAGAAACCAAGTATGTTTATGTCGTTCATGCGGAACTGAATGCGATTCTAAACAGTCCACGCACGGTCAAAGGTTGTTCGATCTATGTATCCTTATTTCCATGCCATGAATGCGCAAAAGCGATCATTCAATCTGGTATTCAAGAAATTGTTTATGAATCGGACAAATACGCATCCAGCGAAAGTGTGCTTGCCAGCAAGCGCATGTTGGAGAGTGCGGGTGTCAAGATGGTTCAACTCACCAAAAAAGTCAACGTCGAAGTCATGGAGCACATTTAGCGCTCCATTTTTTGTGTGTTCTTGAAATGAAGTTTTGCGACTTCATGGAGTCTTTCAAATCCATAGTGATCGACGAAGCGTTGTGCGGCTTGATCGACCAAAGCACCGGATCCTTTAGGGAAGGTGAAACTGTATTGTTCTTCCATTTGTTTCCAAACGGCTAGAAAACGATCGCGTGCGATGATGGATGCACAAGCTACCGCAAGATATTTATTCTCTGCTTTGGTTTCAAAACGTAAATGCTTAAAAACATCCTGTTCATCTTTTAAATATTTGAAGTATTGTGCTGCTGGAGTGAATTGATCAATCACGTTCAACTCAGGTGTGAACTTCAATTTTGCAATCAAGTGTTTATACGCTTGATTATGGAGTTTGGCTTTGATCGCATTGAGATTGTTTGCTTTTTGGATCTGATTGTATTTCGTGTTCTGCACAATCAATACACTATAAGGCAAGCGTTCCATCAATTTAGGGGCAATCTTCTGAATCATGGCATCATCAATGGCTTTTGAATCTTGGATGCCCAAATCTTTGATTTGTGCGTAATGTCCATCATCCACATAACAAGCCGCCACAACAACCGGCCCAAAATAATCACCTGTCCCCACTTCATCACTTCCTGCGTGTGGACTAAAGCTTGGTTTAGTATTTGTACCCATGAAGTCGATATCGGCACCCTGGATGACGACCTTACCCGACGTGTAGATACTGATCGTACACTCTGGTAAACGATAAAAGGCATCAATATATGGATTATTGACGGTACTGAGGTATTTTTTGTATTTCACCTTGAGCTTATTGATCTCAGTCGGTGTAAGTAAAGTGCTTTTCGTAGGCATCGATTCTAGTTTATCATAGGTTTGTATTTAAACCCATAATCCAGTAAACTATTTGTGAGGTCCATATGACAATTCCAGAAACATTTTTCCCTTATTTCGATATTTTAGTCCTTGTGCTCATGGCCTTTGTGTTATGGCGCAGTTACCATAAAGGTCTTTTATTGTTGGTGCTTGAGAGCATCAGTCTTTTTGTCGCTTTCTTTTTAGCGTGGCTCTTGGCGTCACCATTAGCTCAAGCCTTGCCGATCTATAAAGCAGATGAAGCATTATTGGCGCTTCCGATCATTGGGCCCTTTGTCAGTGTTCAAATCAATGGTTTGTTGTGGTTTGTGATTGTATTCATCTTGGTAAGCTTAATACTATTATTGATGAGACCTGTCTTTGCGGGCATTGGTAAAGTACCACTTCTAAAAGGTGTGAATCACATCTTAGGCTTGGCTTTCGGCTTTCTTCAAGTCGCACTCTATAGCTTTTTAATCTACATCCTTCTTTTAACACCCTTGATCAAGAATGGTCAGGATGTCTTGGTAAACAGTCAACTCCGACATGTGGGTCCACTTTCAACGCAACTGACACAAAGCTTGAATCTTGAAGAAGTGAGCCTCTTGAAGATCTTCAATCCCGATTCAATGACGCTTGAAGATGAAGTTAAAATCAAAGAATGGTTGAGCGGTCGTGATGTGGAACCAATCCATCAAGACATCCTTCTCAAGATCATCAAACATGATCCACTGAGTGAAGATGAGATTGCCGTATTACGTATCTGGCTCAGTGGTTTTTCATTGGGTGCGGATAAAATAAATGAACTGATTGAAGGATTGAAATAACATGACTTGGGACGTATTAGAGTATCCTCTCATCTTAGATGAGATAGCACAGTATACACAATTTTCATTGTCCAGAAAAATGATTCTTGATTTAAAACCAAGTTTTAAACCATTATGGGTCAATCGAGAGAACAAGCGATCTTTTGAAGCCATGGAACTTTTACGACTTCATGGACCTTGTCCAATGGCAGGGATGAAGGATATTCGTTTGACGCTTGAAAAAGCATCCAAAGACATGGTTTTAGGCATGGATGAGTTGATGGATGTGGCTGTCTTTGGCAGAGGTGTCCACTTAGCAAAGCAATATCATCAAAAAGCAGAAATCAAACTTGAAGCACTCAATGATCTTTTTGAATCACTTCAAGAAAATGTGAAGGTTTCACAAGCCATCGAAACTTGCATCAGTCCAAATATTGAAATGATGGACCAAGCCTCTGCAAATCTTGCGCAGATTCGTCAGAAATTGCGCAGAGCCTTATCTGAACGGGATGGGGCAGTGCAACGATTCATGCAGACACATGCATCCAGTTTGGCAGACAACATCTCCACGATTCGTAATGATCGTGTTGTCGTTTTGATCAAAGCCAGTGATAAGAATAAAGTGGGTGGCTTGATCCATGGGGAATCCGCATCAGGTTTATCTGCCTATGTGGAACCACCGGTCCTTTTGGAATTGAACAATCGAATCCAAGAAGCACTCACTCAGGAACAAGAAGAGATCTTTGCGATATGCAAAACTTTAAGTGCTTTGATCAAACCCATCAGTGATAATTATCTCCATGCCTTGGAAACCATGGCCTACTTAGATACCTATTTTGCACGTGCCTACTATGGAGAGAAGCACCAAGGACGTACCGCAACAATCTCCGAAGATAAACAAATCTTTCTTAAAGATGCACGCCATCCGTTGATCGATGCGGAACATGTCGTGGCGAATACCTATCGTATGGATGATAAACATCCCATCCTACTGATTACCGGTCCGAACACGGGTGGTAAGACGGTTAGCTTAAAAATCGTTGGTTTGTTTACCTTGATGGCATACAGTGGGATTCCAGTCTTGGCCGATGAAGCCATTGTGCCAATGTTCGATCAGATCTTTGTGGATATTGGGGATGATCAATCCATCGTTCAAAGTTTGTCCACCTTTTCAGCACATCTCTCCAAATTGGCTCAATTGACCGATAAAGCTACAGCCAGTTCTTTGGTTCTTTTAGACGAACTCGGTGGCGGCACGGACCCACAAGAGGGGGAAAGCTTAGCCATTGCTGTCCTTGAATTCTTAAGACAAAAAGGGGTGAAGGTCATTGCCACAACCCACTACTCCAAATTAAAGGAATATGCACTCATCCATCGTGATATTCTCCTTGCATCGGTTCAATTTGACATGGAAGCCATGCGTCCAACTTTTAAGTACTTAGAAGGCATTGCAGGTCAATCCTTTGCCTTTGAAATCGCAGCTCGGTTCAACCTTAATTCTACGATTTTGGAACACGCCAAAGAATTGAAACTTGCAGCCAAATCAGAATTGGCATTACTCCAAGAACGTTTGGATCAGAAGATGCTTGAACTCAAACAATGGGAAGAAAAACTGGATTCAGCCCAGTCGGAACTGGACCAAGAACGCAACACCCTTAAGCAAAAGCTCTTGCAGTTTGAAGCACAAAAAGAGAAGAAACAAGCCGAACTTCAAGATGCATTGGATGAACTTTACGAAGAAGCACAAATTGAAGCAGAAGTGATCCTCAGTGAGATGCGTTCTCAAGACCAACCTCTACATACTTTAATTGAGAAGAAGAAACAACTCTCACAAAAGCGACCACAAGTCAAAACAGAGAAACCATTAGAGAACATCGAAATCGGTCAATGGATCAAGCTCAAAGCGACGAACCAACAAGGGAAGGTCATTCAACTGAAGAAGAAGGTTGTGGTGGTCATGATCAATGGGATACGAATAGAAGTCTCCCCAAGTCAATTGACGCTGGGCAATGCGCCAAAGGCACAGAAGTCCATCACCATCACCCAAGAAGCTGTCCCAACGGTTCCTCTTGAACTCAATGTGATTGGTTATCGGGTTGAGGAAGCGCTTCCCATCGTCAGTCAATACATCGATCAATGTCTCCGTGCCAAGATGCCGTTCGCACGCATCATTCATGGACATGGGACCGGAGCCCTTCGTCAAGCCGTACATGGCATGTTGGCGAAACAAGAACGCATTGAAAGCTATCGTCTCGGTGGCCAAGGTGAGGGTGGTGTCGGTGCCACGGTCGTTCAGTTCAAAGGTCAGACATGAGTATACAAGATAAATTAGCCAGCTTACCGATGGAACCGGGCTGTTATATCATGAAAGACCAACATGGACAAATCATCTATGTCGGTAAAGCCAAGAAACTCAAGAATCGCGTAAACAACTATTTCACGGGAGCCCATGATTATAAAACAACCAAGCTTGTCAGTTTGATTCATGATTTTGATATCATCGTAACGGATACGGAAAAAGAATCTTTGATCTTAGAAATCAATCTGATCAAGAAACATCGTCCACGCTTCAATATCATGTTCATGGACGATAAATCTTATCCCTATATCAAAATCACACAAGAGAAATATCCACGCTTGAGCGTCGTACGTGAACTAAAAAAAGATAAGAAGGCCAATTATTATGGTCCTTTTCCCGATGCCAGTGCGGCACACAATATGGCAACGCTTTTGAATTCCATCTATCCATTACGTAAATGTCGAAGCTTACCTAAAAAAGTATGCCTCTATTATCACTTGGGACAATGTTTGGGTCCCTGTGAGTTTCCTGTAGAAGAAAACGTCTATCCAGAGATGCTCAAAGAAATCATCCAAGTCCTCAAAGGCGATGACAAGGATTTACGAAAACGCTTGACTGCAGAGATGCAGAAGGCAACGGATGTGATGAATTATGAAAAAGCAATTGAATATCGTGATTATCTAAGATCCTTAGATCACATCAACGATAAACAGAATGTCAATCAAGAAACTCGGGCGGATCGCGATGCCTTCAATTATTATGAGAAAGATGGTGTTCTGACGATTGCGGCCTTGATTGTTCGGGGTGGACAGTTGATGGACCGACATTTGGTCAGTGATATCTTGGTTGAAGATGCACAAGAGAGTTTTGAGCAGTTCATTTTGCAATATTACGACAAACAAGTGAAGCCTAAAGAACTCTTACTTCCTTTTGGCATGGATGTCCATAACCTTGAAGAAATCTTGGAGATTAAAATACACCAACCACAACGTGGAGAACTTCGTCAACTCATGGATCTGGTCTTGAAGAATGCGATGAACTATCATCGTCAATATGGCATGATGATCCAACGCAATCAAAGCAAGCAAGAGAAAGCCTTGGAAGACTTAGCTACGTTATTAAACCTAGAAGATGTGAGTACGATTGAACTTGTCGATAACTCGCATACTCAAGGGCAATTGGCCACATCAGCCGTTGTCGTATTCAAACAAGGAAAAGCCTTTAAACAAGATTATCGGATCTATCACCTTCATAACAATGCGGATGATGTGCGCAATATGGAAGAAGTCATCTACAGACGTTATTTAAGAATGCTTAAGGAAGAGAAACCATTTCCTAGTGTTTTATTGGTGGATGGTGGTTTTCTACAAATCCAAGGAACCTTACGCAGTCTTGAGCTTTTGGATGTGAACATTCCTGTCTTTGGTTTGGTTAAAGATGAAAGACATCAAACATCCGCATTGATGGATCGCAACGGTGATCGCATTGAACTAAAAGATTCCATTGAGACCTTCTACCTTTTGACACGCATGCAAGATGAAGTGCATCGTTTTGTCCTTTCCCAACACCAAAAACGTCGTTCCAAAGCTCAAACCTATTCAGTTCTGGATGATATCGAAGGGGTAGGACCTAAGCGTAAACAAGCTCTACTCAAACGCTTCAAGTCTGTCAAAGGCATTCTCGAGGCCAGTGAGGAACAACTCAGTGAGGTGCTCGGACCTGCCTTGGCAAAAACGATCCAACAGCGTATTCAAGCAAAACAAGAAATGGTATAATATCCACTATGACAATCGGTATCATTGATTCTGGCCTCGGAGGCTACAGCATCTTTCATGCATTACATCAAGCGTATCCCAACGCAGCTTTTCACTTTCTTGCGGACCAAAAAAATGCGCCTTATGGCAATAAAAAAGCTTTGGAAATTCAAACCATCGCTACCAAAAATATCCAGTGGTTTTTAAACCAAGGAATCCAAGAAATCGTGATTGCCTGCAACACGATGAATGCCGTGGCCCTCCCCGTATTGAAGGAACGTTTTCCGAGCGTTATCTTTCATGAAGTGGTCGAACCTACGATTGAACAGATTCCTGCTGATACAAAATCAATCTTGGTTGTGGCGACCAAACTCACCATTCAAAGTGAGATCTACACAAAAGCCCTGAGACAGCGTTTTCCCATGATGAAGGTTCATGGGACCATCTTACCTGAATTGGTCAGTATGGTCGAAGGCATGCGTTCTCAAGCCGATATGCAAGCCTACATCGAACAAGAACTCAGTCATGAGAGCTTAAATGCCGATGCGATGATTTTAGCATGCACACATTACCCCTTGGCTCGTCCTGCATTCAACCAAATCTTCAAGCAGAACATCTATGATTCCATTCAAGTGATGGTGAATCAGTTTAAAGATAAGACACTCATTGAAGGTGAAGCCAAGTGTTTCACCACCAAAGATGCGATTTATGCACACATTCAAGTCAAAGAGCTCTTTCAAAGTGACGTTGAGTTTACTAAAATAGAGGTAGACCATGAAACAGATCCTCGTTCTTAGTGACACCCATGGACGCAACAGCGTTCATGCGGAATTACGTAATCTTTATCCCAATGCGGACGCCTATCTTCACTGTGGTGATAGTGAAAGCCCAGCCAGTGAATTGGATGGTTTCGTGTCGGTCAAAGGCAACAATGATATGTATTATGATTATCCTGCACAAATCATTCTTGATTTGGATGGGGTAAGAATCCTGCTCATTCATGGCCATCAGTATCCGATGTATCACATGGTCGAACGTTTGATCCAAAAAGCCAAAGAAGAGGAATGTCAATTGGTTTTGTATGGTCACAGCCATACGTTCAAAGTGACCCGTGAAGCGGGCATCACCTTGGTTAATCCAGGCTCGATCCATCACAATCGTGATGCGAGTCTACCTTCTTACGCTTTGATTACATTGAACAAGGGTGAAATCGCTGTGGAACGTAAAGAATACCCATGGCCAGAGAAGAAACGAAAGTGGTTTTGATTCTTGAACTTGAGTTTTAAATTTGGTAAGATGTAACAGCACATTGTCCTCGTAGCTCAGCTGGACAGAGCATGCGCCTTCTAAGCGCACGGTCGGGGGTTCGAGTCCCTCCGAGGACGCCATTTATTTGCCCTTATAAGAGTCTGTTCAATTAATTGTGACAGATGAATAAAAGGCTTAATTATAGAGCTAGC
>CAYRIW010000029.1:0-19712 GCA_964424595.1 uncultured Erysipelotrichaceae bacterium | reverse complement strand
GCTCATCGACCTGGGACTGTGCAAAATGATAGGCACGCAAGGTCAATTGGAGTTGAAAGGCTAGGATGGAATCTTCCAAGCCCACCGTTTCTTTCGCCAAGCGCTTGAGCTCCATGAACCTTGCATACGAAAAGGTTCGTCTCAGCTTACCGCTCATCTTGGCGTAAGACTCGTGATTCAACGCATCAGTCTTTTGGAATTGGCTGTTCAGCATATCCAAATCGTGGTGCTGGCAAGCTTGATTTCCATTGTCATTGCTTTGGTTTTAGCATTCAGTGTGCATCTTTCACAATCGAAAGAGTATCGTGATTTGATTCTTCAGTTCAGTACGATCGGTGAAACCCTTCCAACTGCAGCCATCATTGCCTTGTCCGTACCCCTCATGGGTTATGGCAATGGACCCCTTTTATTGGCGTTAAGCATCTATGGCATCCTGCCGATCTTGCGGAATACCCTAGAAGGTTTAGCCAGCATCCCACGTTCGATCCATGAAGCTGCTTTGGGTTTGGGTTTGACCTCAATGGAGCGTCTCATTAAGATCGAACTGCCTTTGGCTTTGCCAAATGTCTTTACAGGCATCCGGATTGCGACGAACATCAATGTATCTGCCGCTACCATTGGGGCAACAGTTGGTGCAGGGGGCTTTGGTGTGATGATCGTGTCGGGTATTCGTACCTATGAACCCCTCTTGGTCATCCAAGCTTCCGTTCCAGTTATTCTACTCGCTTTATGGTTTGATCGCGTCTTGCGTGTTTCCTCCCATTAAAAAATCTGCATTTCTGCAGATCTAGACGTCGAGTATGTTATAACCAACAGCTTTCTTTAAGCGATTCATCAAAGCCAAGCCCATCTCTTCTTCCGTAAAGGCTTCGGTGATGACGTAATCCAAATGGAGTTCATCGCATTGGCGTAAGATGGTGAAGAGTTGTGAAGCCATAAAAGCAGGATTTGTAAGTGAACCCAGTGACAAGCAACGTTGTCCTTGATAATCTTGGATGTGCTCTTCAGCACAGATGATTGCACATTTCAAATGCTTATGTTCATCCATCAATTGGGTGATTTTTTTTAGGACCTTTGAATGTTCACCACGTACCATGAGCATTCCTGCTTGAGGTGCGTAATGGGTGTATTTCATCCCAGGCGAACGTGGTGAATCGACACTGTGATGAACCTGAGGATCAATCGTGATCTCTGGAATAAGTATTTGAAGTTGAGACAAGGTCACACCACCGGGTCTTAGAATCATCGGAGGGTTATGCGTCATATCCAAGACCGTGGATTCAAGCCCAATCCGACTATGGTCTGCCGCAATGATCACATCCACACGTCCCTGCATGTCGCTGATTACGTGTTGGGCTGTGGTGGGACTTGGTTTACCTGATCGATTGGCACTCGGTGCTGCGATGGGGGTGTTTGAAAGGTCAATCAGTTTCAAAGCGATGGGATGATCCGGCATGCGAACACCCACGGTATTCAAGCCAGCACTGACACTGTTTGGAATCAAATCCGATTTCTCGAGAATCAAGGTCAAAGGCCCCGGCCAAAAGGCATGCATCAAAGATAAGGCAGCCTCAGGAATGGTTTTGACACAGCTCTCCAACATCGTCATATTCGAAATATGGACGATCAAGGGATTGTCTTGAGGGCGTCCTTTGGCAATGAAGATCTTCTCGACCGCTTCACTGCTTAAGGCATTCGCACCTAAACCATAAACGGTTTCCGTAGGCAGGATGACGGTCTTGTTTTGTCTGATCGCTTCAGCAGCTTGTAATAAAAGAGTCTCATCGATGTTTGTTTCGTTGATGTGTAGAATCAATGTGTCGTTCATATCGTTATCATTCTAACGTATTTTATGTTTACTGCCAAATAATCGTTCAAAATCAGAAACGAGGCATGGTACAATTTAACTAACAAATTGAAAGGATATCGACATGATCAAAAAAATGATGACAGGCTTTCCGGAAGTCTTCTTATGGGGTGGCGCAACCGCTGCCAATCAGTTGGAAGGAGGCTTTGAAGAAGGAGGTAAAGGTTTTTCTTCTGCCGACTTCGCTAAACACGATGAGGATAAGCAAAAGAACTTAATGAATCTCTTCATGGGCACATCCCGTGAAGCCTTACTAAAAGCAATGAATGATAAAAAGGGGAATTATCCAAAGCGTCGTGGGATTGATTTCTATCATCGTTATAAAGAAGACATCGCTTTGTTTGCGGAAATGGGTTTCAAGACCTTTAGACTTTCCATTGCATGGCCGCGCATCTTCCCGAATGGGGATGAGTTGGTGCCCAATGAAGCAGGTTTGAAGTTCTATGATGAGGTCTTAGACGAATGCTTAAAATATAAGATCGAACCTTTGGTCACCATTTCACACTATGAATTCCCTGTAGGCTTATCCCTAAAAAATAATGGATGGTTGAGTCGTGAAACGATTGAACACTTTGAACGTTACTGCAAAGTCTTATTCGAACGTTACGGTAAAAAGGTTAAGTATTGGTTGACCTTCAATGAAATCAATGTCTTGTCTATGACGGCCTTCTTAAGTGGTGGTATTCTCACCGATGGCGTCACCAACATGAAAGAAGCGATGTATCAAGCGATCCATCACCAATTCGTTGCCAGTGCAAAAGCGGTTAAACTGTGTCATGAGATGCTTCCAGAGGCAAAGATCGGATGCATGTTGGCACGTCAAGAAAGTTATCCGAAAACCTGTCATCCGAAGGATGTTTGGGAATCCCTCCAAGCGGACCACAACAATCTTTTCTTCACGGATGTCCAAGTTCGTGGCGAATATCCTGCTTACACAGCGCGTTTCTTTGAAGAGAATAACATTCATCTTCAATACGAAGATGGAGATGCACAAATTCTCAAAGAAGGCAAAGTCGATTTCTTATCCTTCAGTTATTACATGAGTGCGGTCTCAACCCATGAAACCTTGGGTGAAGCGACCCATGGCAATATGATGTTTGGAGTCAAGAATCCGTATCTGGAATACTCGGAATGGGGTTGGGCGATCGATGCTTTAGGTTTGCGGATCACTTTGAATAAACTCTATGATCGTTACCAAGTTCCTCTGTACATTGTCGAGAATGGCTTGGGCGCGAAAGATGAACCCGATGCGAAGTTCTGGGTCGAAGATGATTATCGCATCGATTATTTAAGAAAGCATATCATCGCCATGAAAGAAGCCATTCAAGATGGCGTTGAGTTGATGGGTTTCACCCCTTGGGGTTGTATCGACTTGGTCAGTGCTTCCACCAGTGAGATGTCGAAGCGTTATGGATTCATCTATGTGGATGCGGATGACTACGGAAACGGAACTTTCAATCGCACACCGAAGAAATCGTTCTACTGGTATAAAGAAGTCATTGCCTCCAACGGCGAAAAATTGTAAGTAAAAAGGGCGCTTAGGCGTCCTTTAGTTTTGATTGAATAAGCTGTTGATATTGAAGGTGTCCCACTCTTCCAAATCACCCCGCATGAAGCCTTTTCTAAACCAACGCTGACGTTGTTTTGAGGTGCCATGGGTGAAGTTATCCGGTGTGACACGACCGGTGGCTTGTTCCTGGATGCGATCATCCCCGACAGCCGCAGCCGCATTCATGGCCTCATCGATATCGCCATCTTCCAAATAGCCCATGCCTTGGACATGATTCGCCCAGACGCCTGCGAGATAATCGGCTTGAAGTTCCAAACGGACATTAAGCTCGTTTTGTTGCGTTTGACTTAAGCCTTGTTTAGCTTCCTGCACATCTTGCAAGACGCCGGTTAAATGTTGTACATGATGTCCGATTTCATGTGCAATGACATAGGCCATCGCAAAGTCACCGGATGCCCCAAGTTTGGTCCGCATGGTGGCGAAGAAACTAAGGTCGATGTAGACACTTTGATCCAATGAACAATAGAAGGGTCCTACTTGCGCATTGGCATAGCCACAACCCGAATCTGTCCCATCACGATAAAGAATCATTTTCGCTGGGGCATAGGTTATATCGTATTCCTGAAAAACTTTGGTCCATACATCTTCGGTATCCTTTAATACGACGGATGCGAAATCACCCAGAGCTTGTTCCTCAGCGGTGAGTGGCGCTGTATTACTTGAACCACCCCCACCTAAAAGATTGCCGATGAGCATGCTGGGATCGCCGGTCAATAAGGTGTATGCGATTAAAACAACGATACCAATGCCGCCAATGGCTGCTTTTCCACCTGTTGTGCGTCTGTCTAAGACATTACGACTGCCTGTTCGTCCTTGCCATTTCATACTTGTGTTCCTTTTGCTTGTGTCACGTTTATAATTTAACTATAATACGTTTATGTTACTCATTCAAAACCAAGCGTTTGATCCACGTACAAACGATCATGCCCTCATTAAACAAAGTTTAGACCAAGCCATTGGAACCAAAACGATTCGTGTGGAGTGGTTTGATTTCACTTTGAGTCAAGAAGATGCTTTAAAATATTATTTACCTTTGATTCAATATGCCCAAGAAAAGGGTTATGATGTTCATTGTTTTATGCCGGTGGATATGTCTAAACATTTGGTGCGTTATCGACATCTGATGTTTGTGGATCCTTTGTTCTTACGTAAATTCAAATTTAAGTCCATTGAGTTCAAACTTCCCGTTGAACGCCCTGATTTAATGCGCTGACCCATCTTAGGATGGGTTTTTTATAGAGTTACTACTCGTCCAACTTCGAAAGTGTCAATCTGATCCCCCATGAGATCTTTCAAAATCGTATAGGGTCGCAAACCCGTGCAATGTCCCGTATGATACTGAGCACCACTTGCAATCAATCGATGTGCGATCTGGTGGATGATTTTGGGGTCTTCAATCGTATCCATGGTTAAGTTGTAGAGATGGAACCCACCAAAGACATGGGTAAGGGGACTCTTCAATTGTGCTTGGATCTGATCAACAATGTTTACAATGCCATTATGGGCACAACCTGCCATCATGACGCATTGTTTATCTTCGGTGATGATGAGGTTTTGTTCATGATGGAATGCATCGGGATGATTTTCTTCCAACAAGACGGAATTTCCTGAAGGCGATAAAGCCGTTTGATGGACATTCGCATAGAGTGTCAAAGCTTCGTCGATGACATAAGGGTATTCTTCCACAAGCACCACCTGCGGGTGGTTTTTATAGATGGGATCGATGCCAATATCTTTTAGATGATCATCTTTAATGGAATAGTGGGGATTGAACGCCTCATGATGAATGTATACCTTTGCCTTTGCATTCAGTTCTAAGAACGTCTTGAGTCCACCCCCATGGTCATAATGACCATGTGAAAGGATGACGGTATCGATTGAAGTGAGATCAAGCTTCAGTTCTTCTGCGTTGCGTGCAAACAGATCCGTATGACCTAAGTCAAATAAGAGATGATGGTGTTTGGTTTCAATATAGGTACTAAGACCGTGTTCACTGCCAAGATTTGGATGCTTAGATGTGTTATCCACAAGATTGATGAGTTTCATATGCGTGTTCCTCTGATTTCATTATAGAACGTATTTGTCGAATATGATTGTTTTATTCAGAATTGTAAGTGATATAAAAATGAATTGGTTTATAATTAATTTAACAAGGGGTTTCCTATGAAAACAGTCCAACGATTAAAAGAAACGTTTACGTCAGGACGTTTGGAGATGTTCGATGCGTCCAGCAAGTATGTCATTTTAAGTGATTGTCATCGGGGAAATGGCAATCAATCGGATGAGTTCACCAAGAATCAGAATACCTTCCAACATGCATTGAGCTATTATTACAAAGAAGGGTACACCTTGATTGAGGCTGGGGATGGGGATGAGCTTTGGGAGCACCCACGAATCAAAGACATCAAGAATGCCCACTTTGAGACCTTTGAGGTGATTAAGAAGTTTCATAATGATGGTCGTTTTATTCTCTTGTACGGCAATCATAATGTGTATCTCAAGGATAAAGCCTATGTGGAAGCGAATCTCTATCGGCATTTGAATGAACATACACAAGAATGGGTTCCAATGTTTCCTGGGATTGAACCGATTGAAGGCTTGGTGCTCAAACATAAGTCAACGGGTCAAAACATCTTTGTGGTTCATGGACATCAAGGGGATTTCCCTAATGACCAAGGCTGGTATTTCAGTATGTTGTCTTTGAAATATTTCTGGCGTCATCTTCATGCCTTGGGTTTTCAGAATCCTGCAAGTCCCGTAAAGAATGCCTATAAGCGCCATAAGATCGAGAAAAATTATGCCAATTGGATTGAGAAATATCGCACCATGCTTATTTGTGGGCATACCCATCGTTTGAAATATCCACGCAGTGGGGATCTCCCGTATTTCAACACAGGTTGTTGCATCTACCCGACCAGCATGACGGCGATTGAAATCGAGAATGATCTCATCACGATGGTGCGATGGAAGATACAAGCAGATGACCAAGGTTCTCTTAAGATTACACGAAACATCGTACATGGGCCTGACCCAGTTGCGAAGTTTGACATGCGATGAAAGGAAGCGACATGCGAAAGATTATCATTGATACGGATACAGGAAGTGATGATGCCATTGCTTTATTGATGGCATTATCGGATAAGCATACAGAGGTCTTGGCTTTGACAACGGTTTTTGGGAATGTGAACTTATCACAAGCGACACGAAATGCACTCATCAGCTGTGAAGTCGCGGGTGTGAAGATTCCCGTTTATCCTGGTATGGACAGACCTTTGGTTCGTGAGCGGATCGAAGCGACGCATGTGCATGGCAGCGATGGGTTAGGGGATGCGGGCATCCATGATCCTAAACTGAAGGCGGAAACTAAACACGCTGTTGCGGCATTGATCGACATCATCAGCGAACACGATGACATTGAACTCATCACCTTGGGTCCTTTGACCAATGTGGCTTTGGCCATGCGTAAAGCACCTGAAGTTCTCAAACGTTTGAAGAAGATCATCTGCATGGGAGGCGCACAATTGGGCTATGCGGCGGAAACGGAAGTTGCGGAGTTCAACATCCTTGCGGATCCTGAAGCGGCTAAGATCGTCTTTGAATTCGGTGTGCCGCTGATCATGGTTCCATTGGAAGTTTGTTTGAATGGGGATGGTCGAAAAGGAGCTGAAACAATCCTTGATGAGACCGATTTGGATGCGATCAAAGCAATCGGCACGCCAAAAGCAGAATTCCTAATTAAGATTTCATCGGCATTGTTGAAATTCCATGAAATCTACTATGGGGATGTGGGCTTGGAATTGCCGGATCCCTGTGCTGTGGCCGTTGCGCTGAGACCTGAATTGATTTTGAATGTTTATACAGCGAATGTGACGTTGGATACCTCAGGATCTTTATCGTATGGACAAACCGTCGTGAATACCAAAGGTGGTACCGTGCTTGAAGACCAAATTTACAATGCCAATGTGTCCATTGTGTCTGCCATTGATGGCAAGGGCTTTAAGACAATGATCCAGGAGGCACTGCAATGAATAAACGTAAATACATCATTGATACGGATACGGCATCGGATGATGCGGTGGCCTTGGTCATGGCCTTGCGCTCAGATTTGGATATCTTAGCCATCACCTGTACCGCAGGCAATCTATCCTTAGCGAAGACCACACGCAATGCTCGTTTATCCTGTGCATTTGCGAATACCTATACCCCACCCATCTATGCAGGTTCGGATCGACCTTTGGTCAAGACCTTGGTCGTTGGCGAGAATGTGCATGGAAGCGATGGTTTAGGCGATATGTTTTATCCTGAACCCGATATCCAACTTGAAAAAGAGCATGCGGTGGATGCGATCCTTGAAATCGCACGATCCCATGAGGATGTGGGTTTGATCAGTTTAGGTCCATTAACCAATGTGGCAATGGCGATTCTCTTGGATCCGATTGCGATGCGTAAGATCACCCATATCATTGCCATGGGTGGCCAATATCGCATGACCAATGGCTGTACGGCCAATGCGGAATTCAACATCTGGGTGGATGGGGAGGCCGCTAAGATCGTGCTTGAAAGTGGCATTCCCATCACGATGGTTCCTTTGGATGTGTGCTATGGGGAAGCGGAGATCACAGCTGAAGATCGTGCCTATCTAAAGGGCTTAAAGACGGCACGGGGCGATTTCTTTGTGGATTGTAATCGCCATCTCTTGGCCTACAATCAACGCAGCTACAATAAGGACATCATCTCAATGCCCGATCCAACCGCCATGGCGGTCGCGATCGATCCCAGCATCGTAACAGGCTCAGTTGATGTGTATACACGGATTGAACTGAGAAGTCCTTTGAGTTATGGTCAGTTGATTTATGATTTCAATGATCGGCATAAAAAAGCTGCGAATGTTCGTTTGATTACGAAGATCGATGCGCAGAAGTTTAAGCAACTTGTCTTTAAGTGTGCGGAGGAATAAAGATGATTGTGCCTTTCATGAATTTTCACGGTCAATGTGAAGCGGCTGTTTTATATTATCAAAGCATTTTTAAGTTTGAAGATCCGTTCTTTTTAAAATTCAATCAAGTTCAAAACTTAGCGTTTACGATTCCTGAGGATTACGGCAACAAGGTCATGTTTACAGAATTCAGGATTGCGGACCAGAAGATCTTTGCCTGTGATGTGTATCCAGCTGTGCAAAGTATTTCGGGCCAAAGTATTTCCTTGAATGTCATTCATTCATCCTTGGATGACATCCAAACTTGGTTTGATGCATTGTCAAAAGAAGGTGTTGTCGGAATGCCGATACAAGCAACCTCATGGGCACCGCAATACGGTTCGTGCACGGATAAATATGGCATCGTTTGGCAGTTTAGTTGGGACAATAAAAAAGGCCCTAAGGCCTAGTAGAGATGTGAGAAGAGTATTCTAAAACCCATGAGGATCAATAAGAGTCCTCCAATCAGTTCTGCCTTATGGTCCATCCATAGGGCACTTTTTTTACCAATCAAAACGCCGATCGTCGATAAGCTGAAGGTGATGATGGCGATGACAGTGGAAGTGAACAGGATGTTTCCAGCGATGACCGATAAGGATATTCCAATTGCTAAGGCATCGATGCTGGTGGCGATACCTGAAGATAGTAATGATCGAAGAGTGAGATGGGGATCGACTTCACAGACAATGGCTTCATTCTTAAGCGCATCAAGCATCATCTTTGAACCGATACCCAACAATAAAATAAATGCGATCCAATGATCCACATTGGCAATCAAATCCATGAATTGTTTACCCAGATGGTACCCACTCCAGGTCATGAAGCCTTGGAAGAAACCGAAGGTCAAACCGATGATCAAAGCAGATCGGGTTTGGTGGTCTTTTAGACATAAACCTTTGATGAGGGCGACTGCAAAGGCATCCATGGAGACGCCAAAGCCGATGATGAGGATGCTGGTGATATCCATGAAGACTCCTTTTATCAAATGTCATCATTTTATGATTGTTTAAAAACGATGTCAAGCCAATCTTCTGACTAGCAGTGTGAGGAAAATCATTCTATAATGAACTTAAGTGTGGAGGGCATATGGATCATTTAAAACAATTATTGATTGGTAAGGGCGAATCAGAACTCTTTTTACGTCTCAAAATGGCAAATCGACATGGTTTGATCGCAGGGGCGACGGGGACAGGGAAAACGATTACTTTAAAAGTCTTGGCTGAACAATTCAGTGAACAAGGTGTGCCTGTTTTCTTAGCGGATGTGAAAGGTGATTTAGCCTCGGTTGCGGAAGCTGGGGTGATGAATCCAAAGCTCAATGAACGGATTCAAAAATTAGGTTTGGAACCTTTTGATTTCAAGACCTATCCCGTTCGTTTATGGGATGTGTTTGGGGAGTTGGGCCATCCGTTGCGGACGACCGTATCGGAAATGGGACCATTATTGTTGGGTCGTATTCTTGGCTTGAATGATACTCAAGAAGGCATCTTGAACATCGTGTTCAGGGTGGCGGATGAACAGGGTTTATTGCTTATTGATTTGAAGGATCTTAGGGCGATGCTTCAGCACGTGGGTGAGAATGCCAGTGAATATACCTTGGAATATGGGAATGTCTCCAAAGTTTCGGTAGGGGCGATTCAAAGAGCCTTATTGACCTTGGAAGATCAAGGCGGCGATGCGTTTTTTGCGGAACCTGAGTTTGATATCAATGATTTGATGAAGCTGGATACCTACGGTCAGGGTGTCATCAATGTCTTGGCTTCTGAGAAATTGATGATGCATCCAACGCTGTATTCAACGTTCTTGTTGTGGCTATTATCAGAACTGTTTGAAGAACTTCCTGAAGTTGGGGATGTGGATAAACCAAAGTTGGTGTTCTTCTTTGATGAAGCGCACTTGTTGTTTGCGGATGCGCCAAAAGCCTTGATGGATAAGATTGAGTTGGTCGTGCGTTTGATTCGATCCAAGGGTGTGGGGGTTTACTTCGTAACCCAGAATCCAATCGATATACCGGACAAAGTCTTGGGTCAATTGGGCAATCGTGTCCAACATGCGATTCGTGCCTATACCCCAAAGGATCAGAAGGCCATTACAGCGATGGCGGAAACCTTCCGTCAGAATCCTGCCATTGACATTGCGACCACCATTACGGATTTGAAGACTGGGGAAGCCTTGGTTTCGATGTTGGATGAAGAGGGTAGACCGACAGTTGTGGAACGTGCGATGATCGTTCCGCCGCACAGTTTGATTGGGACACTGGATCCCATGAAGCGTCGTGCTTTGATTGAGAACTCACCGTTCTTCTACAAATACAATGAAGTGGTGGATAAAGAATCGGCGTATGAGATGTTAAAGTCTAAAGTTGAGCACCAAGCTCAGCAGATCGAAGCTGAAAAGAATGCGATTCTACTCGAAAAAGAAAAACGTAGTCAAGAGTTGGAAGAACTGAAACTTCAACGTGAACGTGCACGTACGGAACGTGAGATTCAACGAGCGAAAGAAAAGAATGCGAGTCAAGTGACAAAGATGGCAAAATCCTTCTTAGGAACGATGAGCAGTTCGATTGGTCGTGAAATCGCACGCGGTGTATTTGGGTCTTTATTGCGAAGATAACTTGCGTCGTAACTAAAGAATTGCTATAATCAACTCTGTTAAAGGGAGTAGACCCCACTGGGAGATCGCTTCGTCAACACGATGAGCAATCATCCGGACGATCCTAAGTTCAAGACTTTAGCACCGTGCTAAAGTCTTTTATTTTTAGCCTAAAGGAGAAAAATATGGAAAATCAGAAGCAGTGGTATCAGAAAAGTTTAAGCGAAACCTTAAGCCATGTGAATGCACAAAATGGTTTGAGTGAGCAAGAGGTCTTAGCCAATCGCGAGCAATTTGGTGCGAATATTTTAGATGAAGGAGAGAAACGAAGTTTATTGAAGCTCTTTCTTGCACAGTTCAGTAATTCCATGATCATCATTTTGATTGTGGCGGCCGTTATCTCATTCTTTTTGGATGAGCGTGCAGATGCCGTGATCATCCTTGCCATCGTGGGTTTGAATGCGATCTTGGGTGTTCTTCAAGAAGATAAAGCAGAGAAAGCGCTGGCTGCACTCAAAGCCATGGCTGCTCCCATGAGTAAAGTCAGACGGGATGGACAAGAGAAAGTCATTCCTTCTGCGGACTTGGTTCAATACGATATCTTGATTCTGGATGCAGGCGATAAGGTGTCTGCGGATGTGCGTCTGTTAAAGACATCCAGTTGTCAGATTCAAGAATCTTCATTAACCGGTGAATCCGTTCCGGTGGATAAGGATGCGGAATTGGAGATCAATACCGTTGTGCCTTTAGGTGATCGTAAAAACATGGCCTATTCATCCAGCAGTGTGACTTATGGGCGTGCTGTGGGCATGGTTGTCGGTGTTGGGATGAACACAGAAGTGGGTCGCATCGCAAGCATGCTTACTTCGAATAAAAAAGAAATGACCCCGCTGGAACAGAAATTGGATCAGTTGGGTAAGATCTTAGGCGTTGCGGCTTTGGTCTCGGTTACGGTTATTTTCTTAATTGGTGTATACAATCAAAAACCTTTATTGGAACTCTTCATGAGTTCGGTATCCTTAGCGGTTGCGGTCATTCCTGAGAGTCTGCCTGCCGTCGCAACCATCGTCATGGCGATGGGTGTTCAACGCTTAGCGAAACGCAATGCGATCATACGTAATCTATCCAGTGTTGAAACCTTGGGTGGCGCTACGGTCATTTGTTCAGATAAAACCGGTACTTTGACACAGAATAAGATGACCGTTACAAAGACTTGGTTGTTGAATGAAGCCGATGAACGTGAACTGATGAAGGGGGCTTATCTTTGTAATGATGCACGTTTGTCGGATGGACAATGGGTTGGGGATCCAACCGAGACCGCTTTATCCGAATGGGCGATCAAAGCGGGTTTGGATGTGAATGATATTGCCAATCGTTACCCACGGGTAGCGGAAGTACCTTTTGACTCGGGACGTAAACGGATGACGACGGTTCACCAAAGGGGTGAGGATGTCATTGCGTATATCAAGGGTGGCGTGGATGAAGTCCTCGCAGGCGTTAAGAAGCTTCTGATTAATGGTGAAGTCCGTGATATCACCGATGAAGATAAAACAAAAATCCTAGACGCCAATCGTGCGATGGGTAAAGATGCTTTACGTGTCTTAGCGATTGCACGTCGTCAACTTGAAGACGTTATCAAAGATGGGGATGTGAACGTTGAACAACACATGACCTTTGTCGGTTTGATCGGCATGATCGATCCACCGCGTGAAGAAGTCAAGATTGCGATTCAAGAATGTAAGGATGCGGGGATTGAGGTCGTCATGATCACAGGGGACCATCGTACGACCGCTGAAGCCATTGGCATGCAGATTGGTTTGATGCAGGATGGGGATAAAGTCATCACCGGACTTGAACTCGACCAGATGAGTGATGAAGACCTCTATAAAGATGTGCGTTCGATTGCGGTTTATGCGCGTGTTTCACCAGAGCATAAGATGCGCATCATCGATGCGTGGAAGAAACATGGTGAAGTCGTAGCGATGACAGGGGATGGAGTCAATGATGCCCCAGCCTTGAAGAAAGCGGATATCGGTGCAGCCATGGGCATTGTTGGGACGGAAGTCGCCAAGGGTGCCGCGGATATGATTCTGACAGACGATAATTTCGCAACGGTTGTCAATGCGGTTGAGGAAGGACGTCGGATTCGTGATAACATCACCAAAGCAATCTCCTATCTCTTATCGTGTAATGTTGGGGAGTTGGTTGTCTTATTGGTTGCGAGTTTCATGAATTGGGCAACGCCTTTATTGCCAATCCATATCTTGTGGATCAACTTGGTTACGGACAGTCTACCGGCCTTGGCTTTAGGGGTCGATCCAGCTGAAGAAGGCATCATGAAACGTAAACCAAATCGTGAGACCAGTCTGTTGACGAAAGCGATGTATTTCAGAATCGGATATCAGGGAATAATGATTGGTGTCCTAACCTTGATTGCATTCCTTTATGGGTATGGTGCTTTAGGTCAAGAAGGTTCCTTGGCTCAAGGTCAAACGATGGCCTTCACCGTACTCGCTTTTAGTCAGTTGGTGCATGCCTATAATATCCATTCAACACACGGAACAGTATTCAAAACCTTCTTTGTGAACAAATGGTTGATTCTTGCGACATTCGTCAATGCCTTGATGATGTTGGCGGTATTATTTATTCCTGTGCTACGTGATTTGTTTAAGCTTGTTACGATGGACAGTTCCCATTGGATGGTTGTTTTAGCCCTCATTTTCATTCCAATTCCAGTTGTGGAGTTGATGAAAGTCTTAAAATTGAATGGAAATCGTGCATAAAGTGGGAGGATGTCATTAAGCGACATCCTTTTTTTGTTAAGTGAAATTTTCTACACATTTAGGATTCATTGGACGCAAGGGTTGTGACATCAAAGTTCATCTGTTATAATCACAACGAATAAAACGGATAGACTGAATCCTGAATATTAGGACAATTCGATAATAATGTTTAAGAAAGGATGCGCATGCGTTTAAAGCGAAAAATAAAAAACACGATCTATATCGCATCGACCCTGGTTTTTGGTTGGGTCATTACGGTTTCTGGAATCTCTGCCATGAAACATCTCAATAAGTTGGATGCGATTGAATTTAGAGTGGAGGGAGAAACGCGTTTTACCTTGCCTGCGGACCAAGCGGATGAGCTCGATATCCTTTTAAAAAAGTATAAAATGAGTTATTTATCAAAATCCAATATCGCACAAGAGGCAAAGATTACAGAAGTCTCCTTTGTGCAAGATATCGAGGTGTTACCGATTAAGGTGGACCAAGAGTTTGTTTTTCAAGATGTCGAAGATGTCGCCTTGGATATGACACTGAATGAAGAAGAAGCGGTTTACTACACGGTTGAGAAAGGCGATAGCCTTTGGCAGATTGCGGTTGATCACGAAGATGTGAATATGAAGACGATTGCGGACTACAATCCTCAACTCAATATTGAAACAGGTGCCATCTGGCCAGGGGATCAGATTCTCTTCAAACCTGCGAATCCAATGTATGATGTGGAAGTTCGTTTAGAGAACACGGCCTTAGAGCCGGTTCAATTTGATACGATCCGTATCCAAGATAATAGTTTATTGACATCCCAACGTGTCATCCTCAAAGAAGGGATTGAAGGAGAGAAACGCGTTGTCTACGATATCACAATCGTCAATGGGTATCCAACGGAAGTCTTGGCGATTCAAGAAACCGTGCTTAAACAACCGGTCAGTGCTGAGGTCAAAGTCGGTACGAAGCGTACCGTGGGACGTAGTGGCGGTAATAATTATGGGGTTGTGTCAGGTCGTTTGACCAGTAACTATGGAAATCGTACGCATCCGATTTCAGGTCGTCGCATTTTCCATAATGGGATTGATATCGCAGCCGCGACAGGTACGGCCGTCTATGCGTATGCGGATGGCAAAGTCACAGGGGTTGCTACAGATAACACCCTTGGTAAATACATTACGATCGATCATGGAAACGGATTGAAGACGCGTTATCTTCACTTATCTGCCTTCAAGGTCAGTGTCGGAGATAAAGTCACTGCAGGACAAAGAATTGGTTCCGTTGGGAATACAGGTTACAGCACAGGCTCACATCTCCACTTCGAAGTATTGAAGAATGGTTCGTATGTCAGCCCATGGAATTACATCTAGTCAGTCAAGCATCACTCTGGTGGTGCTTTTTTTGTGATGCTCATCACATTTAATGTTTTTGTGCTGAATCTTTGGTATAATGGGGAACATGTTAAAGATCTTATATCAAGTAGGTGGAAGCATCAGTATCGGCTTGGCAATGACCGGTTTATTTTTGCCTGTACTACCAACGACACCTTTTGTTTTATTGGCGATCTTCTTGTTTGGTAAGAGTCAACCTGAGAAGATCCAAGAAATCATTCATCATCCTAAACTTGGACCTTTCGTGCAGGATTATCTGGATCCCCAAGGAATACCCTTGAAATCAAAGATAAAAGCACTCGTTGTGCTTTGGATAAGCATTCTAATCAGTGTCATCTTCTTCATCCCAATCGTCGCGATCAAGATACTAATTCTAAGCATTGCGTCGATGGTCAGTATTTGGATTTGGATGAAACCAACCCGTCATTGATTCAGATATTCGTTCTTTAGATGGACGTATTCTTCCGCATTCCACTTGATGTGTTCGATCTCTTCTGTTGTAAGAGGTCGTTTTATTTTTGCAGGTAAGCCTGTCACGAGATGACCTTCTTCAATGACACTGCGCGGTGAGACTAAAGCACCTGCTGCGATAAGATTATGCGAATGAATGATCGCATTATCCAAGACCGTAGATGTGCTGCCGATGATGCATTCATCATGGATGGTAGCGCCATGGACATGGGTTAAATGACCGATGGTCACATTCTTGCCAATGAATACTTTTGTGTCGGGATCGACATGGATGACCGCTCCATCTTGGACATTAGATCCAGAGCCGATCACAATGGGATTCACATCACCACGAATGACGGCTGAAGGCCATACAGACACATCATCACCAAGCGTTACGTCACCAATAATGGTGGCTGTTTCAGCGATGTATACATTTTTACCGATTTTAGGGGATTTGTTGCGAAATGTTATAAGCATGGGGAGTCCTCACTTGTGCATTATTTTAGCATAGATGGCGTAAAGAAGGCTATTTTAAGCACGAGGGTTATTTTTATAGGACATGTATGAAAGTTTATGAAAACACTTGTAAGTTAATGTAAGTTTGATAGAATAGAACTATAAATCTAAGATTGGAAAGTAGTAGTCTTTAAGAAGCATGCTTAAGAGAGTCCGTGGTCGGTGTGAACGGATGCTTGCGTAAAGATGAATGGGTCCATGAGAGCACGGTGAATCACAGTAGCCAAGCCGCAGGCTGAGCGTTAAAACAGCTAGGATATGTTAGTATCCGATCAAAGATATCACTTTTGTGATAATTAGGATGGCACCGCGAACACCACTTGCGCCTATGTAGGGACAAGGGTGTTTTTTTGTTAGGAGGTGAGCACAATGACATGAAGGAATCCTGGAGTATTGGATACAAAAACGCAAAGGAAAAAAGAAAATGAAAACACGCGAACTCGTATTAGCAGGCATCTTATTGGCATTGGGCTTAACTTTACATGCAGTGACTCCCGCTTTGTTGGGTAATGTAAAACCGGATTTCTTATTGGCAACGATGTTTATTGCCATCTTGTTTCAACCGTATTTGAAGAATACCATTGTGATTGGTTTTGTGGCTGGGGTGATGGCAGCCATGACGACAGGTTTTCCTGGGGGCCAAGTTCCATCCGTCTTTGATAAGATTATTTCTGCTTTATTTGTCTTAACTTTGATCAAGCTATTCAGTGTGCAGATGAATTTGATTAAAGTATCCATATTAGGGTTCTTGGGAACCATCGTCAGTGGGATCGTGTTCTTGGGAAGCGCACTCTTAATGGTAGGTCTACCGGCACCATTTACCGCTTTGTTTATGGTGGTGGTATTGCCGACTGCACTTGCGAATACCGCATTGACCTTGGTTCTGTATAAAACGGCTCAATTGGTCATGAAAGGGGCAAAGATCCGTAAAGTTTCATTGACTTAGGAGAATTGAGATAATAGAATTTGTTTGGGAATGAATGTCTCCCAACACACTTGTGTGAACCGCGTAAGCTGATGACTTCTGTCTTCTTTTGACAGACATCAGCTTTTTTTGGAGGAAGAGCATGTTACAAAGTTTAGGATGGATGGTTCTGGTCGGCTTTGTCTTAGCAGGACTGTTTCAGAAGTTTAAATTACCTGGTTTGATTGGCATGATGATTGCGGGGATGATATTAGGTCCTTATGGGTTTAATCTATTGTCGGATAAGATTCTTTTGATATCGCCTGAATTAAGACAAATCGCTTTAATTGTAATATTGCTTAGAGCTGGTCTTAATCTTGATCTGAAGGATTTGAAGCAAATCGGACGTCCTGCGTTCTTGATGTCTTTTATTCCAGCCACATTTGAAATCTTGACGATTGTTTTAATCGCACCACTCATCTTTAAAATCAGTGTGCTTGAAGCAGCTTTATTGGGTTCTGTCTTAGCGG
Source organism: uncultured Erysipelotrichaceae bacterium (assembly GCA_964424595.1). Classification (GTDB taxonomy): domain Bacteria; phylum Bacillota_I; class Bacilli_A; order Erysipelotrichales; family Erysipelotrichaceae; genus UBA2212. Next base: position 2,146 of record CAYRIW010000029.1, on the reverse strand, counting down.
CTGTTTCACCAGCCGTGGTTGTGCCGAGGATGATTCATCTCAAACAGATGAACAAAGGTCAGAAACACAAACTTCCGCAAATGATCATGGCTGCGGCCAGTGTGGATGATATCTTTGTTATTGTCTTGTTCACATCGTTTATTGGTTTATTGAAAGGGCAGACCTTTGATTTGAATATCTTCTATGAACTTCCTTTGTCTCTGATAACGGGGATTGTGTGTGGTTTTGGCTTTGCGTATCTCTTTACGGTCTTATTCAAACGTATTCATATTCGTGATACGATCAAGGTACTGGTCTTGTTTAGTTTAAGTTTCTTCCTCGTTGGATTCGAGTCTGAGATCAGTACGTTGTTTCCTTTCTCTGGTTTGATTGCGGTCATGACTTTAGGCATGGGCATACAGGCATTTTACCCGATACTTGCGAGTCGATTGTTGGGCAAGTTCGCAAAGATCTGGATTGGGGCGGAGTTGTTTCTCTTCATCCTGGTTGGGGCTGTGGTCAATCTGAAGCTGTTGACTTCAATAACAATAATTGGTTTAGTGGTGATCACTGTAGCCTTGTTAGGGCGTATGATTGGCGTTCAGTTGTGTTTGATTAAGACGCCTTTGAATTTGAAAGAACGTTTATTTACAAGCATCGCTTTCTTACCCAAAGCAAGCGTTCAAGCTGCCATTGGCTCGATTGCCTTGAGTCAAGGTTTGGCTGTGGGTGAGTTGATTCTGAGTTTAGCTGTGTTGTCGATCTTATTCTCTGCACCCTTGGGTGCGATTGGCATCGATTTAAGTACAAACATCCTATTGGAGGAATAATATGAACACGATCTTAGAAAGTCTCTATCAACGTAAATCCTGTCGCGTTTTTACGGATGAACCTGTATCTGTAGAGTTGAAACAGGAACTCATTTTAGCTGCGATACAAGCTCCAACTGCCGGCAACATGCATCTCTACTCAATCATCGATATCACCGATCAAACAATCAAAGATCAACTGGCTGAGAGCTGTGATCACCAAGCTTTCATTGCGAAAGCACCTTTGGTGTTTGTGTTCTGTGCGGATTATCATCGTGCTTGGTTAGGCATGAAAACATTCATTGACCCCAACACACGCAAACCTGAAGTAGGGGATATGTTTCTTGCGATGAGTGATGCGTTGATTTGTGCGCAGAACATGGTTGTGGCGGCACAGGGATTGGGCTTAGGGTCTTGTTATATCGGAGATATCTTGGAGAACTATGAATATCATCGTGATCTATTAAAGCTTCCTGAGGCAGTTTGGCCGATTGGGATGCTTGTCTTAGGCTATCCGACTCAACACCAACTGGATCGTAAGAAACCAAAGCGCTTTGAACCAGATTTCGTGCTTCATTCAAATGCTTATACATCTTTATCAACTGAAGATCACCAAGCTCACATACAAGATCATCTTAAAGATCAACCTAATTCATTAAATGAACTTAACTATTATGATGATCTTTATCATCGAAAATATACGGCAGACTTCACGCATGAGATGAATCGTAGTGCCAAAGTCATGTTGGAGTCATTGTCAGACAAATAATCCACTTATTTAGTACATAGACTGTGCACATATGTGTTTATTTTTTAGGAATCATACCTAATTTCGATTGTATTGTGTTTACAATAGTAATAAACTAGAGATAGAAAGAGACCTATGTCTCACTTTAAAGGTATCATGAGAAACAAAAAGGGAGTAACATTAGTTGAATTAATTATTGCTATGGCAATTTTTGGTATGATTATGGTTTCTGTTTTTCCTGCATACTTAATCCTTAATCTTACTAACATAGTTTCCAAAGAGAATGTGTCAGCAAATTATGTTGCTCAACAAAGCATTGAAGAACTGATTAATTTAAGTAATTCTAGTTCAGTTACACAATCTAATTTCTCAACTGAGATAAGTGCCTTAGGTTTTACACTTCAACTTGATGGTACTTATTTAAACACTTCTAATTTAGATTTTAATCAAAAACTTTCGGCTTTTCATGATGAACCCGAGGATGGTTTTACTCGAGTTATTTTGATAGTCGAGACTAAACATCCTTATGAGTTTAACTCAAGTACTATAAATGATGGCGCTTTAAGATATCGTGTGGGTGTGGGAACGCTATAAGATATCATGTGGGCAA
>CAYRIW010000028.1:0-20247 GCA_964424595.1 uncultured Erysipelotrichaceae bacterium | reverse complement strand
CTCGGCGTGCCGATGTTTACTCATTTTAAGTGACAAATTCATTTTGGATTGACACAAAACCGTTCCAACTTGATTTTATTTGCCTTTTTTTATCTCAGTTTTAAGATGTACCGTATCGATCTTATATACATAAACGAATATTCTTTGTTTGAGATTTTGTATATCATCGTTATTTTCAACGAATCTGCATGCGCTATCATCTGATTTTAAAGCAATCTAAATACTAAAAATCGATTAAAATGTGATGTACTTCATAAATCGTGTATAAAATCATGAAATACGTGAGTTTTCCCCAATGATAAAATGGGGATAAAGTCCGTTTTTACCCACTGATTTTATTATGAGTTAATCACATCATTGTGAATTTGTGGAAAAGTCAAAAATACCTTTTATTTACTTGATATTTTTGTGCACACCAGATTGTTTATAACTTGTTAAAACATCGGTTTTTTCCACAATTATCCACTGTGTATAAAAAGTTGAAAAGTTTTACACTAAATTAACTTCTTAAAAAGATGTGGATAACTGTGGAAAACTCTGTTATCTCCTTTATTTATAAGCTATTATGAATCTTGCAACTGTGTAAAAGTTGGTGGGCAAAAATTTTACCCTAGAAATGCAAGCTTTACGGGCGTAAAATGAAATTCACTAGAAGGGTATTTGGTATGACAGGGGTAGAATATTTTTACAACGATCTTTGGTCAAAAGCAAAGAATCGATTAAAAGACGACAGTTCTATTGGCAAACTCGTATACGAGACCTATTTCGAAGAATCGAACCTCGTATTTTTAAATGAGGAAAAAGCAATCATTTCTGTACCGACGAATTTGCAGAAAATGATACTTTCACAAAAATTGGCTTTGATTGGCAATGTGTTAAGCTCGATTTTACAACACAACGTGGACTGTGAAGTTCATCTGGATCAAGAGTATTTTAAAGCAAACACACAAATTGATGATTTTGAAGAAGAAGTGATTGAAGACGATCACGTTATGCCTGAATATACCTTTGATAATTTTATTGTTGGTCCAAGTAATAAAGAAGCGCACTCTGCAGCCTTGGCATGTGCATACACACCAGGTAAATTTTATACGCCTCTCTTCATTTATGGTAACTCTGGTTTAGGTAAAACTCACTTATTGAATTCAATCGGCAATTATATTAAGCAAAATGATCCTCAAAAGAAAGTTTTTTATACATCGAGTACAGATTTTGTGACTGCGGTTGTAAATTCCATCAAAGACAATTCAATTGAGAAATTTAAGAATAAGATGAATCATCTCGATGTCTTGCTAATGGATGATATTCAATTCATTGCTGGTAAAGAGAAATCACATGAAGTATTCTTTAATATTTTTAATGAACTCGTAAACAATAAAAAGCAAATTGTTTTAACCAGTGACCGTAATCCTTCAGATATCAAGGGGCTGGAAGATCGTTTGATCAGTCGATTCTCATCCGGTTTGTCGGTTGGGATGGATTCGCCTGAGTTTGAAACAGCTTTAGCCATCTTAAAATTTAGACTTGAGTACCAGGCTGTCGATGCATCCATGATTGATGATGATGTTTTAAGCTATATCGCGACGAATTTCTCCAAAGATGTTCGTAAATTGGAAGGGGCTTTGAATCGTTTGCTCTTTTATTCCATTAATTTCAGTGGAAATGAACGCATCGATTTTAAAGTCGCTCTAGCTGCCTTTAAGGGAACAGGATCAAGCGATAAGAATGAACTCTCCATCAATAAAATCAAGCGTGTTGTCGCAGATTATTATGGTTTAACCAAGCAACAACTTACATCCAATACCAGAACCAAGAATATTGCGACCGCTCGCCATATCGCTATGTATTTTTCACGCAAGATGCTGGATCTTCCTTTTTCTAAAATTGGAGATGAGTTTGGTAAGCGTGATCATTCAACGGTCATGAATGCCTGTGAAAAAGTCGATCGCTTTTTAAAAACAGACATGAATTACAAACAAGCGGTTATGGAGCTTGAGAAATTGTTAAGCAATAACTAGTTATCCACATCTATTCACTTTTAATTAACACATAAAAATGATAAAATAAGACTGTATATAAAAGGCTTTTGAGGCCTTATCCACATTGCCCACAGGCTTAATAATAATAATACCCTAATGGTATCAGGAGGCTAACGCATGAATTTTAGAATTTCGAAACGTGTTTTCTATAATGCTTTATCGGTTGTTTCAAGAGCCATCTCTGCGAATTCTCCTTTGCCATGGTTATCGGGAATCAAGATTGAAGCAAAAAAAGATGAACTCGTATTGACGGGTAGTGATTCCGATGTGTCGATTCAGAAAGTTATAAAAGCAGATCGAAATGATGCTTTTTTTGAAATCAAAGAAGAAGGATCCATTGTTATCGAAGCAAAGTATATTTTAGAAATCGTTCGTAAGATTGATGCGGATGAATTAATCGTAGAAGTTGTGGATGGATCTTTGACTAAGATTTCAGGTCATTCTGCAGAATTTAATATCAATGGCATGAAAGCTTCGGATTATCCAGCGATTGATTTTACAATGCCAACGAAGCAAATTGAAATTGATGCGGATATATTGTTAAAGGTCATCACTCAAACAAGCTTTGCGACCAGTGATAAAGAAACGCGTCCAGTTTTAACCGGTGTTAATTTCAAGTGTGATGGTTCTATTTTGGAATGTGTCGCTACGGATAGTTTTAGATTGGCTAAGAAGACGATTCATGTGAATAATACACAATCGTTTAATATTACGATTCCAGCTAAGAGTTTAGGTGAAGTCGCCAAGACTTTGGAGCGAGATGAGAAAGTATTGATTTGTGTTAGTGATAAGAAAGCTCAATTCTGGATTGATCATACAGTAATTCAAACTCGTTTGATTGATGGTTTATATCCAGAAACAAGTCGTTTGATTCCAACGGAATTCATGTATGAATTGACTTTGGATGCGCGTGATATTCTCAATGCGATCGACCGTGCATCATTTATCAAGAGTGAAGGCATTTCAATTGTTAAGTTGAGTGCCAGTCAGAATGAAATTGTCATCAGTACGAAGTCGCAAGAAGTTGGTTCGTCAATGGAAAAACTACAGGCAATTTCATACAAAGGAAACCCATTGGAAATCTCTTTTAGCGGACGTTATGTATTTGATGCGGTTCGTGTTTTGAATGGTTCGGTCGTTAAATTGGAGTTCAGTGGAGAGATGAAGCCATTCATCATTCGAAATGTAGATGATGAGTCGATTCTACAGTTGATTTTACCCGTTCGTACCTATTCTTAAAGACTTAAACACCCTTAGCAAGAGGGTGTTTTTTATGGTATAATTTATGAGGATTTATATAGAAAGAAGGTTCTTAAATGATAGTCATTTCAACACCTTATATCACACTCGGTCAGCTGTTGAAGATGACGGATTGGATCAATTCTGGAGGCCAGGCAAAATTTGCGGTCAAGACGTTAAAAATTCAAGTAAATGGTGAAAAAGAAGATCGCAGAGGTCGTAAATTGTATCCCAATGATGTGATTGAAATTGAAGGCAAAACGTATACAATCGGACAATGAAAATAAGACATTTAAGTTTACGTGATTTTCGAAATTATGAGAGTTTGGAACTCAAGTTTAATTCGAACATCAATATTTTTATCGGTGATAATGCACAAGGTAAGACAAATCTCTTAGAAGCCATCTATTTACTTTCTACGGGTCGTTCACATCGGGTTTCTGATGAGAAGCTTATGATTCGTAAAGACAGTGAGATGGCTGTTTGTAAGGCTGTGGTGGATACGGAAGTACAACTACAGTTGAAAGTTGTTTTACATGATAAAGGTAAGACCTTGTTTTATCAAAATCAACCTTTAAAGAAGAGCAGTGAGTTCATTGGTAAGATGAATGCGGTTTTATTTTCTCCTTCGGACATGGATTTGTTTGAAACATCCCCTAAGGATAGAAGAAAATTGTTTGATGTGGAATTGGGAAAGATAAATCCTTTTTATATGGATTTGTTGACACAATATGTCAAAGTTCTAAAAGATCGAAACGTTTATCTAAAAGGTTCTGATATTGATGAAGATTATCTGGAAATAATGACAACCAAGTTGATTTCATTACAAGTAGAAATCGTTCGTTATAAAACAGGATTCGTAGATCGATTGAATCAAATCATTTCAAGCTATTATCAGCGTTTATCGTTAACGCAAAACAAGATTAAAATTGCTTATCAAGGACCTGTTGAGTGGTCGGATCATTTACAAGACGATTTGATTGAAAAATACCGTAGAAGTTTAGATCGAGATCGTGTGTTTAAGATGACGCATGTTGGAATTCATCGTGATGATTATATCTTCTCGTTGGATGATCAATTTGTGACAAGTGTTGCCTCGCAAGGTCAAAAGAGATTGATCATTGTGGCACTTAAATGTGCGTTGATTGAAGTTATTGAAGAAATGAGTGGAGATAAGCCCATACTCTTGCTGGATGATGTATTCAGTGAGTTGGATAAACAGAAGCGTATCGCTTTGTTTGATGTTTTGCATCTGAATACACAAACAGTGATTACCACAACGGATTTGGAAGATGTTCAACTCTGGTTGAAGGATCAAATCACTGTGTTTGAGGTTAAGAATGGCAAAGTATTTGAAAGGAGTTCTATTTTATGAGTAATTTACCAGTAAATCATTCGTATACCGCTGATGACATCCAAGTTTTGGAGGGGTTGGAAGCGGTTCGTAAACGGCCGGGGATGTATATTGGATCGACATCGCAACGAGGACTACATCATTTGATTTGGGAAATCGTCGATAACTCGATTGATGAGGCTTTGGCGGGTCATGCGGATCACATCACGGTTCGGATTGATAAAGATAATATCGTAACAGTTGAGGATAATGGTCGTGGGATGCCGGTAGGTATTCATGAAAAGACGGGTAAATCTTCGGTTGAGACGATTTTTACCGTGCTGCATGCGGGTGGTAAGTTTGGTGGAGGTGCTTATAAGGTCTCTGGTGGACTTCATGGTGTTGGGGCTTCGGTCGTCAATGCTTTGTCGCGGTGGTTGGAAGTAACGGTTCATTTAAATGGAAAAGTTTATTTCATGCGTTTTGAAGATGGTGGCAAAGCGGTTGAGAATTTGAAGGTCATTGGAACAACGGATCGTCATGGTAGCTTGGTTCGTTTCATGGCTGATGATCGTATCTTTACTGAGACGGTATCGTATGATCATGGGACCATTAAGGATCGTCTTCAACAAATCGCTTTCTTAAATAAAGGCATCAAGATTGATTTTGTGGATGAACGTCATGATCCTTCTGAGTTCACTTATCTTTATAAAGGTGGAATTAAGGAATATGTCAGCTTTATTAATAAAAATAAATCTCCAATTCATCCTGAAGTCATTTATGTTGAAGGTGAAGAAGAAAATATTCAAGTTGAGGTAGCGATTCAATACAATGATGGCTATATGCCGAATATTTATTCGTTCTGTAATAACATCAATACGCATGAGGGAGGGACGCATGAAGAGGGTTTTAGACTTTCTTTAACACGTATCATCAATAATTATGCTAAAGAGAGTGGTGTTCTTAAGAAGGATGAAGAAGCTTTGCAGGGTGAGGATGTACGTGAAGGATTGACGGGCATCATCTCAGTTAAGCATCCGGATCCACAATATGAAGGACAAACCAAGACGAAACTTGGGAATAGTGAAGTTCGTAAGATTGTGTCCAGTGTCTTTGGTGAGCAGTTGGAACGTTATTTGATGGAGAACCCAAGTGCGGCTAAAATCATCGTTGATAAGGCTGTAATCGCGTCTAAAGCTCGTTTGGCTGCTAAGAAGGCACGTGAATTGACACGTCGTAAGTCGGTTTTGGAAGTTTCTTCCTTGCCTGGTAAGTTGGCAGACTGTTCAAGTCGCGACCCTTATCTCTCTGAAATCTATTTGGTGGAAGGGGATTCTGCGGGTGGTAGTGCTAAAATGGGACGCAATCGTGAGTTTCAAGCGATTTTACCATTACGTGGTAAGGTTTTGAATGTAGAAAAGGCACGTGCCCATCGTATTTTTGAGAATCTGGAAATTCGATCCATGTTTACAGCCTTTGGTTGTGGGTTTGGTGAGGAAATCGATATCAGTAAGTTGCGTTATCACAAAATCATCATCATGACCGATGCCGATGTGGATGGGGCGCATATACGGACATTGTTGTTGACGTTCTTTTATCGTTATCTAAAGAAATTGGTAGAAGATGGCTATATTTACATCGCTCAACCACCGCTGTACAAAATCAGTAAGGGTAATCAAGAGCGATATGCTTATACGGAAGCAGAATTGGATGTGTTCAGACAAGAACTGGGTGAAAAAACCAATGTTCAACGTTACAAAGGTTTGGGGGAAATGAATCCAGAGCAGTTGTGGGATACCACAATGGATCCAGAGCACCGTACCTTGATGAAAGTAACGGTTGAGAATGCCATGGAAGCTGATATGGTGTTTGATATGTTGATGGGGGATGAAGTTGAGCCACGGCGTAATTTCATTACTGAGAATGCAATTTATGTTAAGAATTTGGATATTTAGGAGGACGATATGGAAGAAAATCAATTTGATAAAATAAAACAGATCAATATCTCCTCTGAGATGAAGACGTCGTTTTTAGATTATGCGATGAGTGTTATCGTACAACGCGCTTTACCGGATGTCAGAGATGGATTGAAACCTGTGCATCGTCGTATTTTATATGCGATGAATGATTTAGGGATGACGTCAGACAAGCCATTTAAGAAGTCGGCTCGTATCGTCGGGGAAGTTATTGGTAAATACCATCCTCATGGTGATACGGCTGTATATGACTCAATGGTTCGTATGGCTCAAGATTTCTCGTATCGTTATATGTTGGTTGAGGGACATGGGAATTTTGGTTCAATCGATGGTGATGGGGCTGCGGCAATGCGATATACGGAAGCGCGTATGTCGAAGATTGCGATGGAGTTGGTCAAAGACATCAATCGCGATACCATTGATTTCGCAGATAACTATGATGGTGAAGAACGTGAACCGACCGTCATGCCTGCTCGTTTCCCGAATATTCTTGTGAATGGGGCGACTGGGATTGCGGTTGGGATGGCTACGAACATTCCTCCTCATAACTTGGGCGAAACCATTGATGCGACCTTAGCTTTATTAGAAAATCCTGAATTGACGATCTTTGATTTGATGGAAAATTACATTTTTGGTCCGGATTTCCCAACTGGAGGGATTATTTTAGGTCGTGCTGGTATCAAACAAGCGTTTGAAACAGGTCGTGGATCGGTTGCGGTACGCTCTAAGGTTGATATCGAAGATTTACCAAATGGTAAGAAGGTTTTGATCGTCACTGAAATTCCGTATCAAGTCAATAAAGCGAACATGGTCGAGAAGATTGCGAACCTTGTGCGTGAGAAACAGATTGAAGGCATTACAGATTTAAGAGATGAATCCAACCGTGAGGGCATTCGTGTCGTCATTGAATTACGTCGTGATGTACAAGCAGAAGTCATTTTGAATCAATTGTATCGAATGACAGCTTTACAGTCGACGTTTGGGGTCAATACCTTGGCATTGGTCAAGAATGAGCCTAAACTATTGAATTTAAAAGAAGTTTTGATGATTTATAATGAGCATCAAGTCGATGTCGTACGTCGTCGGACTCAGTTTGAATTGAATAAAGCTTTAGATCGCGCCCACTTATTGGAAGGGTTCAGAATCGCTTTAGATAACATTGATGAGATTATTCGCATCATTCGTTCCAGTAAAGATGATAGTACCGCATCCAGTAATTTGATGGATAATTTTGGTTTATCTGAAATTCAAGCAAAAGCAATTTTAGAAATGCGTTTACGTCGTTTAACGGGCTTAGAACGTCAAAAGATTGAGGATGAATATCAAGCTGTCATGGTGTCGATTGAAGACTATCGGGATATCTTAGCGAATCATTCACGTGTCGTAAATATCATTAAAGAAGAAATGCTTGAGATCAAGCGAAGATTCTCAGATGAACGTCGTTCATTAATAATGGAGTCTGATATTGACTTTGAAGATGAAGATTTGATACCGAAGGAAGATGTCGTAGTGACAATGACGACAAATGGATACATCAAACGTACCAATGTCGATGTATATAAGACACAGAACCGTGGTGGTAAGGGTGTCAAGGGTATGAGTGTTCATGAAGATGATGTGGTTGATCAGTTCTTGACGATGAATTCACATGATTATCTAGCATTATTTACCAATTTAGGTCGTGTTTACAGAATCAAAGGTTACCGAGTTCCTCAAGCGAGTCGCATCGGAAAGGGAATTCCAGTCATTAATCTATTAGAAATGGATGAAGGCGAGAAAATTCGTTCGCTCGTTGCTTATAATCCGGAACATGAAGGTAAGTATTTGTTCTTTGTGACAAAGGACGGCTTGTGTAAACGCGTTCAAGTCAGTGAATTTGAATCGATTCGTCAAACCGGAAAGATTGCGATTACTCTGAAGGAGAATGACGAGTTGATCGGCGTTAAGTTGACTTCAGGTCATGATGAAATCATCATTGCTGGTTCGAATGGTAAAGCTGTTCGTTTCAATGAACAAGATGTTCGCCCAATGGGTCGTACGGCAAGTGGCGTTAAGGGGTTCAATACCGATGGTAGCAATGTTGTTGGTATCGCAACGGATAAAGAAGGTCAATTTATTCTTTCTGTCACCCGTAATGGTTATGGTAAGAAGTCTGAGTTGAGTGAATATCGAATCACCAATCGTGGAGCGAAAGGTGTTAAGACGATCAACATCACTGAGAAGAACGGTGAATTGGTTGAATTGAAGGCTGTTAATGGTGATGAAGATCTCTTAATGGTCACCAATGAAGGCGTCATTATTCGTATCAATCTTGAAACGGTTGGAGTCTATGGACGAAGCACTCAAGGGGTACGTTTAATCAACGTTCAAGATGAACAGTACCTTCAAACGGTTGCTGTTTTAGAAAAAGAACAAGAAGACTCGGAAGAAACCGTGATAAAAGAGGAAAGTGTTGAGGAATAACTTAACACTTTTTCTTTTACTGCTATAATGACATCAATGGAAACAAACTATCTTATTGTCACACTCATTGTGTTGTCTAGCGTTTATGCTGTTATCAATTTTTTAATCTATCAAGTTAAAAGAGAGGCATATCTTTTAGTGTTTACTTTGTCTTTTGTTTTGTTAGGTTTGAATTACGGTCTTCTGGCTTACCAAGAGCTATTGCCAGCAATTCTTGCTTATGTCGTTTACAATGCAGTAAATTTTTTGTCTTATATAATGATATTGATGGGGATTCGATTGGTTTTTAATTTGAAGCTAGTTAGTCGGACCACCATTACAATAACATTAGCATCTTTAATATCGATTTTTATGTTTTCCATTGTTTATAACAGCTATATTACCCGCGTCATCATTGTGTCGGTAACGATAGCCTTCTATTTTATAGAAGCGATGATTCATATTAAACGAGCTGAAAGCAAGTTTCCTGAAGAGATAAAGAAGATTACGCTTTATTTCATACTTTTTGTCATGACGATTTGGCTGGTACGACTCTCAGTGGTTCTTTATTTTGGCGTGCTCCATAATCTGGCACTTAATAATAAGTTTCAAGTAAATGTCTTTTTGATCTTGTCTATAACCAGTACAAGTTTATGGTTTGCATTAACAATGTGGTTGGATGCCCAAAAATCTATGAATGATTTAGATGAGATGAACGATCAGCTTAAGAAACTAGCCCTCAAAGACCAATTAACAGGTTTAGCGAACCGACACTATTTTGATTACGATATTGAATTCTTAGTAGCGACTTCAATACGAAATAAATCTCCCATGGGGATGTTGTTGATTGATCTGGATCGTTTTAAGTTGGTCAATGATATTCATGGTCACGATGTAGGGGATGCAGTACTTAAACAAACCGCTGAAATCATTACACATTCATTAAGAGCAAGTGATCGCGCATATCGTTGGGGTGGTGAAGAATTTTTGGTCGTCCTACCTGACACTGAACGAGATGGAATGATAGTGATTGCTGAAAAAATCAATCAAAGTTTTAGAGATGCAAGTTTTGATGTGATCGGATCCATTACTGTAAGCATTGGTGGAGCTGAATATGAGATTGATGAAGAAATCAGTCTTTGGTTTAAACGTGTCGATTTATCTTTATATAAAGCAAAACAGACAGGTCGCGATCGATACAACATTTGGGTAGCGGATGAAGATTTACCAGAATTCTTTAATCGAATCGAATGGAGAAGCGAGTTAGAGTCAGGAAATAAGGAAATCGATGCAGATCATCAACTGTTGATCTATTATACAAATGATTTACATGACTCAATTGTCAACCGCGTACCCATCGATACGATCAAACAATTGATTCATAGAATGTCGACCCATATCCATGCGCATTTCAGCAAAGAGGAAGCCATCTTGTATCGTGCCGGGTATACAGATTATTTGGAACATCGTTCCATTCATCAGCGAATTCTTCAAGAGTACGAGATCATCTCGGTGAAAGCACTCAATGGTGAAATTAGTTTAGGGGCATTGATGTCGTTTTTGGTTGAAAAGGTCGCAATTGAACATATCAACCAGGAGGACAGTAAGTTTTTTAGTCAAGTTAATTAAAATACATGTGTTTCTTGACATCAAACGATGCAATTTATACAATTAGGTCAGAATCAAAGACGGGACTAATCAAACACAACATTTAGAGACGCATGTATCGGTGAAAGTTGCGAACTTGTTTGAATTCCACCCCTGAGTGAAGTTAATTCCGGTGCATCCGTTATCTGCATGAGTGGTAATGTTTCACGTGAAACATTACAACGAGGGTGGCACCACGGTTTACATCGTCCCTTAAAGGGCTTTTTTTATTTTAAAGGAGAAATGAAATGTTAGATATCAAGTTGATTCGTGAGAATCCAGAGTTAGTAAAAGAGAATATGCGTAAGAAGTTCCAACACGATCGCATTCAATTGGTGGATGAAGTCATTGAATTGGATGTAAAATATCGCCAGACGAAGACACGTGCGGATGACTTACGAGGTTTAAGAAATAAATTGAGCAAGCAAATCGGTGTCTTGATGGGACAAAAGAAGTTTGAAGAAGCCGAAGAGGTTAAAAGACAAGTTCAAGCCTATGCACAAGAATTGGTCGAATTAGAAGCGAGTGAAGAACCGTTGCAAGCTGAAATTCGTCAAAGAATGTTGGTGATTCCCAATATTATTGATGAAACAGTACCTTTAGGTAAGGATGACAGTGAGAACGTAGAACGTCAACGCATTGGTGAACCTGCATTGAAACCTTTTGATGTGCCATATCATATTGAGATTATGGAAAAATTAAAAGGTGTTGATTTAGATGCAGCGCGTAAGACAAGTGGAAATGGCTTCTACTACTTAATTGGTGATGTGGCGCGCTTGCACAGTGGTATTTTAAGCTATGCGCGTGATTTTATGATCGATCGTGGTTTTGATTATGTTATCCCTCCTTATATGATTCGAAGCGAGGTTGTAACAGGTGTCATGAGTTTTTCGGAAATGGAAAACATGATGTATAAGATTGAAGGAGAAGATCTCTATTTAATTGGGACAAGTGAACACTCAATGATTGGTAAGTTCATTGATACCATTCTAGAAGAAAAGGATTTACCATATCTCTACACTAGTTATTCCCCGTGTTTTAGAAAAGAAGTAGGTGCACACGGTATTGAAGAACGTGGCGTATATCGGATTCATCAGTTTGAAAAGCAAGAAATGATCGTTGTGTGTAAACCGGAAGATAGCCAAAAATATTTCGAGGTACTTTATAACAATACCGTTGATTTCTTTAGAACATTGGATGTGCCTGTACGTGTTTTAGAGTGTTGTTCTGGCGATTTGGCTGATTTAAAGAGTAAATCCGTTGATGTGGAGGCGTGGAGTCCACGTCAACAGAAGTATTTTGAAGTTGGAAGTTGTTCGAACTTAACCGATGCACAAGCTAGACGTCTTCAAATTCGTGTTCAAGGTGAAAATGAGAAGTATTTTGCGCACACTTTAAATAATACAGTTGTAGCGCCACCACGGATGTTGATTGCTTTCTTGGAAAACAACTTAAATGAAGATGGATCGGTAAATATTCCTGTTGCTCTTCGTCCATATATGGGCTTTAAGGAACAGATTCTTCCTAAAAAGTAAATGTTTCACGTGAAACATTGAAATTAAAATTAAGCTTAGGTATAATGTATTAGCTGCCACAATGCAATCCTTTGAACCAGGTCAGGGTCGGAAGACAGCAGCCTTAATAGGCTCTTGCATGTGTGGCAGCCTTTTTATATGATTAAACCAATGGAACACACTAAATACATGATGATCGCTCTAAATGAAGCAAAAAAAGCTTATCAAATTGATGAAGTGCCGATTGGTGCGATTGTCGTCAAAGATGGCAAAGTGATTTCAAGAGCACATAACCTAAGAGAGCAGAAACAAAGCGCTACGGCTCATGCGGAAGTTTTAGCAATCGAAAAAGCCTGTAAGAAACTTGATTCGTGGCGCTTAGATGGCTGCGTGTTGTATGTAACGTTAGAACCGTGCACGATGTGTATCGGAGCGAGTATTTTGGCTCGTGTTGATGGCATTGTTTATGGTGCTAAGGATCCTAAAGGGGGTAGTTTAGGATCGTTGTATGATATCAGTCTGATAAAAGGCTTCAATCATTACCCTTGGGTTGTTTCAGCTGTGTGTGAAGAGGAAAGTTCAGTGTTGTTGAAAGAATTCTTTAGAAATAAACGGATTAATAAAGTCTAATTTGCATGAAGTATGGCACTGGAAGGGTATAAGTTGACCCTTCTTTTTGTTATAATTAGAGGCAAGAGAAACTATCATGACCTATAAATCGTTGTATCGTACGTATCGTCCAAATTCATTTGAAACAGTGGTTGGACAAAGACATATTATTCAAACACTACAGAATGCGATCAAGCAAAAAAAGATGTCGCATGCTTATCTTTTTTGCGGACCGAGAGGAACGGGTAAGACAACGGTTGCGAAGCTTTTGGCAAAGTCAGTCAATTGCATCAATGTTGAACAGGCACCGTGTAATCAATGCGAGCATTGTCTAACAATTCAAAACGGTACTCATCCGGATGTGATTGAAATTGATGCTGCAAGCAACAATGGTGTTGATGAAATCAGAGATTTGATTGAGAAGGTTAAATATGCTCCTCTTCAAGGTAAATATAAAGTTTATATTGTAGATGAAGTTCATATGTTGTCTCAAGGAGCGTTCAATGCCCTTTTAAAGACACTTGAAGAACCACCAGCACATGTCATCTTTATTTTGGCGACGACAGAACCACATAAAGTGTTGCCGACGATCATTTCACGTTGTCAACGTTATGATTTTGTTCGTGTAAATCGTTTTGACATTCAGATGCGAATCGAAGAGGTCTTAAAAGCGGAGAAAATCGAATATGAAGAAGAAGCTGTTCGCTTGATTAGCCAATTGGCAGATGGTGGAGTTCGTGATGCTTTAAGTATTCTTGAACAATGCATCGCATACAGTGGTCAAAACTTGAATGCACAGCATGTAAATGATATTTATGGAATCGCCACGACACAAGACAAATTAAAACTATTGAATGCTGTTATTAATAATGATGTAACGGTTTTAATGCAAGAAATTGATTATGTAACAGGAAAAAACATTGATATTCGACGTTTAACCAATGACTTGATGGAACTGTTGAAGGAGTCAGTTGTTTATTCGTTTACAAAAGATAAGAGTTTATTGAATAAATTGACAGAAGAAGAAGTTAAATCTCTAAATCGACTTTCTGCTCCGGTTGGGCTAAAGATGATTGAGGATTTGATGGAAACTTTGGAGAAATATCGAAGTGCTTCTAATCTTTTATCTTATTTTGAGATTGGACTTTTGAAGTTGATCAGTCATACCGTCAATAAGATTGAAGAACCGAAGCTGAAGTTTGTTGAAAAAAATGTAGGAACGAAACCAATGCATGAGGAAGCTGTTGCACAAGCTGAACCTGATTTGGCTTTGGTAGAAGAACGGATTGAAGAAGAGAAGGTTGCGCCAAAGCCTAAAGAAAACAAGAAGAAAAAGTCTCAAATTGTTCAAAATGATGACTTTAGTCTTGATTTCTTAGTTCAATTGTTTGTTTCTGGTGATAAAGCGAAACGTAAGCAAATTGAGCACTTATGGTCAAATGTTCAGAATTATCAATCCGATCTTGCTTTTGGGAAGATTGCGAACTTGTTAATGGATATTCGCTTGGTTGCGCTTAATGAAGGTTTTATGGTGTTGAGTCACTCTGAAGATTATGTTGTTAATGAGTTGAATATGGAAGATAATCAGGCTTTGATTGAAGATTTCACAGAACGAGTGTTTGGCTTAAGGATGCGTGCGTATGCGGTTTTATATGCGAAGTCTGAAGAAGCGATGCAATATTTTGTTCAATTGAGAAACGAAAATAGACTCCCGGACCCGATAAAGTTAAATAAGGTAGAGAAAACAGTTGAGAAAAAAGTAGATTCAGTAGAAAAGAATTTGTTTGATCTATTTGGACAAGAAAATGTGGAGATCATTTAGATATGTATCCTAAAGTTTTACAAGATTTAATTGAGCACTTGCGCAAATTACCTGGAGTTGGAGCAAAGACAGCAGAACGCTATGCTTTTTCACTACTAAATCTAAATGAAACTGAGGTTATGCAGATGGCTAAGGCACTCAGTGATGCAAAGTTGAAGCTTCATCCCTGCAAGACCTGTGGAAATATCAGTGAGAAAGATGAATGTGACATTTGCCTGGATAAAAGCCGAAATCATCAGTTGATCTGTGTAGTTCAAGATGTTAAGGATGTTGTCGCGATAGAGCGTACCAAACAGTACCATGGTGTTTATCACGTGTTAAATGGTGTCATTTCTACGTCAAAAGGTGTCATGCCTGAAGATTTAAATATTCATTCATTGATTAAAAGAGCTGAGTCTGAGTTGGATGAGGTCATTTTAGCGACCAATCCAACCATTGAAGGTGAAATGACTTCTTTGTATTTAGCAAAACGTTTGGAAAAGAAAGTTAAAAAAATTACGCGTTTAGCGCATGGACTTCCAATGGGAGCTCATATGGATTACGCGGATGAGTTAACTTTAATAAAAGCGATGGAAGGACGACGCGAAATCGAATGAAAACAGATATTGAAATTGCACAGAGTGTACAAGAGTTAGCAATTGAGGAAATTGCGAGGAAAATTGACATATCAGGTCCTGCATTGGAGTTGTATGGCAAAACCAAAGCAAAGGTTAATTTAAGTGAACTGGGTGATTATGAACAAAAACCTAAGGGAAAACTGGTGCTCGTTACCGCTTTGACACCAACTAAAGCAGGTGAAGGCAAGTCAACCACGACAGTTGGATTAGTGGATGGTCTTGCGACAATTGGTCAGAAGGTTATGGGTTGTTTACGTGAACCTTCTTTAGGACCCGTTTTTGGTGTTAAAGGGGGTGCCACAGGAGGTGGATATGCCCAAGTCATACCAATGGAGGATATCAATCTTCATTTCACTGGCGACATGCATGCCATTACAGCTGCAAACAACCTTGTCAGCGCAATCATTGATAATCACCTCTACCAAGGAAATGCTTTGAATATCAATCCAGAACGAATTTCGTGGAAACGTTGCATGGATATGAATGATCGTGCATTAAGAAATGTAGATGTAGCACTGGATGATAAAAAGGCGATTCCACGCAGAGATCATTTTATTATTACGGTTGCGTCTCCGATGATGGCGATGCTTTGTCTATCTAAAGATATTCAAGACTTTAAAAAACGTGTCGATCGTACGATTGTTGCCTATACATACGATGATAAACCCGTCACCATTAAAGATCTTCAAGTCACAGGGTCACTCGCAGTTTTGATGAAAGATGCGATCAAACCAAACCTTGTTCAAACCTTAGAAGGAAATCCCGTCTTCATACACGGTGGACCATTCGCAAATATCGCACACGGTAGTAATTCAATCATCGCCACAAGAACAGCACTCAAATTGGCGGATATTGTCGTTACAGAAGCAGGCTTTGGCTCGGATTTGGGTGCACAAAAGTTCATGGATATCACCAGTCGTGCGGGTGAATTCAATGCGGATGCGGTCGTTTTGGTAGCCACGATACGTGCACTTAAGATGCATGGTTTGGTTACCTATGAAAATTTAAAAGAGGAAAATGTGGAAGCTGTTCAAAATGGACTAGCAAATCTAGGACGACACATTGAAATCATCAAACAATACAATGTACCATTGGTGGTTGCGTTGAATCGCTTTACATCGGACAGTGAAGAAGAAATTGGATGTGTTAAGAAATACTGTGAAGAAAAAGGTGTTGCGTTTGAAATCAATGAATCTTGGGCTAAAGGTGGACAGGGTGCTGCTAACTTAGCACAAGCCGTTGTTAAACTAATTGATAATAAGAATGAATATTATCCACTATATCCAATCGATTTGACGATTCAAGCAAAGATTGAACAAATCGCTAAACGCATTTATAAAGCCAAAGGAGTTCAATATACTGATAAAGCATTGAGTCAGCTCAAAGAACTTGAACAATTGGGCTTGGATAGACTCAATGTATGTATCGCCAAGACGCAAGCATCACTCAGTGACGATCCTAAGAAATTAGGGGCACCTGAAGATTTTGAAATCACAGTACGTGAACTGAATGTCTCAAGTGGTGCTGACTTCGTTGTCGTGATTGCGAGTTCGATCATGACCATGCCGGGCTTATCAAAAGATCCAGCAGCAAACCACATCGATATACTCGAAAACAATGAGATTATCGGCTTATTTTAAAATTGAAAAGGATGTTATAATAGCACTAACATGGCTTCCATAGCGTACATCACAGACCGTCACATGATTGAATTCCATCGTTTGAATGGTAATCAAACGATCAGTTTTTGGCGTCCATCTGTCGGTAAGCGTTTTACGGATTTCAATCATGGTGATTTACTCTTCTTTTTAGCCAAAGGCACAGAATTGAAGACAACAGGTGAAAAAGGCATCATCGGTTATGGGCGCTTTGACCACAGCATCAACTATTCGTTCAGACAAATGTGGAACCATTTTGAAAGTTTGAATGGTTATCCCGATCAAAAGAGCTTTAAAGATGCGATCCTTCGGGTTGCTAAGGCAAAAACATTGCCTGCAAACATCAGTAGTCTCATTTTAAAGGATATTGTCTTCTTCCAAGCACCGGTTTATTTAAGTGAATTTGGAATGAAGATTTCAAACAATCTCGAGAGTTTTATTTATTTGGATAAAGAAGACCCTGAAATGACGGTCAAAATCTTAAAGAAAGCCAATGAGATTGGCGTCGATGCATGGGCGAATGCCATGAGTCGATCTTCACGCTCAAGTACTGTATTTGAAGATGATTTGGCAAGACATGTCTTGCAGTTGCATTTACAGAATTTTGGTTCTCTCAGTACAGAAAAAGAGACCCGCAAGCAATCGCGAATCTTAAATGAAGTCGTTACAAAATCTAAACACCTTCAATGGTTGGATGCTCGCAAGCAAGAGTTGATCGCATTCAATGAAGAAGGAATCGAATTATATTTCAGCATTGACTGCAATAAAAATCAAATCATGGAACGTGTTGTCTACAGCTTTGGGAAATTCAGTCTCATACGTAAATTGGCACGAGAAATTCCGAACTTCATCCAAAAAATTAGTTTTAAACTCATGATTGATCACGAATTGCCAGATAATCTATTAAGTTTATTTAAATTGGATGATGTTGAAATTATTTCTCACCAACATCAAGATGATTCAAACACAACAGAAAGCGATGATATTTAGTCTTCGCTTTTTCATTGCTCAAATGATATTTCTCGACAAGCTCGAGATAGCGTGCGTACGCTGCTTCTTCATCCTGTGTGACCTCATACTCAAGCTCATAATCAACCATGCCAAGATAATGGTTCTCATCAATGCACAAGTCACCATGTTTTTCCTTGATCAAACGACGATAACTTGTTAACTCACCGAGATAGCTAAACGCTTGTGTATAGTCATTCTCGTTTAAGAAAGATCTTACGACCTCTCGATCAAAGACGTTCGCATCATTTCCATAAACTTCAAAGTTGACTTCAAGTCGTCCTTTGGCTTGTTTAATTTTAAAGGTCAACTCAAATGTTTGATTGATTTGACGGATCCGTGCTGCAATCGCTTTGTTTACATCGGCATATTGGTAGTAAAAATTAACTTGTTTAATCACAGGCTCTTCATTGTAATCCAAGGAAAGGTGATTGAATTGGTCTTGTGTAAGAAGCGTCTTGTATTCGATTTCGAGATTTGTGTTCATAGGGCTATGATACAATAGTGTTATAAAAAATTAAAGTTTAAGGATTAAGCTCTCCCCTCAGAAAAAAGGAAGTAAAATTATGAAACGATTTACCATAGTAAGCAAAAATGATGATTTATCCAATCAAATCAGACACAAGATTCATGATGCTTTAGTGTCGATGGATTTTCTTTATGATGATAATAATCCAGAACTTGTGATCGCAGTTGGTGGAGATGGAACATTCTTAAGAACAATCCATAAGTATGTCAATGCCTTGGATACCTTGCTTTTTGTGGGGATTCATACCGGAACCCTTGGTTTCTTTACCAGTTACGATAGTCATGAAGTGGATAAGTTCATAGAGGATTGCAAACAGATGAAGTTTGTACGTAAAAACTTACCGTTATTGGAAATCAATGTACACAGCTCAAAAGAATCACATTGTCTCTATGCCCTCAATGAAATCCGTGTTGAGAACGTCATTCGTACCCAACTCATGCGTATTTATGTTGAAAATGTGTTCTTAGAGACGTTTAGAGGTACAGGAATATGCATTTCGAGCCAAGCAGGTTCCAGTGCTTACAATCGTTCCCTAGGGGGTGCGATTTTACATGAAGGTTTGGATTTGTTGCAAATCACCGAAATCACAGGCATTCATCACCAAGCGTATCGCTCTTTGGGATCCCCATTGATTGTGCCGCATGATGTGACGATTCGACTTGAGAGTGATGATTTCTGTGAAGCCATCTTGTGTTACGATCATGAGTCCATGAAGTTAAGAAAAGACAGTTGCGTAACCGTTAATTACAGTAAAAAGGTCGTCCAAATGATTGGAAGACCCGATACTCACTATATTGAACGTTTAAAGAATCTGTTTTAGTGATTCTTCTTGGATTCATTCATATGACTCATATGATAAACAATCGCAATTGAAGGAATAAACGATAATAAGGATGAACCACCCGCAGAAATAAAGGGGAGTGTGATTCCAGTGATTGGAAGTAAACCAATGATCATGCCCATGTTTTGGATTTGTTGAAACATCAACATACCCAATAAACCAACGGCCATGATCTTTTCTCTGTAATACTCATTTTGATAAATAATCCGAATGATAATTAAATCAAGCGCTAAGTGAAGAAACAAGACAATGCTCGTCCCCAAGAAACCAAAATTCTGTCCAATGACCGCAAAGATGAAGTCATTCTGTGGTTCAATGATGCTGATGACCTGAGAACCAAAGCCATGACCTAAGAAACCTGCTGAACCTACAGTCAACAGCGATTGATAAAGTTGTAGACCCCAAGAACTGATGTAATTCTCAGTTTGAAGCCATCCATAGAAACGATTCAATCGATACGAACTGCCCACGATATCAACCAAGAAATCTTGTGCGAAAAAGAACAAGAAGAGAAAGACAAGCACAGTACCAATGACAAAGGTGAAACCACCAATGAGCCAATAACGTTGGATACCACTAAGACTGATCATGGCGATCAAGCCCATGACGATGATGATCGGAATCCCGGTATCGGGTTGTGCGACGATGAGGATTAAAGGTAAAGTCGCAAATTTTAGGATTTTATAGAATAAGTGGATATCAGATTCAAAATTAGCGATACGATTCTGTTCAATGTGTTCTGCGATGATGGTCGCAGATTTGATCATCAAGACAGCTTTCATAAACTCACTGGGTTGGATCGTACCAATGCCAGGGAAATAAAACCAAGCACGTGTACCGTTTACGGGTGCAATAAAGGGGAGATTGATGTACTTATCTAAGATTAGAAGAAAGAGTAAAAAGATAAGAATCCAATATGCAATATCAATTGCAGTAAAGAGTCGATCTACCCCTATTTGTAGCAATGCAACTA
>CAYRIW010000027.1:0-21039 GCA_964424595.1 uncultured Erysipelotrichaceae bacterium | reverse complement strand
ACGGAGTTAAAGTTTCAATTAAACTTTTAACCCCGTATTTGTCTACAGTCTGAGAAACCATCAAATTTTGATGGTTTCTTTGTAAGTTAAGCATCTTTGGCATATACTTGAAATAAGGATGGAACACATATGCAGAAACAATTTATCTTCGTAATTCTCGTATCGATCATCGTCGCAATCTTTGCCTTAACCAATGCGGAAGTGATGACCGTACGTCTCTTCTTTTGGACCTATCAATTATCCGGTTCTTTGGTCATCTTGATTTCAGTCGCTTTGGGTGCTCTGTTGGTCTTGGTGTTTGGCTTATATAAGAGTGTCAAGACAAAATTCACCTTGCGGAACCTCAACAACGAAGTGGTATCTCTCAAAGCAAGCAATGAAAACCTGAATTCGAAAAACAAAGCACTTGAACAAGAAATCGAACGTTTAAAAGCAGAAGTGAACACACTTCAAAACACCGCTGTACAAAAACCCGTCATCTTAGAGAAAACCGAGAATTAACTCGGTTTTATTTTAAGCTTAAGGAATAATCCCCTTTTGACCACATCTCGAAATCCTTGTCCGTGGTCAGTACGGAGTGGGTATCACTCAACTTCTTCATATGCGAATCATTATAAATGACATTTGTGATGTCGTAGACAAAACGTTTACGACTTTTTTCACGAATCGGATCGGGATGCGGAATCGCCGATAATAACGAACGGGTATAAGGATGAACGGGATTGTTATAGACATCATCCACTGTCCCCATCTCAACGATGTGTCCAACATGCATGACTGCGACACGATCGGAGATGTATCGAACCATGGACAAATCATGGGCAATAAACATGTAAGTCAAACCCAACTCACGTTGTAGCTTCTTCATCAAGTTGATGACCTGTGCTTGGATAGATACGTCCAAGGCCGATATGATTTCATCCGCAATGATGAACTTCGGTTGTAGAACCAAAGCACGGGCAACCCCAATCCGTTGGCGCTGTCCCCCTGAGAATTGATGAGGGAAACGATTGAGATGATCCTCATGGAGCCCTACGGACTTCAGAACCTCTAAGACACGTTCCTTACGTTCCTCTGCAGAGCTTGTCATCTTGTTGACATCCAAACCAAAGGCAACCGTATCCAAAACTTTTTTACGAGGATTCAGCGATGCCATGGGATCTTGGAAGATCATCTGCATGTTCTTTCTTAAAAACTGACGGGTCTCATCATTGAGCTTACCCGATATCCTCTTACCCATGAAGGTCACATCACCGCTGTTACCATCGTAGATGCGGATCAACGTACGACCCAATGTGGACTTACCACTACCGGATTCTCCGACAACACTAAAAGTTTCTCCTTCATAAATATGAAAACTGACATCATCCACCGCACGTGTCGTTGTTTTACGATCGACACGGAAGAATTGTTTAAGGTTCTTGACCTCCAAGAGTACGTTGTTAGTGCTCATTTCAAACCTCCTTCTGCGTACGGTATTTCGCTAAGCGTTTTTGTAAAACCTCTGGCATCTCTACTTGAGGTGCTAGAGGATGATACAACCAGCTGGCCACGGAATGCGTCTCACTGATCTTAAAGAACGGTGGGATTTCTTCGAAATCAATGGCTAAGGCGTAGTTGGAACGATAAGCAAAGGCATCCCCTTTTGGAGGATTGATAAGATTTGGAGGACTTCCCGGAATAGATTCAATTTCTTCTTCCTTTGAGTCCATTGAAGGAATACTCGATAACAAACCCCAGGTATAAGGATGTTTCGGATTGTAATAGATTTCCTCAGCCAAGCCTTCTTCCACAAGCTTCCCTGCATACATGACCGCAACGCGATCCGCCACATTCGCCACAACCCCTAAATCATGGGTGATGAAGATGATGGCAACACCCGTCTTCTTTTGAATGTCTTTGATCAACTCAAGGATCTGTGATTGAATCGTCACGTCCAAAGCTGTAGTTGGTTCATCCGCGATCAAGAGATCGGGTTCACATGCCAAGGCAATCGCAATGACGACACGTTGTCGCATCCCACCGGATAATTGATGAGGATACTGTTTCATCCGCTTCTCTGGGTGATCGATGCCAACCAATTCCAAGAGGACTTTCGTACGGTCTTTCGCTTCTTGCTTAGTCTTAACGAGTTTGTGTTCCAACATGCTTTCCATGATCTGCTTACCAATGTTCATGGTCGGGTCGAGCGATGTCATCGGATCTTGAAAGATAATAGCGATCTTACGGCCACGAATATGCTTCTGCATGTAAGTCTTGGATTGGTGTAAGAGGTCCACAATCTCCTCTTTGTCATTCTCACGTAAACGGAAGAGAATCGAACCTTCTTCTACCGCCCCATTGTCATCGATCAAACCGAGTATGGCTTTTGTGGTGACGGATTTCCCTGAACCCGATTCACCAACGATCGCAAGGGTTTCCCCTTTGAATAAATTAAAACTGATATCTCGGATGACATGGTTCACACCGGCATCCAAACGGAAAGATAATTGAAGGTTTTTGACTTCGAGAATTTGATTTTTTTCCATCATTGCACCTAAAATCCTTTCATCTTGGGATCAAACGCATCCCTTAATCCATCTGCGACGAGGTTGAAACTCAACATCAGAATGGATAAAACAACAACCGGGAAAATGACCATGTGCGGATAAATCAAAAGTGATTGGTAACCGGTTGAGATCAATACCCCGAGTGAAGCCAAAGGTGGTTGCAAACCCAAACCAACAAAGGCTAAGAAGGATTCATAGAAGATTGCATTTGGAATCGAGAACATCGTCATGACAATGATTTGACCAATGATATTCGGCAACATTTCCTTCAGAATGATGGTGAATGAATTTGCCCCTAAAGTACGAGCCGCCAAGACAAACTCCAACTCTTTGAGTTTCAGGACTTGCGAGCGCACGACACGACTCATCGAAATCCAACCCGTGATCATCAAAGCAAAAATAATGGACTGAAGACCTGGTTTTAGGACCAAGACCAAAAGAATGACCACAACCAAGTTTGGAATCCCAGAGATGATTTCCACAAAGCGTTGCATGAACAAGTCGACCTTGCCACCGAAATACCCTGAGATAAGACCATAGGTGATACCGATGAAAACATCGATGATAACGGCAACGAAGGCGACTAAGAACGATATACGCGTTCCCATCCAGACACGTGCCCATAGGTCACGACCGAGACCATCGGTTCCGAACCAATAATATAGATCATCAAAGCCTTTTTTAAGGTAGATGTTTTCACCCATACGCAAGCCATTGAAAAGACCGAAATTCTCTAAGAATGGAACACGAGGCGGTAAGTTGATGTGTGTGGTGATGACTTCGTTATAGACATGGCCACCGAAGTATGGACCAAATGCGGCTAAACCTAAGATCACGATAATCATGTATAAAGCAACATGTGCTCCTTTATTACGTTTGAAACGACGGAATGCATCTCGAAAGAACTTCGGATCTTCTCCCAGCAACATTTCTTGTTGGGCATATTCACGCATTTCCAATCGCTTGAACTCTTCTTTACGATATTCACGCATGATTAAGCTCCTTTCGCAACACGAATTCGTGGATCGATGATGCCATAGAGAATATCCACGATCAAGTTCATCGTGATATACAAGGCACTGTATACAAAGGCAATCATAACGATGACATTGTAGTCATTGGTTAGAATCGCATTGACCAACAAACTCCCGATACCCGGTACCGCATAGACCTTTTCAACAACCAAGGATCCCGTTAACAAGGTAACCGTTAATGGCCCTAGAATCGTAATGACTGAGATTAAGGCATTGCGTAAACCATGGCGTGCGATGACTTTAAACCGATTGACGCCCTTGGCTTCTACCAAACGAATATAATCCGATCCTAAGACCTCAATCAGCTCTGTTCTAAGGAAACGTGTCACCTGTGCCATGACGAACATGGAGAGCGCAATGGTTGGTAGAATGGACGACTTGAGTGGATCGCTGAAATCAAAGATGATACTGAAGATTGGAAATTTATAGCCAAAGGTATAACTAAGCAATAAAGCAAAGACATACGAAGGAATACTGACCCCAACGATGGCCACAACCGTCGCTAAGGTATCCAACCATGTATTTTTATTGGAAGCGGAGACGACGCCAAAGAGGACACCCATCCCTGTTCCTAATGCCAAAGCCTGTAGACCAATTCGAATCGAAATACCCAAACGTGGTAAAACGATATTCTTAACCATCCAGTTACGTTGAATCGACAAAGAAATACCAAAGTCGAATTCTGTCAGGATGTTTTTCATGTAAATGTAGAAACGAGAAAAGAAAGGTTGGTCCAAACCATATTTCGCATTCAACAAAGCTTTAGAAGCTTCACTGAGTTTTTCATCATTAAAAGGAGTCCCCGGTAGAAACTGGAGCAATAGAAAAAGAAGGATCAAGATTGTGAATAACGTTACCATTGACCAAAAGAATCGTTTGGTAATGA
This sequence comes from uncultured Erysipelotrichaceae bacterium, assembly GCA_964424595.1. GTDB lineage: Bacteria > Bacillota_I > Bacilli_A > Erysipelotrichales > Erysipelotrichaceae > UBA2212. The sequence goes on along the minus strand of CAYRIW010000027.1, from coordinate 16,570 downwards.
ATTTAAGCATAGTGGTCTCCTTTCATCGTGTAAAATGGGAACCTCTTTTAGAAGGTTCCCATTGCATCACGCATTAGTTAATTGTTGTGCGTTTGTAATTGGTTAAACCTAAGACATGGTATTCAATACCGTCGACATTGGGTTTGATGACCATTGCAGCACCTGTTTGCCACATTGGAACTACAACCGCTTTATTCAAAGCGTATGCTTCAACTTCAACCAACTTATCCCAACGAGCAGCGGCATCGGCTGCGAACGCTCCACCCGGTGCAACTTCTGCAACCAAAGCATCGTAAGTTGTATCCACCCAGTTTCCATAGTTGTAATTTGAGGTTGAAACCAAGAGGTCTTGTAAGTAGGTTAGAGGATCGGCATAGTCAGGACCCCAACGTGTCATTGCGACATCGTACTCACCACGTGAAGGATTCATCAACTCTAAGCGTTCTTTCTTTAGAACTGTCTTGATGTTCACAGTCACACCTGGCATGTTTTTCTCTACTTCTGCCTTGATGTACTCTGCAGCACCCGCTGCTAAACCACTATCATCACCAGGTGTTCCAACCAAGAGTTCGAATGTCACTTTGTCAGTACCTAGATCAGCTTTTGCGGCTTCCCAATAAGCGAGTGTTTTCGCTGGATCGTAACCGAAATATTTAGGAGCAGAATCACGGAAATCTTCACCTTGTGCGCTTGAAGCCAAACCACGAGGAACGAAGCCATCGGCTACGATGGATCCATCATTGAGTTTCTCATCAACAATGAAGCTGCGATCAAATGCCCAAGCAATAGCGAGTCTGAAGTTTTCATTCAACATTGCAGGATTCGTAGATTTTTGGTTGAAAGGCATGAACCAAGTGTAGCCTTTACGAATCGGTGTGAAATCGTCGGTTCCAACATATCCACTTACCAAATCACCGGACATTGAAGCGACATCCAAATTGCCTTGGTCATATTGTAATTTTACGGTTTGAGGATCGGCGATGATCGAAATATCGATTCCATCAATCGCAATCTTATCCGCATCATAGTATTTATCATTCTTAGCAAAAACGATCTTTGAACCTTGAACCCATTCCGTTAGAACGTATGCACTGTTCGACAATAAGAAATCTGGACCTGTTGCAAAGTTATCGCCCGCTTCCGTCACGAACTTCTCATTCAATGGGAAGAACGATGGGAATGTCATTAAAGCAATGAACCAAGGAACTTGAGCTTCCAAGGTAACTTTTAATGTTTTGGCATCGACAGCCTCTACACCCAGTTGATCCAAAGGCAAGGTTCCGGCAATAACCGCGTCCGCATTCTTCAACTTCGCATTTTGAGCCATTAGTGAGTATTCATTGGCTTTTGCTGGATCGACCAAGCGACGCCACGCAAATACAAAGTCACTTGCGGTAACGGGGTCACCATTTGACCAAACAGCTGCTTCTTTCAATTTAAACACATATTCCAAACCATCTTCAGATACTTCCCAGCTTTCTGCTACGCCTGAACCTGGCAGTATCGCATCGGCTGCGTCGTACTCAACCAAACCTTCGGTGAAAGCGGTCAGGACTTCAAATGAAACACCATCGGTCGCAACATTAGAGTCCAATGAAAGTACATCCCCTCCAAACGCTACACGAAGAATCTTTGCGGCAGCTTCAGGTGTTGGAGTGGCAGAAGAACAGCCGACAAACAACAACGAAGCTAAGATGAAAATCAATATTTTCTTCATATCTTCAACTTCCTTTCCTTTATATGTGGTTATTATAGCGTATGAAAACAACGTGTCAACAATTATTTCACTATTTATCATTTTATTTTCACTTTTCTTACACTAAATGTAAATTTTACATTAACCCATATAATTACGAAAGGTATTAAAAAAAGAAGCATTGCTTCTTTGTTTAAAACTCATGGGGCGACCGACGGGGCTCGAACCCGCGAAATGCCGGAACCACAATCCGGTGCGTTAACCAACTTCGCCACGATCGCCATAAGGCAAGTGTTATTTTAGCGTATTTGCGAATTAAAGTAAAGTCCAAAACGCAATTTTGAGCCAAAAAAATTTACTTTAAAAGTTGGTAGATTTCAAACAAGCCTTCATTCAACAAATACGGCTCATAGACAAAGTCTTTTGTATCATCATGAATCAAGATTGATAGACCACCTGTCAGTACTTTCGAACACTTTGCATTGAAACTTGACTCGATGCGGCGTGCGATGCCTTCGATGGAATCAATCGTGGAATACATCAAGCCTGCCTGCATGGACGTGATCGTATCACTTCCCAAAACAGATTTCGGCACGACAAGTGGAATCTGTGGAAGATGTGGAATGAAACGGTTGAGTGCATCTTGAGCGATACGCAAACCCGGCATGATGATGCCTCCCGCAAAATTTCCCTCACGATTCAAAGCACTTACTTTCGTCGCGGATCCTAAATCCGCCACAATAATTGGAAGTGGATGTTTTGCCATCGCACCGTAACTGGTTGCGATGAAATCTGCTCCAAGTTCACGTGGATCATCCAGCATCACTTTGAAAGTAGGGACGGCGCTCAAGTCACAGCGATAGACATCGATTGCCAAGCCTTCTTTCAAGGCATTGAAGACGACTTGATCGATTGCAGGGACGACATTGCTCAACATGACTGCTTCGCAATTAAAACGTTCTTTCAAGAATAACAATTCTTCATTAACAAACTTAGGGTACGCTTCTTCAATATTCTCCTTGACGGTTTCAAAACGTTTGTCATACAAACGTTCTTTTAAATTGGAATAAACTACACAGACAATATTGGAATTGCCGATATCGATGGTGATTAACATAAGCTAATTTTAACGTAAAATCACAAGCAAAGAAAGTGCAGATTGCTGCACTAACTTAAAGGCCGACTCAAGAGTTCAAGTTTAGCCATGGTGTGATAGTTGATGTGGTTCAGTTCAATGGGATAATTCACAATGACACGATACCGTCCCACATAGTCAGGGTGGGGTTCGATCATCAAGATACAGGATGTACAATCGTCTTTATTCTGATCCAGTAGAACTTGAACCGATGCATCGTATCGATTTTGATGTTCCAAGATTGCCAGACTGTTTTCAGCCAACAGACGCGCTTGATTGTTCATCACAACCACTTTTAAGTAATCCATACCCATAACCATGAACATCATTCCAAACATCATGACCAAGGCTGTTTCAAACGCACCCTTCATCAGCTACCTGTTGTCATTTCTGACCATTGAGTTTCAAGAGTTGTTTGCATCGTTGTCTTAAATGTCTCCGAGAACGTAATCATGCCCGTTGCGATGACGGTTACGACCAATACCAAACCATATTCTTCAAAAAACGCCTTCATGTGTTCACCCCCTTTCAAAGAGTGTCAGTGCGACACTTAACATGGCTGAGATGAAGACCATGGTGACACCCACCAATGGCAACATCCCCATCCATTGATATATTCCAACGGCATTCTGTTTTTGATGGATGCGCGCTTGACGCAACCATTTCGATGTCGATAGAATCATACGATTAAACTGACGATAAGCATCATGACTCCCTATGCTTTGGTAACGATACAACCATTTGAAAGCACGGGTGATCTCAGGCAGTTGGTAAGCCTGCATCTGAGTGATGTAGGTGTTGAGTGAGCGTGAATCTTCCAAGAGCGCCGCATGGAAAACATGAATATCCTCTTTGAGCACATCAGGAACATAAGCCAAAGACTGCTCGACTGCATTCACGACGGTATTGTTTTGTAAGAGAATCTGGAGTTGCCGAAGATAGATGGGAAATTGGTAGCGTACCAATTGGATGTGTTGCTTTGCTTGATGTTTCAAGCGAAGATAAGGTGATTTATAGACAAAGATTAAAACGAATAAGACGATATAGATGAAACGTATGTCCAGAACTACAAGTAAGAGCATATATCGAAGATATTTCAAGCGTTGGAAACGCTCCACCATCCACGTAAGGTCTAACTTGATTTTAAGGACCGCTTCTATATGATCACAAGCCTTCTCACGCAAGAGCATACCGTGATCATACAACCAAGGATCCCCTAGCTTCCATAGAATCAATACGATAACACTTAGGATCAAGCGTTCCATATCAACTCCTTCTTCTCTATCCAAGGCACAGCAATCATCTTCTGCGCAAAGAACAGCGTCAAAAGAATCAAGCCAAAGAACAACATTAAACTTGTATGATAGAAACCCAACTCACTCACCATATCCGATTTAAATAGCATATTGTGACTCATATAGGCGATGCCCATTGAGAACAAAGATAGGATTTGAATCTTGCGTTGCGTTTGGATCTGCTCTTGCTTGAAGGCATAGGTATCCTCAATCCATTCTTCAATGTCATCTTGAATGATTTCAAAACCCTCGGCATAATGAAAGCTTCCATAATTCTCAACCGCCAACATGAGGTGTACCATATTCCCAATGGTGAAATGTCCGTATTTACTCATGAAGGCTTTGGCATGTTCCTGAGGATAACCACCCTTCTCGAGTCCCTCGATCCAAAATCGCACATCCTTGTGCAATTGATGCTGTGTAATGTCCTCACATTCCAAGAGCGCTGCATAGATTTTGGGATGTGACTTGAAACTCGCAATGAACTGCTGAAGGAAATCCGTTAGATTGAAGAAAGCTTGTTCCTGCTTGATCCATTGCAATTGATAGCGAAAGAACAAGGGTGTCAATGCAATCGTTGTAATAAATAGAATCAAAATGGATTGTTGAGGAAGTCCAAAGCGTGTGGTAATCCAAATCGTCAGAGCCAGTTCACTGAAGATCCAAAGGAGTTCTTGGAACCTTATTTTTCTTAGATGGGAATAAACTTGAGTAGCGAATGGCTTTGTTTTTATCATCGCACTGATAAATTGTTTTCTTTTCTTGTTCATAGTTCTCATTGATTTTAAATTGGACCAATTCACGAATCGATCGCACTACTTTCTGGCCATCATGACTGACTTCCAAATGAATTCCGAAGTCGATACAATCGTGAATCATGGTAAGTAAGCTCTGGTTGTTTAAATCAAAACCCGGCATGAGCATCAACATCCGTGCTGGAATCGCACTGGCGCTTTCCGCATGGATGGTACTGATCAAACTGGTACCCGTTGAAATGCTTTGCAAGAGGTACATGATTTCAGATCCCCGTACTTCAGAGACACAGATCCAGTCGGGTCTTTGGCGTAAACTTGTTTTGATGGCTTGTTCATAACCAAAACGTTCTTGGACCTTAAGCATCACATGATCTTTTGTTGGATGGATATCTCCATACCGAAGTTCAAGACTATCCTCAATCGTAATGACACGCTCATGCGCAGGGATGCTTTCCATTAGATATTTCACGAATTCCGTTTTACCAGAGCCTGGAAGTCCACTGACCAGGATATTCTTACGATGCTTTACCGCTTCCTGTAATAAGACAATCACCCATTCTGGCGCATATGCTTTTATACCCGTCTCAGCATCGTGTAAACGACACACAGCAGGTGTTTTACGAAGCGATAAGCTAAGACCCCCCTTAGCGATACTCGGGTGTAACAGACTGATACGCAAGCTTTCAGTTTCTGCTTCCAAGACAGGACTTGTCGCATTGAAAGGAAGATTGACATAGTTCGCAATTTTATAAACCAGAATCTGCATGGCCTCATGTGCATCAAACGGTGCTAAGGGGTAACGTCCCTTTCGTAAGTGATCAATCCAACATTGACGTCCATTGTAGTTGATGTCCGTAATCAAAGGATCATCCACATAAGTCTGAATCACTCCAAAATCAAAGTTCTCAAGCATACAAGATATCCAATAAAAGTGATTGTTCATTAAGGACACATTCATCCTCACTAAAGAACTCTGCAGTTGGTGTAATCGTAATCTCACCCATCGCAATCAATTTGGTGATCAATGGTATTTCGCCTTGGTCAAAAGCTACCAACAAGAGTTTAGGCATTTGATTGTTTTTACGATCCACTTCATTGCCATTTTTATCCTTGACGCTGATCACACGCACTTGTTTGAACAACAAGTCCACTTTTGTCTCTCTCCCTATTTTTAAGGTTCCATAAATATCGACTTTAGAACCAATTTGCAGCGTATTCCCAGATGTGCTTGTCAAGCTTACATCAATCGCATAGACCGCTTGGTTGTTCTTTAAGAGAAGACTGGGTTGATCGATCGATTCATCCAATGACTCAATGGTAGATTGGTATACAAGACTACCCTTTGGAATTGAGGCATTGATTTTGACATACATCCCAAGCATCTGCTTTTTATCTAGAATCGCATTAGAACTGAGATATGCCTTTGGCACTTTGATTTTCATCAAATCATCTTCATCAATGAGAGTACGTGCAGACAGATCCTCTTTCGCAACATAGACCTCCACAAGTTCAAGTTGATTATGGATGTAAAGCAAGCTTCCACCAATCGCAAGCAAACACAAAGCTAAAGCGATACCAAAATGCAATAACGAATACTTCTGTTTCATGGGGATACCTCTATCATGGTTTTATCGAGATGAATGGTATAAGGAACAATGCTTTCATAAGCAAATACATCAAGCTTTACCCGAAATGCCAAGGGTTGTGCATGGAAACCCATCAAGCTGACTTCAGCTTTGCGAAGTGGATCAATCCGCATTTTCAAAAGTTCCACAAAACGATTGAAAGTGAACACATCACGTTCCTGATAAGGAATTTCCAAACTCTCCAGCATGCTTTCTTGCATGCTTTGTTTAAGAATGAATTGATGCTTATAAAACATCACATCGTATTGAACCAAAATCATCATCCCAAGGGAGATGCCTAAACACACAACCAGCAATGCATACGCTTGAATGACACCCTTCATACAAACACCTCACTACTAGATACGTGATTTGTTGATATTCCCCTAAAATAAAAAAGATCGTTTTCACGATCTTTAAAAAATTATGCTTGAGTAGGCTCTTTTGGAGCTTGGGGATCCACACCTGTTTCCATGAAAGCAGTGATGCGCGAACGATGAGCTTCAGTAGATGGCTTACATTGGGTCGGACTTTTCGCCTCACCACTGACCAACGCATCTGCTAAACCTGCACAACCCGGATATCCACATGCCCCACAGTTGTATCCTGGTAACATGTTTGTAATCTGCTCAACACGCGTGTCGACTTCCACATAGAAGACTTTACCTGCAATCGCAAGGAGCAAACCTAACGCTGCCCCAAGGATCAACATCATACTAACTGCGTTCAACATGAATCATATCCTCCTTAATGATATTTTGCGATGGATGGTTGCTACAGATACCAACACTACATGAATTGCATGCCGCATCGATGTATTCACAACCCTCAGGCTTTGGTGTCTTATGGTTCAAATAGTAAACCAAAGCATAGAATCCGCCTAAAGCCGCAATGTAAATGGCAGCTTCCATTCTACACCAAACCTGCAAACGCGGTGAAGATGGCAGCCATGATTGCCATGACGATCAAAGCAATCGGATTGCCTTCAAACGCCTTAGGAACAGGAGCACTATCCAAACGCTCGCGAATCGTAGAGAAGATGTAAAGCACCAAGGTGAACCCTAATGGAACAGCAATGGAATAAACAACCATTTCCCAGAAACTATAACCATTTGTGATATTGACTAAAGTAACATACAAGACGACACAGTTCGTCGTGATCAAAGGCAAGAAGATACCCAAAGCTTTATACAAAGCTGGTGTGAACTTCTTCATGACCATTTCAACAAACTGAACAAATGCCGCAATAACAAGAATGAATGTGATCAAATCCATATACTCAAGACTCATCGGAACCAACACATTGTAATAAAGAACGTAAGTGAAGACGGATGAACCGAAGATGACAAACACGACCGCAGCACCCATGCCTAAAGCAGAGCTGGTCTTACGGGATACACCCATGATTGGACACATGCCCAAGAATTTCGTCAATACGATGTTATTGATTAAAATTGCCGAGATGAATAATGTGAAGAAACCTTCCATGTTACGCACCCTTCACTTTCTTTTGATCACGATTGTTAATCGCTGAAACCGCAGCCGCCAACAAAGCAAAAGTTAAGAACGCTCCAATTGGGCTGCTGAACATAGGAATCGTAAAATCTGCAGGAATGATCGAAAGATCAAAGATAACGGTATCATTGAAAGGATTGCTCATATTCAATGAACCGGTCGCTAGCAACTGACGGATTCCAGACATTGCAATCAAACTCAAAGTATAGGCAACACCCATATTCAAGCCATCCAACGCCGAAGATACGACACCATTCTTACTCGCAAAAGCTTCCGCACGACCTAAGATGATACAGTTGACAACGATCAAAGGAATGAATACACCTAAGGCTGCATCGATTGCAGGCGCATAGGCCTTGATTAACAATTCTACCGCCTTAACTAAAGTTGCTATGACAACAATATAAACAGGAATACGGATTTCATCCGGTGTAAACTTACGAATCATCGAAATAACGATGTTTGAAACGGTAAGAACCAATAAAACAGAGATGCCCATACCCACTGCATTGTTCAAGTCAGTGGTGATCGCCAAAGTCGAACAAAGACCAAGGTAAAGACCAAATACTGGGTTTTCTTTCAAAAGGCTCATTCCATAATTAGCTAATGATTTCATGACGAACCTCCTACTTGAGTGATTGATATACAGCAGCTGCCGCATCAATCCCTTTCACAACAGCAGCTGACGATACGGTTGAACCCGCAATGGTATCCACCTTATCCCCAACTTTTGAACCAATGATTGAATTCGCAAATTCTGGCTCACCAACTTTAGAACCTAAACCCGGCGTATCATTGACATAATTAACGGTGAAACCTACGATTTCGCCAGCATCATCAATCCCTACGATAAACGTGATGACATCCTTATAACCCTGGACACTGACATTGAATGCATAACCAGCACCCGCCGCTTCATAAACATTCGTTACATCACCACTTGCATCTTCAAAACTAATCTCTTTATACTCACTCGCACCAGGGAAGATCGCTTCAAGAGTCGCTTTAACAGCTGCAATCTTGCGCTCTTCGATGATTGGGCTCGTCATACTGTTGACAAACGCAAGCGTTGCCCCAGCCAAGCCACTGATAATCGCTAAGAATAATGTTAATGTGATAATTTTTTTCATCTTAGCCTCCTAATCCAAAGCCGCAGCAATAGCGGCACGTACTGCACGAACAACAGATTGAGATGTGATGGTAGCACCCGATACAACATCAACACTTGCTGTTTCATCCACAATGGACAAACCTACAAACTGAGACAAGAAGACTTCAGAATCGGTCTTATCACCGATATTCTTAGAATCCGAGAAAGTCACATAGCTGACACTTTCAACCGTTTGCGTTGCAGTGTTGACCTTGACTTCCAAGGTATTCGGTTGAGGATCATCGCTGTGATCACTTTGGAATGCATAACCATTGATGTTGACAACAAAGGTCGTCACATCACCTTCAGCTGTTTCAGAAACGATAAGAGACGTTGGCGATACTGCTTCAGCCAAGACCACAATCGGTTCACCCTTCAAGTTGATGACGATTTCAGGTTCAACTTCGACAACCGGTTCGTTGCAAGATATTTGACTTGCGATCAATAGAATCACAGCCAAGCCTGCTGCGAAGAAGGTACCAATTTGAATATAGTATTTCTTCATTTCTTTAAAGACCCAACCATCCGTGATTTGATCTAATAAAGGAGACAACATGTTCATGAATAGAATGCCATAGACGACGCCTTCAGGAAGATTCGCTTTGATACGGATGATGACCACAAAGATGGCAACCCCCATCGCAAATAGAATACGACCAATACTTGAAGTCGGTGTAGTGACAGGATCGGTGATCATGAAGACCGCCGCGTACATCGCACCACCACTGACGATATGGAACAATGGATACCAGACACCCATGCCTTTGAATAAAGCAATGGCATATGTAAAGATGAAAATCGAACCGATGAAGGTCAATGGAACCTTCCAATCGATGATTTTACGGACAGAGAGATAAATACCGACCAATAACAAGAGAATCGTACTAGTCTCACCCAAACTTGCAGGATAGAAACCAATCGCCAATCCACTTAAACCACCAAATTGATTTAAGAACGCATCGACGGCTTCAGGCTTTGTAATGACCCAACCCAAGCCTTGCATGACTTGGTTTGCTGTCGCTCCTGTAACCACATCCGCGAACTTATTGGTCACGAAGCCACTGAATGACAACGCCGCTACTGCACGACCAACACCCGCTGGGTTGAAGATGTTATATCCAAAACCACCGAAGACGAGTTTACCAAAGAAAACCCCAGCAAACACACTCACAGCAGAAACATATAAAGGACGATTGATGCTCATCGTACCAACGAAGATCAAAGCAATGACCCAAGGGAATGATGTGTTCAAATGTTTTAGGATGTTCTTCTTATAGAACAATGCCCAAAGCACTTCGGTTCCAATCGCAACCGCTAAGGAAGTGAGGATCATCAATACGGCATGAACGCCATAATCTGTACCCAACTCTGTAAAATAATAGAATACTGCAAATGCCAAGACCACACTGATCGCTGCAGTGACTTCCCACATAACACGTTGTGTCGATAAGGGTGTGCGATAGTTAGGCGATACTCTAAAATTGAATTTCATTTCGACTTAACCCTTTCTCAACGCCAAGGCGCGTTTCGCACGACGTACACCTTCCGTCACATCGATTTTCGAAGGACAGACATATGTACAGAGACCACATTCGATACATTGGTCCGCACTTAATTTAACAATCAAATCCAAATCCTTGGCTTTTTCCGCATTGTTGATACGAACCGGCAATAAACCTGCAGGACAGGTATCATTGCATCGTCCACAACGCATGCACGCCATTTCTTCGACTTTGACATTCTTCAAAATCGTAATCGCATTGGAATAGTTGGTAATAACGAATTCATCCGTAGGAATGGTTTTCCCCATCATCGGACCACCGGCAATGACTAAAACATCTTCACTGGCATAACCACCGATTTGCGCAACGATTTCCGATACTTTCGTACCAAAAGGAACACGCACATTGGTTGGGCTCTTCAAGCCATCACCGGAGAAGGTAACGACTTTTTCAACGATGCCTTCGCCATATTGCAAAGCACGTGCAAATGCAATCGCCGTTGTGACATTATTAACAATGATACCGATTTCAGAAGGCAAACGGTTGTAACGCTTCTTGCAGTATTCATAAACCAAGGTACGTTCCCAACCCATTGGATAGACATCCGGTGTCTTGAAGACTGAAATCGAAGGATCGCCCTTCAATACCGCTTCAAGTTGTTCGCACATTTCTTTCTTCGATTTCTTGATCGCAATGATGGCCTTAGGTGCCGTACTCATCTTAAGAAGTGCACGAACCCCAACCAACATATCCTCCAAGCTCTCTTTAGTAAAGCGATAATCGGACGTGATATAAGGTTCACATTCAACTGCATTGATGATCAACGTGTTGATGTCAACTGGATTTTTATACTTCAAATACGATGGGAAGCCTGCTCCACCACAACCCACAATACCGGCTTCCATCATGAAGTTTACCAATTCTTCACGGGATGCGACGGTATAATCAAGCGGTTTGAACGACTCTACCTTTTCATACTTGCCATCATCTTCGATGATGAGATGTTCCTGTGGCTTCAACACAGAATGCATCATGTTTTTCTTAGTCCCAACGACACCGGACACCGGTGAATAGATCGGCACATTGAAATGGTCATTGCGACGCGCTAAAAGCGTACCGACAAGAACCTTGTCTCCTTCATTAACATAGACATCAACTTTCGTTGCTGACCCATTATTTAAAGGCACAAAAACTTCTTTTTTTGGTTTAACCCGCACGATCTCATTATGCAGGGTTTCCTCTTTGTGACCATTAAGATGTTCTCTACCTGGTCCAGTCAAAAAAGACATACCTTCACCCAACCTTTCCTAATTCGTGAATAGTTTATCGAATCAATGATAATTATAGCATACTCAAGCACACACAAAAACACATTTTTGTAAAGCAATATGCATATGGTATAATAACCCAGGAGACAAACATGAAACGAAAACTGCTTTTAATCCTTACCCTCAGTCTACTCATCAGTGCATGTGCAAAAGCACCCGATCGTTACAGCAATGTGGCCATAAATCTTGGTTTCAACGATGCACCTGTAACCTTTGTGGCCTATGCGACAAGTCAAGCCGAGTTTGATAAATACTTTGAACAACTCAAAGAAGACTTGATGTATCTTGGTCAATTATTCGATCGTTACAATGACTATCCAAATCTAAACAATCTAAAAACCATCAACGATAACGCTGGCATCAAAGCCATCGAAGTCGACCAGAACTTGATCGATCTTCTTGTTTTCGCAAGAGATTGGAGCACTTTGAGCCAAAACACCTTCAATGTGACCCTTGGCGCTGTACTCGATATCTGGTCTGACTATCGCAATGAAGGGAAGTTAAAGAATACTGCCGACCCTGTTGAATACGGTCGCATTCCAAGTCTCGGTCTACTCCAACAAGCCGATACTTGCACAGGTTGGGGCTTCGTTGAAATCGATGATCAAGCCAACACCGTCTTCATTACCAATCCATGCACACGCTTGGATGTCGGTGGCATCGCCAAAGGTTTTGCGATTGATATCGCTGTTAAAAAACTCTTGGATGCCGGACTCGAAACCGCCATCATCAACATCGGTGACAGTTCGATCATCACGATCGGAACCAAGCCAAATGGCGATGAATGGGGCGTTGGCATCGCACAACCTAAGCGTAATGTCATCTTTGCGGATGGCAGTGTGGATACTTTGTATTTCAAGGACAGTATCCATATCTCCACATCTGGAGACAATCAAAACTACTACTTGGCAGAAGATGGTGAATATTACCATCATCTGATTGATCCGATTACTTTATTCCCAGCTAAAACACCATTGCACTCTGTAACTGTCGCCACAAGCCTCAGTGCTGGTGCAGCAGAAGCTTTATCAAAGGCCATGTTCATCCTAAGTTATGAAGAAGCCTTGAATCTATTGACAGAACTAAAGAGCACATTCCCAAATGACACCATCGAAGCCACATGGGTCTATGAACTCAATCAAGCCCCGGTTGAAAGCATTGAAAGTCAAGGTTTCTCAGTCGTCCATTCCGATGGCATCGACGCACGCTTATTACGTTAAAAGAAAGCGAGTTCACACCGAACTCGCTTTTAATATTATTTTTTTCCCAATAGTCGGAACATGTTTTTCTTGTATACCTCAACACCCGGTTGATTGAAAGGATTGACGCCCAAGAGATAAACTGACATGCCACAAGCAATGAACATGAACTGTGCCAAATAACCAAAGCTGTATGCACTCATGTCCGGTAAAGTGATCAAAATGTTTGGAATGCCACCTTCATCGTGGTGCGCTTGAAGTGTTCCTAAAGCCGCATTCTTGTTCACTTCATCCAAGGTCTTGCCAGCAAGATAATTCATGTTGTCATAATCATCCGCATCACTTGGAAAAGTACGATCTAAAGTCGGCTTTTCAATAAGAATCAAGGTTTCAAAGAGATCCTTGGAGCCTTCTTGAACAAACTGACCCATCGAATGTAGATCCGTCGAGAAGTTCACAGACGCCGGGAACAAGCCCTTGTCTTCCTTCCCTTCCGATTCCCCAAAGAGTTGTTTCCACCACTCCGCAAGCATGCTGAGCTGGGTTTCATAGGCCACAAAGAGTTCAATGTTCTTACCCTTGGCTTCAAGGACTCTACGACTCACTGCATACTGATAAGCAGGATTTTCTGCAATCAATTCAGACTTGTGCGCTTCAGCCGCATCGCGTGCACCTTGCATCATCGCATCGATATCCAAACCCGCAACCGCAATCGGCAACAAGCCAACCGACGTCAATACGGAATAACGACCACCCACATCATCGGGAATGGTTAAAGTTTGATAACCCTTTTGAGTCGCTAGATTCTTCAGTGTTCCCTTCGCTTTGTCCGTCGTCGCAATGATCCGCGCACGACTGCCATCAACACCATATTTCTCAACCAAGAACTGTTCAAACAATCTGAACGCAATGGCCGTCTCCGTCGTCGTTCCCGACTTGGAGATGACATTGACATAAACACTCTTGTCTTTGATTTTATCCATCAACTGCATGATATACGTACTTGAGAAGGTATTCCCAACAAAGTACACTTCCACATCACGTTTTGGGAAAATACCCTGCACCATTTCAATGGCTGCACGTGAACCCAAATACGATCCACCAATCCCACAAACAATGAAGACTTCTGCTTTTTCACGAATATCTTTGGCAAGCTTTTTCACCAATTCAAATTCAGCTTTATCGTAATCAAAAGGTAAGGTATACCAGCCCAAGAAATCATTCCCCAAACCCGTTTTATCCACCATTTGGTGATGATATTTGGAAACCTCCGCTTGATACTCAGCAAATGCATCGCTCACATGAGCATACTGTAAATCCATTTTAATCATGCTTGTTCTCCTTTTGAGCTTCTTTAACCCAATCATTCAGTTGTGCTTTCAATGACGCAAACCCGATTTTCTCTTTCAACTTGATCATCGGTTTCATGCGCGGACGTGATTTACGTGAGTTCATTTGAACCGCTTTAAGGGAGAGGCGTAATTGATGACTCTGTTCATCGACTTCCAACACCTTCAACTTGACCTTCTCACCCATTTTAACGAAACTCTCGACATCACGAACGAAGCCATCGGATAACTCAGAAATATGGATCAAACCACTGATGTTTTCATCCACACTCACAAAAGCCCCATAAGGCTTGATGCCTGTGATTTGTGCTTCGATAATTTGACCGACCCGATAGTTCATTCAGACTCCTTTAGCGTAATTATTATAGCACAGGACTTTTTGTTCTGTGCTATAATATCGAACGAGGAAACTATGCTCGGTAATCTATATCCATTTTGGGCTGCCATCTCAGCCAACCTAATCGCACAAGCCATAAAGCCTGTTTTTCGCTATTATCGAACCGGCAAATGGGAATCTCGCTTACTCTGGGACAGTGGTGGTTTTCCATCTTCCCATACGTCGACCGTCTCCGCATTGAGCTTAGCGGTTGGCTTTCAAGAACGCTTTTCGTCCACCTTGTTTGCGGTGGTGTTGATCTTCAGTTTGATCGTTTTGTATGATGCGGCTAATGTCCGCTATTATGCAGGCAGAAACATACAGTTGACCCAACAGCTGGTCAAGGACATCCAAACCCTTTCGTCCATTAAGTTGGATGACCCCATCTATTTGATGAAAATCAAAGAGGTCTTGGGACACCAATGGTTCGAAGTCATTGGTGGTGTTGTTTTGGGCTTAACGGTTGCGGGCTTGATGTTATTTGTGAGATGATACGTACATGAATATTGAAAAAGAAGTCATAGACGTTTTGGATAAAATCCGTCCTTACCTCCAAAGAGATGGTGGGGATGTGGAATTTGTAAGCATCGATGAAGAAGGTCGTGTGTATGTTCGTGTCTTTGGAGCCTGTGTCGGTTGCAGCGCCATTGATGTGACCATTAAGATGGGAGTCGAAACCTTACTCATTGAAGAAGTTCTCGGCGTAACCGAAGTCATCGTAGTAGACTAGTTCAATCTAGTCTTTTTTTATGTTTGTTCGATATTTTCGATGATTTTGTCGATATTTTTCAAATTTAAAGCGTTTTCACGAAATATTTTAGTATTTTTCTAGAATATTTTTTATTTTTTTTATTTACTTTTCAAATTTTAAGCATAAAATTGTGTACATATTTAAGGAGCACACTATGGCACATCCCTTCGACGAATTTGGCATTCACCTCTTCGGTGAGAAAATCATGCGTGAACGCTTACCCTATCCAATCTACACAGGATGGAAAACCGCTCTCGCAAAAGAAAGCGCATTGGATCGTAATACTGCCGATGCGATCGCACATGCGATGAAAGCATGGGCAATGGAATTTGGCGTTACGCATTACACGCATTGGTTCCAACCCCTCACCGGACAAACAGCGGAAAAACACGATAGTTTCCTCGAACAGGACAAAGATGGCAATGCCATTGCACGCTTCTCTGGTAAAACCTTGATCAAAGGTGAAACCGATGGTTCAAGTTTCCCCAGTGGTGGCTTACGCGCAACCTTCGAAGCGCGTGGGTATACCTATTGGGATATCAGTTCTCCTGCATTCATTCGGGATAAGGTCCTATGCATTCCTTCCATTTTCGTATCCTACAATGGTGAATCCCTTGACCAAAAATCACCGCTATTAAAATCCTTAGATCGCCTGAGCCAAGAAAGCAGTCGTATCGTTCAAGCCTTGGGCGATAAACAAGTCAAACGCGTCAACTTATCCGTTGGACTTGAACAAGAATACTTCTTGGTCGATCGTACAATGTTCTCTGAACGTAAAGATCTTGTGTTAACGGGTAGAACCCTACTTGGGGCGAGTGCTCCACGTGGGCAAGAGTTTGAAGATCATTATTTTGGATCGATTCCAAATCGTGTCAAAGCCTATATGGATGAAGT
>CAYRIW010000026.1:0-22174 GCA_964424595.1 uncultured Erysipelotrichaceae bacterium | reverse complement strand
TTTATTATGAATTGAAGTAAACTTTACTCAAGATGGAACATTTTATTGTGAAAAGTGATTACTTATTTGATATAATGATTAGGCGCTGGAGGAATACCCAAGTGGTTGAAGGGGTCGGTTTCGAAAACCGATAGGAGTGCAAGCTCGCGCGGGTTCAAATCCTGCTTCCTCCGCCATTTTTTTTTGGCTTATTTTATTTCAGATTAAAGTTCGATTGAATTCAAGGATGATGAAATAAGAGCGCTTGTGAAAATGTGCGAAAATAATGTTTGTTTTAAACAACCATTGAATATAAATCGGGTGTAAAATATAGACAAGCTTGTTTAGCTCGAAATTTGTGAAGTGAGACTTGAAGAGTGATTAGAATCGGCGTATAGTAGATAAATGTTTGGGAGGTGTTCAAATTGGAAGGCAAAATTAAAGCGATCATCAAAGCAGATTTAGAAGCACAAGCCAAAGTGAGAGAAGCTGAAGCTAAAATTCAGAATGCGATCATGGCCATCACTAAAGATAAAGATGCGGTGCACAAAGAAGTTTTTGATCGTGCCCAGAAATTTGTCGCGGACGAACGCAAAAAGTTGTTGGATCAACTTGCTCAAAGTGAGAAGGAAGGGCAACAACATTTTACGAAAGCCCTGCATGATTTAGAAGAACGTTTTAGTGCGAATCAGACCCAGTGGTTGGAAGAGCTCTATCAGCGTTCAATACGGTTTGAGGCCGGTAATGAGTAGTCAATCGACCTTAGCCATGGCCGCCAAAGCGAAGGCCATGTATGGTAAACACTTAAAATCAGAAGATTACACGGAACTCTTACGTAAAAGAACCGTTCAGGAAATTGCAGGCTATTTGAAAAACGAAACAGCATTCAAGGAGATCCTTGCGGGTATCAATGAATTTGCGATCCACCGTGGACATTTAGAGATGTTGGTTCGTCAAACCTTCTTTCTTGAGTTCTTGGAATTGATTCGATACAGTCAATCGAAGAATGATCACTTTTACGAATATGGTGTTCTCATGATGGAAATCAAGCAGATCTTGATGACGATTCGTTTGCTTAGCGAAACGGATAAGACCAGTCAAATCGCACAATTACCCATCTTTGCGAATCGATTGATTTCTTTTGACGTTGAAGCACTGATAAAGGTCAATTCATTTGATGAATTGTTAAATGTCTTAAAGAATACACCATATTATTCAATATTGAAGCCTTTGAAGCCAAAAAGTTTGGTGGATATCGATTATTCGAGTTATGAAATTGAGCTGAAAGCCTACTATTTCAAACGTGTAAATGAAATCATTGAACATGAGTTCAAAGGTAAAGATAAAGAAGACATACGTGATATGTTCGATACTCAGATTGAGTTGGATAACATCACGAAAATCTATCGTTTAAAGAAGTATTACAATGCAAGTCCATTTGAAATTAAGAAGGTATTGAATCCAACTTATAAGCGGATCAATAAGAAGACGCTAATGGAATGGATCGAGCAAAAGGATGCACAACAGTTTCTGCAAGCCATCCATGATCATGCCTATGATATCCCTACGGATATCAAGGAATTCCAATACATTGAATATCAGACCGATGTGATCATGTTTGAGTTGACGAAACGTTTGATGCGGTTCTCAACCAACCCAAACATCATCTTGGTGGCTTATTTGAATTTGTTGGAAATTGAGATACAGAATGTCATTGATATCATTGAGGGTGTTCGCTATAAAGTCGAAAATGACAAAATTGCGAAGCTCTTGATCTACTAGGAGGTCCTATGGCAATTGAGAAGATGCGATTACTGCGCATGGCAGGGTCCAAAGAGAATATTGAAAAAATCTTGTTGACTGCTTTTGCGACCAACGATTTGCATGCGGAATTGGCAAGTCATGTCGTGAATGAAGGGAATGGCGGTAAGCTGATTCCTGAAGACAACAGTTTTGCTGAGTATCTCAAACGGATCAACAGTATGGCGAGAAGTTTGAATACAGAGATCATGTGTGCTTTTGACGGCATTACGACGTTCACAAAAGATGAGATTGAGATGCATTTGATTGAAGCGGAAGAGAAGTTTGAGAAGATCAATGAACAACTCATGATGCGCTCAAATCTAACGCCTGAAGATAAAGATGCACTTGAGATCTTACGTTCGTATGACATCTCAGCCTTAAATGACTTAAAGTACTCGTATGTGACCTTTGGTCGTTTACCGCTGAGTAGTATTCCGAAAGTCGATCTACATGAAGAGAAGAGTTTCATCTATCATGTGATGACAAAGAACAATCAATACGCATGGGTTCTAATCATTGCTTTATTAGATAAGCAAAAAGAAGTGAACAATATCTTGGAATCCCTCTACTTTGAACCCATTGCGATTCCTAAGATCGATGATATCCAATATACGATCGATTGTGAATCCACTTTAGGTAAGATCTACGGTTATGTTTATCACTATGCGGAGTTGGCTAAATATTATAAATATATGGCGATCTTCGATAATGAAGTGGTCATCACCGGTTTCGTTCCAGAACGTGTAAAAAAAGCTTATAAGACCTTGTTTGATGATTTGACGGATGTGGTGATTCAGGACTTCCCAGCAGAATCGGAAGAAGGCTTGCAGCCTCCTACGGTACTGCGAAACAATTGGTTCGCAAAACCATTCGAACTCTTCATTGAAATGTACGGATTACCTCACTATGGTGAGTTCGATCCAACCTTCTTTGTATCAGTAACTTATAGTTTGCTCTTTGGCATCATGTTTGGTGATCTAGGGCAAGGCTTGGTGCTTGTGATTCTTGGTCAATTATTATGGGTCAAGAAGAAGATGAAATTAGGTGCGGTTGCGGTTCGTATCGGGATGTTCTCAATGTTCTTTGGAACACTGTTTGGATCCTTCTTCGGAGATGAAGAAATTCTGACACCTTTGTTCACAGAAATATTGGGATTCAGTGAGAAACCAATCCATGTCATCGATCCGAATTTCACGATGACCTTACTGCTTACTGCTGTTGGCTTGGGTGCGTTCTTGATTCTAACCTCGATTGGGTTGAATATCATGATCAACATCAAGCGTAAGGATTATGCGACAGCCTTGTTTACACAGAATGGTGTGGCTGGCTTTGTCTTCTATGCGTCTGTGATTGGAATGGTCGCAGGGGACATGCTCTTGGGCATGAAGCTGATGAACACCCTCACACTCAGTATCTTCGTTTATTTCCCGTTATTCATTATCTTGATGCATGTGCCGTTGAAGAACTTGTTGCACAAGCAAGCACTCAAACCACATGAAGGTTGGGGTGGATATTTGGTTGAAAGCATCTTTGAATTGTTGGAAGTCGTATTGAGCTTCGTCTCAAATACGATGTCATTCCTTCGTGTTGGTGGCTTCGTGCTCTCACATGCCGGGATGATGGTCGTTGTTATGACCTTAAAAGAAATGACAGGATCCGCAGGACTTTTGGTTCTGGTGATCGGTAATATCTTTGTCATCGGATTGGAAGGCTTGATCGTTGGTATTCAAACCTTGCGTCTGCAGTATTATGAAATGTTTAGTCGTTACTTTGCAGGTGGGGGTAAGAAATACATACCAACCACACTATTGAACCAGTAATCGGAGGAAAGAACTATGTTAACGATGTTTGAAGTATTTGGACCCTTGTTGGTCATTGGATTGATTTCTCTACCTATTATCCCGATCTTGAAGGGTAAGGTAAACGCACAAAATGCTAAATTCCGTGTCTTGACACAAATCAGCTTGTTTGCGGCTACATTTATCTTGGTCATGGTGTTCCAAATCAATGGTTTGGTTGCACAAGCTGCTGAAGCAACAGCTGCTACAAATGGCATGGCTGGATCTTTGGCTCAAGGTTTGGGCTTTATCGCAGCTGCGGTGGTTACATCCGCTTCAGCGATCGGTGCTGGTTTCGCGGTAGCTGCAGCGGCTCCTGCTGCGATCGGTGCGATCAGTGAAAACTCGGATAACTTTGGTAAAGCGATGATCTTCGTTGCTTTGGCTGAAGGGGTTGCCATCTACGGTCTATTGATCTCGATCTTGATTATCAACAAATTGTAAGAAACCTATGAAATTTTTTCTCATCAGCGACAACACCGATACCCAAATGGGTATGCGTTTGGCGGGCATCCAAGGGGTGATCGCACATACGCGGGATGAAGTACTAACAGAGCTCTACAAGATTATCCAAGACGAAAGTGTTGCGATTGTCTTGATTACGACCCTCTGTATTCAAACATGCCCAGAAGTCATCGCGGATATGAAACTAAAGCTTAGACGACCTTTGATTGTGGAAATTCCGGATCGACATGGTTCTGCCAAGATTGGTGAAACCATCGATGCCTATATTTCTGAAGCAATCGGAATTAAACTGTGAGGATGATATGGAAAAATTAGCGCTAAAATTAATGGATGATATTCAAAAACGAACTCACGAACAGCTTCAGATCTTGGAAGAGAATTTTCATACGCAACGTGAGTCGCAAATCAATCAATTTAATCAAGAAGCCGTTGAAGAGAGCAATCTATACATTGAACAAGAATTAGCGGAATTGAAAAGCAGTGTCATGCAAAGTGAAACACAATTGAAATGGAAGATCAAAAAGAATCTATTCATTCGTCGTGAAGAGCTTGTGGAAGGGCTGTTTGAACAATTACGCGATAAATTATGCGCATATACAAAAACCGAAGCTTATTTGACGCAGTATCTCAAGTTTATTGAAGAGACGATTGCGAAGGAAGGTTTTGTGAATACGAGTGTTTTGGTTAAGGCTGAAGATGTGGATGCATTTAGCAAAGCATTGAAAGCTAAGAACTTAACCGTAATGGCTTCTGATCATATCGAAGTTGGGGGTGTGATCATTCAAGAAGCAGGCGGTAAAATGGCCATTGAGATGACCCTTGACCATCAGCTTAAAGTTCAGAAGGAATGGTTCTTTGCACATTCTGACTTACAGTTTTAGGAGGACATATGGAAAAGGCACTAATATATTCAATTAATGGACCCGTTGTCCGCGTTAAAGATTACAGTGGTTTTAAGATGCTTGAGATGGTTTATGTCGGTGATAAGAAACTCTTGGGTGAAATCATCGGGATTGATGATCATTATACGACGATTCAGGTTTATGAGAGTACGACGGGCTTACGCGTCAATGAAGAAGTGTATCATTCAGGTGCACCTTTATGCGCAAGCTTAGGTCCTGGTATTCTTGATAATATCTTTGATGGGATTCAACGTCCGCTTAAAGATATGGCTGCGCTCAGTGGAATGTATGTTACCGAAGGTAAGGGTATTCCTGCCTTGGATCAGAAGCGTCAATGGGAAGTCACATTCAAAGTTGCGTTGAATGATGAAGTCACAGAGGGTCAGATTTTTGCGACCTGTCCTGAAACAAGTTTGATTGAACATCGTTTCTTAATTCCGCTAGGCATCAGTGGTAAAGTCGTTTCCATTCAAAAAGATGGTAAATATAACATTAAAGATAATCTCATCTCCGTTTTAGATAAACACGGTAAGACTCACAGTTTGACCATGGTTCAAGAATGGCCGATTCGTCAACCACGTCCTGTTCTGGATCGTAAGCAAATTCATATGCCTTTGATTACCGGTCAACGTGTCATTGACACCTTCTTCCCGATCGCGAAGGGTGGGGCAGCTGCGATTCCTGGTGGATTCGGAGCTGGCAAGACGATGACGCAACACCAACTTGCGAAATGGTGTGACGCGGATATCATCGTTTATGTTGGTTGTGGTGAACGTGGGAATGAAATGACCCAAGTCTTGCATGAATTCAAAGAATTATTGGATCCAAAATCGCATAAACCTTTGACTGACCGTACCGTGTTGATTGCCAATACCTCTAACATGCCTGTAGCTGCACGTGAAGCCAGCATCTATACCGGAATCACCATTGCGGAGTATTACCGTGACATGGGCTACCATGTGGCTTTGATGGCAGACAGTACCTCGCGTTGGGCAGAAGCTTTGCGTGAAATATCCGGTCGTTTGGAAGAAATGCCTGCGGAAGAAGGTTTCCCAGCGTATTTACCATCCCGGATCGCACAGTTCTATGAACGTGCTGGTTATGTGGATACTTTATCGGGTAACGAAGGTTCGGTTACCGTCATTGGGGCTGTTTCACCTCAAGGTGCGGATTTCTCGGAACCTGTCACCCAAAATACGAAACGTTTCGTCCGTTCATTCTGGGCTTTGGATAAATCCTTGGCTTATGCCCGCCATTTCCCAGCCATCAACTGGAACCAAAGTTACAGTGAATACCTTGATGATTTAAAGCGTTGGTATGATGTGAATGTCGATCGTAAGTTCTTGACCTTGCGCAATGAAATGATGAACATTCTTCATGAAGAAACGCAATTGATGGAAATTGTTAAACTGATTGGTTCGGATGTACTACCAGAAGATCAAAAACTTAGTTTGGAAATCGCACGTGTCATTCGTGTCGGTTATCTCCAACAGAATGCCTTCCATCCAGAAGATACATTCGTACCGTTTGAAAAACAATTGAAGATGTTACAGTTGATTTCGTATACCAAGGCTCAAGCCAGTCGCGTGGTCAGTACCCATCGTACGGTTCGTGCGATTGTCGAGACAGGCATCTTTGAGGACTTGATCAAGATCAAGTATGAGATCCCGAACAATAATCTGGATGCTTTGGATACCTATTATGAAATGATTGATCTAGCCATGGCTAGTATTCAGTAAGGAGGCTAAGATGAGTCGTCAATTTAAAGGATTGAAAGAAATCAAAGGCCCACTCATCATTTTGGACGATGTCCAAGATGTCGCTTTCGAAGAAGTTGTCGAAATTGAGTTGGAAGATGGTAGTGTGCGTTCCGGTCGTGTCGTTGAAATCGAAGGTCAACGGGCGGTCATTCAGGTCTTTGAAGGCACCACGGGTCTTTCGAAAACAAATACTAAAACGCGTTTGATGGGTCATCCTATGGAGATATCGGTTTCCAGGGAAATATTGGGCCGTATCTTCAATGGGGCAGGGACTGCCATTGATGGTTTGGGTAAGGTTTATGCCAAACAACGATTGGATATCAATGGAAGTTCATTGAACCCTGTCATGCGTAAATACCCTCGAGATTACATCAATACGGGGATCTCTGCGATTGATGGTTTGAATACCTTGATCCGTGGTCAAAAGCTTCCCATCTTCTCCGGAAGTGGGATGAGCCACAATCAATTGGCCGTTCAAATCGTTCGTCAAGCAAACATCGCTTCGACCAAGGGTCAAGACTTTGCCATTGTCTTTGCGGCAATGGGTGTCAAACATGACGTTGCGAATTTCTTCAAACGCAGTTTTGAAGAGACGGGTGTCATGGAAAAAGTCGTTATGTTTCTTAATCTATCCAATGATCCAATCATTGAACGTATCTTGACACCACGCTGTGCTTTGAGTGTTGCGGAATACCTCGCATTTGAAGAAGACATGCATGTCCTGGTCATCATGACCGACGTTACAGCGTATTGTGAAGCTTTGCGTGAATTCAGTAGCAGTAAAGAAGAAATCCCAGGCCGTAAGGGTTATCCGGGTTATCTCTATTCTGATTTGGCTTCATTATACGAAAGAGCGGGCTTGGTTGAAGGTAAACTCGGTTCTGTTACCCAAATTCCAATCCTGACCATTCCAAATGATGACATCACCCATCCAGTATCAGACTTAACGGGGTATATCACAGAAGGACAGATCGTCTTGGATCGCAATCTACATCAAACCAATATTTATCCACCGATTGGTATCCTCCCTTCCTTAAGTCGTTTGATGAAGGATGGCATCGGTGAAGGCTATACTCGAAAAGATCATGCGAGCTTGAGTACACAGCTCTTTGCTTGTTATGCGAAAGTTCAAGATGCTCGTGCCTTGGCATCGGTCATCGGTGAAGAAGAATTATCGAATACCGATCGCAAGTTCATGGCATTTGGTCGTTATTTTGAAAAGTACTATGTTGGTCAAGGTTTTGAGACCAATCGCAGCATGGAAGATACCTTGAATCTTGGTTGGACCTTATTATCACTCTTACCAAAATCGGAACTTGATCGTGTTTCCACCGAAATGATCAATGAGTATCACAAACCTGAACAAGCCATTGCACATTTCATGGTGCTTGAAGCAGGACAACTCGACGAAATCTTTAGAAAGGCATAGGCATGGCAAATCTTAGACCGTCTCCCACAAAAGGTAACCTCATTCACAGTAAGAAGTCTTTGGAACTCGCAAAATTAGGTTATGATCTCATGGACCGTAAGCGAAATGTTTTAATACGCGAAATGATGAATCTAGTGGATAAGGTCAAGTATCTGCGTGACAATCTGACGGAAGCGTATGCCGAGGCTTATATCGCACTCCAACAAGCAAACATCTCGTTGGGTGTCGTGAGTGAGATTGCGAATGCAATCACGATTGAAGAAGGCATCAAGATCGTTTATCGAAGTGTCATGGGGGTCGAAATACCCATCGTAACATTCGATGAAACAGATGTCGTACTTGAGTATGGTTTCGAAGAATCCAATTCACGTTTGGATGAGGCAACCATCAAATACATCATCGCGAAACGTTTAACGATTGTCTTGGCTGAAATCGATACGTCGATTTATCGCTTGGCTCGTGCCATTCAAAAAACACAGAAACGCGCGAATGCTTTACGCAATATCGTCATTCCAAATCTTGAGAGTGACATCAAATATATTGCGGAATCCTTGGAAGAAAAGGAACGTGAAGGCTTCATTCGTTTAAAAGTAATCAAAAATCAAAAAAATCAGTCAAATTGACTGTTTTTTTTTAGGAACTTTTAAGGTGAATCCGTACATTATAGTATGAAGAAATTCACTTTCAAAGAGTTGTGTATTTTAGCGAAGTTTCACTTGGATCACTATCGCAAATCACAAACAATTGAGAAACTTCAGGAATTTGGGTTGATGGTAAAGGAGACCACTGATAAGAACCTAGAGAATGCCTATTGTTTCACGATTGATTGTGCTTTGGAGTTTCTAACGATCGAAGAAAAGCGGATTCTGCAGGCAGATTATATCGATCATTTAGAGAAGAATTGGTGGATGGAATATTATTCTAGAACCAGTTACTACCGCATCAAGGAGGCTGCACTGAGACGCTTTATCAATTGTCTACACTTTGAAATAATGGTATGATATCCCTGTTAATTAGATTACTCTTTTAAGCCAACTAAGGAGGAAACACATGTTAAAAGGGATTGCGGCGAGCAGTGGTGTAGTAGTAGCAAAGGCATATAAACTGGTCCAACCAGTATTGAACATCTCACGTAGAAGTGTGGATGTGGAGCCTGAATTGCTTAAGTTTGAAGAAGCGCTTGTCAAAACACGAAATGATATACAGACGATTAAAGAAAAGGCAGTTGGTCGTTTGTCGGATGATGATTTGGCGATTTTCGATGCCCACTTGATGGTTACACAGGATCCTGAGTTTACAGGCCAAATGATTGAAATGATCAAGGCGGAAGGCATCAATGCCGAGTTCGCTTGTCAAGAAGTCAGTGGTATGTTCATCAATATGTTTGAATCAATGGAAGATGCTTATTTTAGAGAACGTGCTGCAGACATCAAAGATGTCAGTTATCGTTTGAGTTGCCATATCATGGGTTATGAGCTTGCGAACCTCTCCTTGATTCAGGAAGAAGTCGTAATCGTCGCGCATGACTTGACCCCTTCGGATACCGCGCAATTGAACAAAGCCTTTACCAAAGGTTTCGCGACCGCAATCGGTGGCCGTACCTCACACAGTGCGATCATGGCACGCAGCTTGGAAATTCCAGCTGTCGTAGGGATCGCTGGTTTGTTGGATCATGTCAATCACGGGGATGTGATTGTATTGGATGCCTTGGATGGTATCGTCTTAATCAATCCAAGTGAAGATGAATTGAAGCACTATAAAGCAAAAGCAGACCGCTATGCAGATTTGAAGAACAGTTTGAAAGTCTTGAAGGATGCGGATAGCGTTACTTTGGATGGACACCATGTGGAACTTGTTGGGAATATCGGTAATCCTGTGGATGCGGATAAGGTATTGGAAAATGGTGGTGAAGGGGTAGGGCTCTATCGTACGGAATTCTTGTATATGGATGCTCAAGCTTTGCCAAGTGAAGAAGATCAGTTTGTCGCTTACAAATCCGTATTGGAAAAGATGGGTTCAAGACCAACCGTTGTCCGTACCTTGGACATTGGTGGAGATAAAGAGCTCAGTTACTTGCCTTTCCCACACGAAATGAATCCATTCTTAGGCTATCGTGCGATTCGTTTATGTTTGGATCGTACAGATATCTTCAAAACGCAAGTTCGTGCGTTATTAAGATCCAGTGTTTTTGGTAAATTGTGCATCATGTTTCCAATGATTGCGACTTTGGATGAATTCAGAACCGCGAAGAAGTTTGTTAAGGATGCGGAAGCTGAACTCTTGGCTGAAGGTCATGCGGTTTCCAAGGATTATCAATTGGGGATGATGGTTGAGATTCCTGCGGCTGCGATCCTTGCGGATCAATTTGCTAAGGAAGCGGATTTCTTGTCGATTGGAACCAATGATTTGATTCAGTATTCCATGGCTGCGGATCGTATGAATGAGAAAGTTTCTTATCTCTATCAACCTTACAATCCATCCCTCTTACGTCTTATCAAAATGACCATCGATGGTGGCCATAAAGAAGGCAAATGGGTTGGCATGTGTGGTGAGATGGCTGGTGAAGAAATGGCTGCTCCTTTGCTCTTGGGCTTAGGTTTGGATGAATTCTCCATGAGTGCCAGCAGTATCCTTCAATCCCGTAAGATGATTCGTTCACTGAAATACAGTGAAATGAAAGAAATGGCAGATAAAGCTTTGAATATGAGCAATGAGGCAGAGGTTGTCGCATTGGTCAAGAAGACGTTAAAACTCGATTAATTGAACAAAAGGTGGATCACTCCACCTTTTAAAATACAAAATTGAATAAGAACAAGTATAACAAGGAGCCCAAACCAATGCTTAACAATGTGTTGTGTAACTTAGTATGGATCACTGTGATGAAACTCAGTGAAATGAGTTCACTCGCACCATAGGGAGCTTGTGTAAGCTGGACATCCTTGAGTGCATACATCACCAATAATCCTAAGGATGCATAAGGCAATCGTTCGGATAGAAAGTTCAACCAATTGGGTTGAGCTTTTTGTTCAGGGAAAATCAGAAAGGGGAGCCAGCGGGTTAATTGTGTCGCTATGATCATCATTAAGATCGTAATAAAGCGTTGTGTCGTACTCATCGCGATGCCCTCCACTTTGTCTCAATACCCATCGCAACCAAGATCAATATCATCGAAACCAACAAGAACTGCGCTCTTCCAACAAGTAGGTAAGCGATTAGCGTACAGACAAAACCTATGATGAGATATAAGCGATGTGTCTTGATTTCCCATTGATTGAGAAAGAGCACAAAGAATAATGCGGTTAACACAAACTCAAAACCTTTGATGGTATCTGGAATCAAGAAGGACAATTGATGACCTAAGACCGAGGCAATATTCCAGTAGAGATAATTCAAAAGCGTCACATAGAAATAAAACAACTTCTTATCAAACCCTTCATCCAGCGTTACCGCGGCATTGATGGAAAAGGTCTCATCGGTCAAACCAAAGATCAAAAAGCTACGCTTCTTTCCACTGTTGGAATATTTATCAAGAACAGACATGCCATAGAAAAGATGACGGATATTGATTAGTAGTGAAACCAAAAAAGTGGATAGAGGATTAAAGACAGTTGAAAGAAGTGCGATGGCCGCAAATTGCATGGCGCCTGCAAAAACCGTAAGACTCATCAAGGATGTCCAAAACAAGGAAAACCCTGTCTTATTCATCAAGACGCCATAGCTGAAGCCTAAGAACAAATAACCCGTTAAGACGGGTAATGTATAAGGGAAGGCTTTTTTAAGTGTACTGAGATGCATGGACCCACCACCTTTTAGAGATAAGTTTAACAAAAAAAAGAAGAACTTCAATCACTTTTGAAGCTCTTCACTGAGTTGTCTCGATCGTTGAATCGTTTTCTGGCACATATCCATAAAGATGTCTTCCAAATGAGAAGTTCTTAGTACATTCAACCCCTCAATAGTAGTCCCGCCTTTTGAGGCGACACGGTTCATCAAATCCTCTAAATCGGGATTGATCTTTGCCATCGAACTTGCCGCAAAGAAGGTATCAATGATCAATGATTTCGCTTGTGCTTCTTCCATGCCCAATTCTTTAAGAACTTGAACATAACTCTCCATGATTTGATACACAAAGGCGATGCCCGATCCAGATGCGGCGATAAACAATTCAAATTTACTTTCATCTAAATCGATAAGACTACCACACGCTTTGAATAAGTTCTTTATCAAACCTAATTCACGATCATTCATGTTTTTATTGTTAGAAATCGCAATGGATCCAATTCCTAAAGCTATTGCGGTATTGGGCATGAACCGTATCAATTTAACTTCTGGAAACAACCATTGTTCAAGCTGATTCATACTCAAGCCAGCAGCCAAGCTGATGATGATTGCATTGGGCTTGATATCATTACGAATCGCTTCAAGTAGGTCAAACATTTGTTGAGGTTTGATGGCTAAGATGAGGATGTCTGCAGCTTGAACTGCCTTATGGTTATCCAAGGTCTTAGTGATGTTTGCTTCAGTAAGACAATCCAATTTTAGTTGACTACGATTGCTGACCCAGATTTCATGTTCAAAGAAAGCATCGTCGAGTCCTTTAAGAAAGGCTTGGGTCATATTGCCTGCACCGATAAAACTGATCTTCATACTTAATCTCCTTTGGAAGGATGCATTATGCATCTTGCTTGAACTCTTCTCACATCTTCGCTATCGTAAGACACCTAGGAGGTCTTATGGAATTCACTTTACAAACACCGACACTCTTATTCTCAGCTATTTCGCTATTGATGTTGGCCTATACCAATCGCTTCGTGGTGATCGCGAATCTTATTCGTGAACTTTACACACTACACACAAACAATCCATCGGACATCACCTTTGCACAATTGGTCAATCTACGTAAACGCATGCGCATCATCCGCAACATGCAGGTTTTCGGTGGTTTGAGCTTTTTCTTCAGTGTCCTAAGCTTACTTCTCATTTTACTTGAGCAAAGGCAATTTGCACAGACGATGTTTGCATTCAGTGTGGTCTTATTACTGATTTCTTTGGTTTTGCTTCTGATGGAGCTACAAATCTCAGTTAATGCTTTGAATATTCAACTTAAAGACTTTGATCAAAAATAGCAATATTCCAGCTTCGTTTAGAAACAACAGAATGATACGCTTTAGATACAGTTCATAAGTCATCCGTAAATTAGGGCTCAAGATTTGTGAATTGTGCTATAATCGAATTTATTTAGAGGTTCACTTATGCACAACGCCAAACAAACCAAAACGCTGATCATCCTTGCTTTTTTTGCGGTCTATGTTTTTTGGGGTGGCACCTATCTTGGGATGAAATTTGCTTTGGAATCTTTTCCACCCTTCATCATGGCTGGAATACGGCATTTCACTGCAGGTGTGATTCTCACCAGTATCGCCTACTTCAAAAAGGAGACCTTTCCAAAGTTCAATGAAATCCGTAATGCGGCGATTGTTGGAAGCTTATTACTCGTGGGCGGGAATGGTCTGGTCGCGTTTGCGGAAGTACGCGTCCCTTCATCCATTGCCAGTTTGATCATCGCATCCGTACCAATTTGGATCAGTATACTGAATTGGGTAGGCAATGATCGTAAACGTCCCGGTATCTGGGAAACACTCGCATTATCTTTGGGTATCCTGGGCATTGCATTGATGGCGTTCCAAGGGCAAGATACGAGTCAAAACATCGATCTGCTCGGCATCGCTATTCTCTTGATCGCATCCTTATCTTGGTCCTTTGGCTCACTCTTCTCACGCAATCAATCCATGCCGAAATCTTCATTCTACAGTGTTTCGATACAGATGTTGACAGGTGGAGTATTGTTGTTCATTCTGTCATTCAGTCTTCAAGAAGCACAGACTGTAGAATGGCTTGCCATTACACCTAAAGCGCTGTGGGCAATGCTCTATCTGATTTTCTTTGGATCGATCCTAGCGTATACCGCTTATCTTTGGTTATTGAAACAAGTGAATCCAACCTTAGCTTCGACCAATGCATTTGTGAATCCTGTTGTTGCTTTAGGTTTGGGTTGGTTCTTTGCGAATGAACGTTTGAGTACTCAAGCACTCTTCGCTTCAATTTTGATTGTGATTGCTGTCGTCATCTTGACGTTTAAGAAAGGGAAATAATATGAAAGAAATTTGTGTCGTAGTGGATATGATCAATGGCTTCATCAATGAGGGACCTTTAGCCGATAAAAGCATTCAAGCAATCGTGCCAGAAACCATCAGGGTCATCCAGAAACATCTAGATGAAGGAAAAGATGTCCTGTCTTTTCAAGATACGCATACATTGGACTCTTTGGAATTCAAATCCTATCCTCCCCATTGTTTGAAAGATACATCGGAAAGTGATTTGATTCCTGAACTGAAAATATTTGAGGATCAAATGATCAAAGTTGAGAAAGATACCACCAATGGCTTCTTCGCACCGGGCTTTCAAAGCTATCTATTAAATAATCCTGATTTACAAGAAGTGACGGTCGTGGGCTGTTGCACAGACATCTGTGTCTTGCAGTTCACACAAAGTCTTAAAACCTATACACAAACGATTGGAAAGGATATGAACATCAAAGTTGTGCAAGCAGCGGTCGATACCTTTGGTTCACCTAATCATGATAAAGAAGTATTCCATAAGCAAGCATTGAGCTTGATGCAGAATGCAGGCATTGAATTGATTTGACACTACGGTGTCTTTTTTTGTGCTTTGAGTTAAAAAATATGTGAATGCATCAAAAATGAATCTTGTTAATCATTCTTAACTTGAAACAACTTTCGAAAGTTTTATAATAGTGTGTGAATGAAAGACGAAATCATTAAGATCTCGCATCTTTCCAAATCCTATGGGACTGTAGAAGCGGTTAAAGACATCACATTGAGTGTCTACGAAGGGGAGCTATTCGCTTTTCTGGGTCCCAATGGTGCTGGCAAGTCCACCACAATCAATATCATCAGTACGCTTTTGAAGAAAGATAAAGGGGAAGTCGTTTTAAACCAACATAAGTTGGATGAAGAAAACGACCGGATTCGTAACGACATCGGAATTGTCTTCCAACAGTCTTTTTTAGATGCACTCTTGACCGTAAAGGAAAATCTATACACTAGAGCATGTTTCTATGACTTGGATACGGCGACGATCGAGAAACGTATCAATAATTTGAGTGAACAATTATCTTTACATGAATTCTTGAACAGACCATATGGCAAGCTTTCAGGTGGTCAACGGCGACGGGCTGACATCGCACGGGCATTGATCAATCATCCTAAGATCCTTTTCTTGGATGAACCCACAACGGGCTTAGATCCCCAAACACGTCATAATATTTGGAACTACATCGAAGATCTACGGATCAAGCACAAGATGACCATATTCTTAACCACCCATTACATGGAAGAAGCATCGAAGTGTGATCGTGTGTGCATCATCGATCATGGTCAGATTCTTGAAATGAAGACACCCCGTGAACTGAGGATCCAGTATGCGCCGACTTTATTGCGCATTAAGTCTCAATCACTTGAAGCTAAGGATATTGAAGCCTTGGGTTATACCTTTCATACCACCAATGATGGTTATGAAGTCATCTTAAAAGAGAGTAAAGAAGCCTTTAAATTACTCGATGAACATCGCAGTAAGATTGAGCAATTCGAAGTTGTGGAAGGAACAATGGACACTGTATTCCTAGCACTAACGGGTCAAAGCATCCGGGAGGATGATCATGCGTAAAATAATGGCACTGAGTATCCGTAACTTACGTTTGTTTGTACGGGATAAAGCTCTGGTATTCTTCTCATTCTTATCCGTCATCATCATCCTCGGTTTGTATGTTCTGTTCTTAGGCGATATTCAAGTTCAAAACATTCGTTCCATGATTCAAATGGATATACCTGAAATCGACGCTTTGGTTTATGCATGGATGTTGCCGGGCTTGATTGCCGTCGCAAGCATCACGCTCTCCCTTGGAAACATGGGTCGTTTGGTGGATGATGCACAAGGGGAGAACTTGAATGATTTCTTGGTTTCACCTCTAAAAAGAACCCAATTGATTCTATCGTATTTAATTTCAAGTATCATCATCACAAGTATCATCAGTGTATGCATGTTCGCATTGAGCATCGTGATTGTTAAGTTAAAGGGTGGACCTTGGTTGAATCTTGAACAAATCCTTCAATCCTTCGGCATCATCGTCCTATTGATCATTTCATCTGCCTTATTGAGTTTATACATTGCCTCCTGGGTCAAAACACAGAATACGTATGGTGTCGTGAATTCCATGGTGGGGACCTTCATCGGCTTTGTGACAGGAGCATACATGCCCATGGGCATCATGCCGGTCTTTGTTCAAAACATGTTCAATATTTTACCTGTCTCCTTAGGTGCGAGTTTGTTGAGACAAGTTTATTTAAGCCCAATTCTCGATACTGTATTTAAAAACGCACCAGTGGAGATATTAAGTGAATATCGCTATTTCCAAGGGGTGGATTTGAAAGTGTTTGGCAGAATCTTGACACCTGAGTTCATGTATATTGGGATCTTCGTCAGTATCGTCTTACTCTTCATTCTTAATTTCTTGCGATTCAAAAATTTATCCAAACGCGTATAAAGGCCAAATTACTTGGCCTTTTTCTTTAAAACATGGGATAGTCTGCCTTCGGTATTATTCAGAATACGTTTGTAATTTGGTAGATGAAGATACAGACTCAGAAGACACATGAGGATGCTGATCAATAAGGGGATCAAACCTAAGTTTAAGAATTGTGTTAGAAGAATCCAATAAAGGGTCAATCCGATTGTACCTAAGGCAACGCGATCTGTTATATAGGTTCCACCAATAATCACGGCCATCGCAATCAATCCATAGAAGAAATTGAGACCATAGAGGACACCAATCAAAGAGGCTGTTCCTTTACCCCCTTTGAAATTCATGTGGAAAGGAAATACGTGACCTAAGATGACACTAAACCCATTGATGTAAAGTAACGTTGGGTTGGTATCCAAGCTTATGGAATACAGTGATTTAATCAACACGATGGATAATACAGCTTTTAGGATATCGATCAGAGCGACGATCAAGCCATATTTCATCCCAAAGGATTCCACCATATTCGAAGCACCCGCATTGCCATAGCCATATGATCGGATGTCAGTCTTTTTGAGATGTTTCGTGATGAGATAAGCAGCTTGAACGTTACCAAATAAATAGCCGATCAGACTCACAATCAAGATGTCTTGCATAAGTTAATGTTAGCATAAGATCATTTCTAGTTGAAACAGAAACAGTGATGATTTAGGTCAAATCATGTGCATGATTAAAATGATTGACAAGTTTTTAAAATAGGCATAAACTGTAATAGTTTTGATACAAAACTATTAGGAATCAAAATTAAAAAGGAGCTCAATGGAACATCAAGAAGAACTTGTCACACAACTGATCCAAGCCTTTCAGCACATCAAACGAGGCCATTCCAACATGCCTAAAATGCCCATTCGCAAGAGTGAAATGTTTACTTTGATGCAAATCAAGAAGGCCTGCGAAATCAACTCTGAAGGCATCATTTTTCGTGACTTGGCAAACGTCTTGAATCTAGCGCCACCAACCATTACCCCCTTGATTAACAATCTTGTCAAACAAGCGTATGTGGAACGTGTACGGAGCGAAGCCGATCGGCGTGTCGTATACATTCGTTTGACGGGCAAAGGAATGACCTTCTTGGATAAATCCGAGCGACATTTCAATGCCGGTGTGCATGCCTTGGTTAATCATCTTGGCATCGAGGATACGAAAGAATTGATTCGCATTGTAGGCAAAGCTTCAGCCTTTATGAATGAAGTGTGGATGAAAGAGAAGGATAACGCCTGTGATTAAATTACTATTCAAGTATTTAAAACGTTTCTGGGTGAGTATTCTGATTGTGTTGGGACTCTTATATTTCCAAACACGCGCAGATCTCAAATTACCAGAGTTGATGTCGCAAATTGTCAACGTTGGCATCACGCGCAGTGGTGTTGAAGATGCGGCCATCGAAGTGATTCGTGAGGAACAATTCGATAAGCTTTTACTGTTTATCAGTGAAGATGAACAAATCATTTTGAAAAATAACTATTTTCTGGTTACAGAAGAGAATGCGTCTTATCCAGAAATCCTTCAAGGATTCGTAGAAGATGGACTCTATCTTCTAAATAAAGATGCGGATCGCGATCAAGTCGCAGCTATCATTGCAAAACCTTTACTCGTGACCTATGCGATCGATGTAGGCCAGATTGATACTTCAATGTTTCAGTTACCACCGAATGTGACGATCTATCAAGCCTTGGCAAACATGGATGAAACGATGCGTTCGACGTTCTTAGCGAACATTGATACACGTTTCGCATCGATGAGTGAAGACATGCTTGGTCAAAGCGCCAGTGTCGCGGTTCTGGCTGAATACAAAGCCATTGGCTTGGATACTGAAAAGATGCAGATCGACGCGATTGCTAAAATTGGGATCGATATGTTGTTGTTTGCACTCATGAGTGCTGCGATCACCATTCTTGTGGGCTTATTCTCTGCACGTATGGCTGCGAAAGTAACCCGCAACATTCGTCGTGATGTTTTTGGGAAGGTCGAAAGTTTCTCCAATGTGGAGTTCGATCAATTCTCCACCGCATCGCTCATCACACGTACCGGGAATGACATCACTCAACTTCAAATGTTGATTGTGATGATGTTTAGAACGCTCTTCTACTCACCTATCTTAGCGTATGGGGCTGTCATGAATGTCATGAACTCCAATGCGGATATGACATGGATCATTGGCTTGGCTTTAGTGGTCATCCTAGGGTTGATTCTAGGCATGTTTGTTGTCGTTCTACCAAAGTTCACCCAAATCCAGAAGATGATCGATAAAGTCAATCTGGTGGCACGTGAAAGTCTAACGGGTCTAATGGTTGTTCGCGCCTTCAAAACAGAACGTCATGAAGAAAAACGTTTTGATGAAGCCAATAAAGATCTTTCGAAGATCAATTTGTTCGTTACGCGTGCCATGGCCATCTTGATGCCCATCATGAACTTCATTTTCAGTGGTATGACTTTGATGATCGTTTGGTTTGGTGCGAAACAAATTGATTTAGGTGCCTTGCAAGTTGGCGATATGATGGCCTTCATGCAATACTCCATGCAAATCATTATGTCTTTCATGATGATCGTAATGACCTTCATCATGATTCCGCGTGCTTCTGTCTCTTCAAAGCGTATCAATGAAGTCTTGGATATGCCCCTTACCATCGTGGATCCTCAAGAAGCTCAGAGTTTTGACCCCGATCAAACAGGTGTCATTGAATTCAAAGATGTATGTTTCAGTTATCCCAATGCGGATGAATGTGTTCTAAAGAACATTAACTTTACGGCTAAAAAGGGTGAGACCACGGCCATCATCGGTTCAACCGGTTCTGGTAAATCAACCTTGATCAATCTGATTCCACGTTTCTATGATGTGACGCAAGGTTCATTGATGGTCAATGGGGTTGATGTACGTAAGGTTAAACAAGTCGATCTTCGTGATCGGATTGGTTATGTTCCTCAGAAAGCAGTTCTTTTCACAGGAACCATTGAATCCAACCTGCGCTATGCCAAAGAAGATGCGAGTCAAGCAGATTTGGATAAAGCCATTGATATCGCTCAAGCGCGAAGTATTGTAGAAGAGAAGCCAGATCATTATCAAGAATCCATCAGTCAAGGTGGATCCAATGTGTCGGGTGGTCAGAAACAACGTCTTTCCATCGCAAGAGCTTTAATCAAAAATCCAGATATTTATATATATGATGATTCATTCTCAGCCCTCGATTACAAGACGGATGCCTTATTGCGTCAAGCACTTCAACGTGAGTATGCCGATAAGACACTTATCATCGTGGCGCAACGTATTTCCACCATCCTCCATGCGGACCAAATCTTGGTCTTGAATGATGGCGAGATCGTGGGTCGTGGCACACACGATGAACTCATGCAGAACTGTGATGTCTACCAAGAAATCGCATTCTCACAAATGTCCAAGGAGGAACTTGCGCATGTCTGAAAATAAACAAGCCAAACCACGTGGCGTCGGTCCAGGACATGGCGGACCCATGGCAGGAATGATGCGGGGTGGAGAAAAGGCCAAAGACTTCAAAGGGTCGATGAGTAAACTCCTCAAGCGTCTCTCTAAGTATAATCTTGCATTTATCGCTGTCTTTTTTCTAGCAATCATAAGTACGACCTTTACCATCTTTGGACCAAAGGTTCTCGGTCAAGCCACAACCAAGCTGTTTGAAGGGGTTATGCAAAAGCTCCAACAAGTACCAAACGCAAGTATCGACTTTGATTACATCGGAAATATCATCTTCTGGTTGTTGTTGATGTACATTGCTGCTGCGTTCTTCTCCTTTGTCATGGGTTTCATCATGTCCAAAGTGGCGACTCAGATTGGTTATGAACTTAGAAAAGACATTTCAACCAAAATCAATCGTTTACCGCTTCGTTTCTTTGATAAAACACCGCATGGGGAAGTCCTGAGCCGCATCACCAATGATGTCGACACCATCACCAGTACGCTCCAACAAAGTCTAACCCAAATGATCACCTCAGTAACTTCTGTCATTGGGGTCGCAATCATGATGTTCACCATCAGTTGGCAAATGACCTTGGTAACGCTTATCATCTTGCCGTTGTCCTTTGTGTTGATCATGATCATCGTCAAGTTCTCGCAAAAACAGTTCCGACTTCAAGCAGCAGCTTTAGGTAAAGTGAGCAGTCATGTGGAGGAGATGTATGGTGGACATGTGATTATGAAAGCCTTCAATGGTGAGAAACAATCCCTTGAAGCCTTTGATGAATATAACAAAGAACTTTATCAATCCGCTTGGAAGAGTCAATTCTTCTCCAGCATCATGATGCCTTTGATGATGTTTGTTGGTAACCTCGGCTATGTCGCAGTAAGCATTCAAGGGGGCATCCTTGCCATCAATGGTGTCATCAGTGTCGGGGATATTCAAGCTTTCTTACAGTATGTCCGTAACTTCACCCAACCGATCTCCCAAACAGCTCAAATCAGTAATACACTTCAATCTACCGCTGCGGCTGCAGAACGTGTCTTTGCGTTCTTAGCTGAAGTGGAAGAAGTGGAAGATATTAAGGATTCGGTCTCGATTGCCAACATTCAAGGTGAAGTCAGTTTTGAAGATGTGGTCTTTGGTTATGATGAAAATAAACCGGTCATCAATGGCTTCAGTGCCAAGATCAAACCAGGCCAAAAGGTGGCCATCGTAGGACCTACAGGCGCAGGTAAGACCACCATGGTCAAACTCTTGATGCGTTTCTATGATGTCAATCAAGGGAAGATCAAGGTCGATGATCATGATTTGCGAAACTTCAAACGCAATGAGCTAAGAAGCTTGTTTGGAATGGTGCTTCAAGATACCTGGTTGTTCAATGGAACCATTGAAGACAATCTGAAATACGGTAAATTGGATGCGACCCATGAAGAAGTTGAAGCAGCCAGTAAAGCAGCCTATGTGGATCACTTCATCCATACCTTACCGAAAAACTATCAGTATGCCTTGAATGAAGAGGCAAGCAATATCTCCCAGGGTCAGAAACAGTTGTTGACGATCGCACGTGCATTCTTAGCCAATCCAAAGATTCTAATCTTGGATGAAGCCACATCCTCCGTCGATACACGTACCGAAGTCCTGATTCAAAAAGCAATGGATAAATTGATGTACAATCGTACCAGTTTCATCATTGCCCACCGTTTGAGTACCATTCGTAATGCCGATCTCATCTTGGTCATGAAGGATGGAAATATTGTTGAGCAGGGAACACATCTTGATCTTATGGACAAGGGTGGTTTCTACCAACAACTCTACAATTCACAATTTGAAGCCTAAAGAAAAGAGCTCACACGGGTTCTACTTGGCGAATCGGGGCTTTTACAAAAAGAGGTTTTAAATAACCTCTTT
>CAYRIW010000025.1:0-23490 GCA_964424595.1 uncultured Erysipelotrichaceae bacterium | reverse complement strand
TACAGGGCTATGCCCGCAAATGTAAAACCACTAGCTAAGCTAGTGGATATTTATTCGTGTTCAAGCTTACTTAGAAATGTAATACGACTAGACAGTTTAAATGATCTTCAAATTCTTGAAGTATGCGTCCGTCCCAACTTCACTCCAAAGTGCAATGGCACCTGGACGAATACCATTCTTTAGGTCATTCACAATCAATACAGGATAATTTGAATCATTCAAATACAGCTCAGCTTTGGTCCCATTGACCACGATTTTCATCCTAATCCATTCTTCCAAGCCCATGTCCGCATAACTTTCATACTTCTCGGGGCTTGTGTCGCGTAGCGTATTGAACTTATGATTGGGATAAGCATAATACTGTACAGAATGATTACGTCTCACTTGATCGTCACAGCGCCCGTTAGTTGGACGGATGTAGATGCTTTCATACTCTGTATCGTCTTCTTTGATACGAAAAGCAACACCAATGAAACCTCGTGCATAATCGGGCGCATCGGGGAGAAGCTTGCTGTAGACTTCCACTTCAATGGTGCCATTTTGAAAATCGAGATCCTTTATTTTAGCGTAGGTCGGCTCATCAATCTCAAGAATACTTGGATCCTTGATGACGTTTAGGCAAAGTTCATCATCCATGACAATGTTCTTGATGCTTGAATTCGTGGCTATAAAATTGTTTGCAGACAGGTTCATCTTGATCACCTCAGTAATAGTATAAAACATTCGGGTTTAAAAACAAGCAGGCACAAAAAAGAAACCACCTAGGGGTGGTCAATCGTGTTGGGCTTGATAAATAGCTTCTTCCAATGTGAACTGCTTATTTTCGTAGCTCCATCTTAGAATCGTACCATTGGGTAAACGTTTCGGTAAGACTTCATCCACATCATGCCAATGTGAAGTGAAAGTCATGGTTGCGCCAGCGTGGGAGACCACAAAAACGTTTTGATGATCATCTTTTTCCATAATGTCTGTTAAAGCTCTTACCATACGTTCTCTTACATTATGGCGTGATTCGCCACCATAGGGGACAAAGAAGTTATCGAATCCCGGTCCGCGTTTTGGGTTGAGATCTTCACTTTCGCCTTCAAAAGTCCCGAAGTTCATTTCTTTAAGTGCTTTAAGGCGCGTATAAGGCATGCGATGTTCAGTCGCATATTCTAAGGTATCAGAAGCACGCTCAGCACTTGAGCTGTAGGCGTGGTCGATATTCAAGCTTCGTACAAACGATGCGACCTTCTTAGCTTGTGCGATACCATTTTCAGTCAAAGGAGAATCACAGGCACCTTGAATTTTATGTCTCAAGTTAAAGAGTGTTTCGCCATGGCGCATCATATAGAGTGTTTTTTTCATTCGTTATCCTTCCAATCGTTCTGCTCTATGGTAACGTGTTTTGGATGTGAATTCTAGTAAATAACACAATCAAAAGAAAAATCGACCTATTGGATCGATTTGAGATCGATATTCATGATTTCTTCACGGCTATTCAGAAAGATATCCACCAATGTTGGATCCAACTCCTTACCTTTCATGGATTCCAATAAGGCAAAGGACGCATCCAAGTCAAAGGCATCTTTATAGACACGTTTGCTTGTGATCGCATCAAAGACATCGGTGATCGTCACGATGCGTGCAACCAAGGGAATTTCATGGCCTTTGAGACCTTGAGGATAGCCTGTCCCATTCCAACGCTCATGGTGTGAACGTGTGATTTCTTCGGAAACTCGGTAGAGTTCAGGGTCGAAAGCTTTCAAACCATTACGAATGCTCTTGAAGATATCCGCTCCAATTGTGGGGTGGGTACGCATGATGACCCATTCATCATCTGTTAACTTCCCAGGTTTCTTTAGAATCGCATCCGGAATGCCGACTTTACCAATGTCATGAACCGAAGCAGAACGTTCGATTTCCATGATCATACGCTCAGTGATCGGATAGTCAGGCAATTGTTTTGCATAGAGTTGACGTGCTAAAAGGCTTGAATATTGAACCATGCGTAAGATGTGTTCGCCCGTCTCATTGTCTTTCTTTTCAACCAGCTCCGAAAAGCCATTGGTGATCTTATTAAAGACGATATTGGTGAAATAGGCGCGGTTGATCAAACCTTTAATTTCGTAAATGATTTTTTCACCTAAAGTTTGATGTTTAAATGTGAAATGATATTTCTGGCGTGAACTGAGAAAGAGAAAACCAAAGACGGTCTTTCCCATCGTCATCGGTAAGATCAAGTTGGACTGGATGCCTTCTTGTAATAGGAGTTTCAATGACGCACTGTTGGGACGACTTTGAAGTGTTGTTTCAAGATCATTCGAGATGCGTGGTTGATTGTTTTCCACAAGTTCATTCAAGGATGTGTAGTTGAGGGGTAACTCAAAACCTGGACCGAGGATCAGGGGACCACCATCCAAGACACCATATTCGGCGATGATCACATCGCGTGTGTAGTCGATGAAGGCAAGGCCGATGCGATCGATGCCCATTCTTTCTTTTAATAATGGGAATAATTGATCCATCGCATCTTCCACAAGATATTGATTGATCAAGACGTCACGGACATCTTCGATGAAACGGTTCTCTTCAAAAAGATTGTCGATGTATCCATGGATGTTTTTTTCTTCGATGAAGAAGGGTTTGGGTCTCTTTAGGGATTGGTGATAATGCTTATCAGCGAGATTGGTCAAACTCTTGACCATATAGGGGATTTGAAAATAGACAAAGCGAATCATTCCAAACACAAGAATCGCAAGCACGAAGAGAATCAAGGCAAAGGCAAAATTGATCAATAAACTTAAATCTCTAACGACCACTTTATTCATCTCGTCATAGCGCACTTTAACGGCATCGACTTGGTTTGTGATAGTCGTATAGACAAGGCTTGCTTGGTCCACATCTTCATTGGATATGGATAGGCTAAGTTCGTCAAGTCTTGTTCTTAAGTCGATAAGCATGGATTGAAGTTCATCGATTGCTTTCTGATGACGATTCAAGCTGACACGATTCATATCTTTTAAACTAAATTCGAATAAATGAATATGACGTTCCATTGCTTGGATAAGCTTTGTGGTTTGGGTTTGGATGGGTTGAAGGGTTCTTGTGGAAAGGCCGGTTTTTACATCCAACCATTGATTCAAAGTCACATCCAAACGAAGTTGGTTCTCTTTCATCTCTTCGACATGATTGAGGTTTTGGTCGGTATAGGTGCGAACATTTACAACCAGATCAAAATTGATGTAAATAGACAAAACAAAAACAAATATTGCGATAATGATGCCGATAATGGTGAGGTTTTTTATTTTCATAAGTTCTTGAATTCTGCATAGCATACATAAAAAAGAATTTTGATAATTTCTATCATTTATTCTTTAGCTAAGGATGAAAGTAAAGGGTAAATGGGTTAAAATAGATATAACATGATTGATCTCTTAATCATTGGAGCGGGAATCGTTGGATGTCAATTGGCTTATGATCTAAGCCATTTTAAGTTATCTGTATGTGTGCTTGAAAAGAATGTGGAAATCATGAATGAGACCAGCAGTGCAAACAGTGCTTTGATTCATGCCGGCTATGATCCTGAAGATAATACTTTGAAAGCGAAGCTTAATCTTATTGGCGCGAAACGTTATCCAGACTTGTGTAAAGCACTCAATACGGATTATCAAGCGGTTGGCAGCTTGTTGGTGGCCATGCATGAAGATGAGTTATCCAGCTTGAATGAACTCTATGATCGAGCCATTCGACGCAATGTGCACGTTGAACGTTTACATCGTGAAGAAGTGATTCGACGTGAACCCAATATCAATCCCAATGTGATTGAAGCATTGTTTTTCCCGACAACTGCGATCATCACGCCATGGCAGATGGGCTATGCCCTGATGAATCATGCGGTGTTGAATGGCGTTGAATTAAGAAGAAATGAAGCCTTTGTGTCCGTCGTTAAAGAAAACGATCATTTCCTTGTTTCAACAAGCAAGGGAACGATTCAAGCACGTCATGTGATCAACGCGGCGGGTCTACAAGCCCATACGATTGCGAGAAACCAAAATCCATTGAATGATTACCCCGTTCAGTTTCGAAAAGGGGAGTATCAGGTCAGTGATATCGAAGATGAGGATTATTTAAACCATGTCATTTATCCTTGCCCAAGCATCAAAGGGAAGGGTGTTTTAGCATTAAAGACAGTTGAGGGGAATCTCATGTTTGGACCGACCAGTACGTTTATAGAAGATCCGTATGATCATGGGACCACAAAGGCTGGTTTGGATGAGATTGATGTGAAGATCGCACAACTTATCAAACCGCTCCCAAAATCGCATCTGATTCGTCAGTTTGCAGGGGTGCGCCCAAGTCCTGTTTCAAAGGA
This sequence comes from uncultured Erysipelotrichaceae bacterium, assembly GCA_964424595.1. Classification (GTDB taxonomy): domain Bacteria; phylum Bacillota_I; class Bacilli_A; order Erysipelotrichales; family Erysipelotrichaceae; genus UBA2212. The sequence continues at coordinate 19,133 of CAYRIW010000025.1, read as the reverse complement.
TTTCATCCTTAAGGAAGATAAAGGTTGGTTTGATTGTGTGGGCATTGATTCGCCAGGCTTAGCCAGTGCGCCGGGGATTTCTGAGTATGTGATTGAAAACTTTGTGCAAAGATATTTTGCTTTAGACAATAAAGATATGGTTCCATTCAAATGGCCACATCGAATTCATCCACAGAATGAAACACAAAGAGCTGCCATGATTCAAACGAAGCCAAGCATGGGTAAAATCATCTGTGTGTGTGAGACGGTGAGTGAACAGGAAATCATCGATGCCATTCATCTGCCGGTGGGTGCACGGAGTGTCAAAGGGGTTAAACGTTTGACACGGCCAGGTTCAGGACGTTGCCAAGGTGGATTCTGTGAAACAGCGGTAGTGAAGATTTTGGCGCGTGAGCTGAATATCCATCCAAGTCAAGTGCCTTACGATAATGAGGCGTTTTTAGAAAGCTATGGGCATGAACATGAATAAGCGGGATTGTGTCATCATCGGGGGTGGCAGTGCCGGTTTGGCTGCCGCAATCGCATTAAAGAAACAAGGCGTTGATGTCTTGCTTATTGAGCGTGAAGATGAGCTGGGTGGTATTCTAAATCAATGTATCCACAATGGTTTCGGTTTGACCCGTTTCAAGGAAGAATTGACCGGCCCTTCGTATGCAGAACGCATGGTTCAAGTATTTCATGAACTTAAAGTGGATTATCGAATCAATGCGACGGTAACACAACTCAATCCCGATAAAACGATTCATTATATTGACGAAAAAGGTGTTCATGTCATCCAAGCCCAGACGGTTTTATTAGCAATGGGTGCGCGTGAGCGAACACGTGGTAATATTCAGATTCCAGGGGATCGACCTGCAGGTGTCTTCACAGCAGGGGTTGCGCAGCGTTACTTAAATAAAGAGGGTTTGTTGGTTGGTAAGAAAGTCTTTATCTTAGGCAGTGGGGATATTGGCTTGATTATGGCAAGACGTTTGACCTTAGCGAAAGCAGAGGTTGTAGGTGTAGCGGAAATCATGCCTTATTCGAATGGTTTGACGCGAAATTTGATTCAGTGTTTAGAGGATTATTCGATACCACTCTATTTGAGCACAACGATCACACAGATCAAAGGGCGTCAAAGTGTTGAGGCAATCGAATTATCCCGTGTGGATGAGAATTTGAAACCCATCCCTGAGACGGCGTTCTGGCTGGATGTGGATGCGGTCCTCTTGTCCGTAGGTTTGATTCCAGATAATCAGCTAAGCAGTATGGCAGGCGTTGAAATCGACCCTCGAAGCAAGGGGCCGAAGATCGGTGCGAATTATGAAACATCGATATCAGGTGTCTTTGCCAGTGGTAATGTCCTGCATATTCATGATGTAGTGGATTATGTCAGTGAAGAAGGTGATCAAGCTGCTGGCGCGATTCTAAACTACCTCAATAAACAAGTGGATGAGTTTCAACCACTGACATTAAATACAGACCAACACTTTATTTATGCGCTCCCGCAAATATTGAATCCAAACATCCATAACAAACTTAAATATCGCGTTCGCAAACCGATGCACGATGTACGGGTGTGTTTGGTATCAAATGGAACGGTTGTGCATTCGCTCAAAAAGGAACATCTCCTTCCTGCAGAACTCGAAATGATGATCATTCCCCAAAAGGTTTTAGCGCAGTGTAATGGAGACTGTCGCTTGGAGATTCACAATGAGACATGAACTGACCTGTATCGTATGTCCGCGTGGGTGTCGTATTCAAGTATGGGAAGAGGAAGGTGTCTATCGTTGCGAGGGCAATCAATGTGCTCGTGGTGAAGTGTATGCGATTCAAGAAGTCACGGAACCTCGACGAATGTTTACTTCAACTGTTCAACTCAAGGGGGCGCAGTTGAAACGATGCCCTGTTGTGAGCAGTTCAGCGATTAAGAAGACTGATATCTTTAGAATCGTGGATTTATTGGAGAATGTGGTTTTAGAAGCCCCGGTTGCCTTGAATCAAGTCATCCTCAAGAACATCTTGGATAGTGGTATTGATATCATTGCATCCAGAAGCATTAAAAAAGATGCCGAAGCATCTGAATAAACATTATCGAAGTACGAAGAGTAGACTTAACATCATTCCGGATAATTGAGGATGTCTCAAAGCTTGTAAGCTTTGGTAAGAAATCTCAAATACGGTACATAACTTATCGGAAGCTTGGACGATCCAGGCTTCTTTTGTTTTAGGTTTGGCATTTCCTAAAGGCCACATGTGATTCACGATCACATCTTCCATGACATCCGTAACTTCGGTGATCTTCTTCGCATTATCGAGTGCAACACGGGGATGAAGATGAAGATGTTCCTGAGCAGAAGCATTCACTTCACGCCAATCGTATAAGAAGAGATCATGAAGCAGTGCACCGCGGACCAAGTCCTTGTGATTTACTTCCATGTTCTTAGAAATCAAATAGGCGTAATACGCCACATTCAACGAATGTTGAAGGCGACTGGTATTGAGATGTTGATCATAATTATCCAATCCTAAGACCTCTGGTGTACGTAAAAGATCTTGGATCAGTTCTTTAAAAGGCGCAGCCTTTGCATGATGGAGGGATAAACCAGAATAGACAGCTTTCATGAAACTCCTTGGTCATCTTTGCGACATAAAACGAGTGGATGATAACACAGAAAATGAATGGTTGCAAGAAAAAACGATTTTTTAGCACTCGAGTATTGACAGTGCTAAATAATGTGGTATAGTAATAGTGTACTTAGCACTTAATAGTCGAGAGTGCTAAAGAAGGAGGAAATGTTATGCGAAACACTTTAATGAGACGACCTACGACTTCACTTTTAGATGACTTCTTCAATGATGAATTCTTCTTGCCAAACATTACAAACAATACACATCTTGATGTTTATCAAGAAGAGGATAAATATGTTGTGGAAGTCGATCTACCCGGTTATAAGAAAGAGGAAATCCATATTTCTTATAACAACGATTTATTGACGATTAAAGCAGAACACAAGGAAGAGAGTGAAGATAACAACAAGAAATACATCTATCGCTCAAGAACATGTTCGAACTATACCCGTCAAATTCGTTTCAACAACATTGATCATGGCAAGATCGATGCGAAGTTTGAAGAAGGCGTCTTAAAAGTATGTCTACCGATTCGTGGTGAACACGAAGAAGTGAAGCGTATCGAAGTCAAGTAAGCGTACAAAACGCTTACTTTTTTTAGTTGCTTGACTTGTGTAACTTGGATAATGATGTTAAATTGTCATTAAGAAATATTTTGTGATGTATGTTACATAAAAGATAAGGAGTTGAAACATGGAAAGTTGTGCACAGTGTCAAGCGCCCGTCTGTATCAGTCACTTAAGCTTATTCAAACGCTTAAGCAAGAATCAACGAGCAAAAGTTGTCAATCATGTCATTCGCTATACCCTTAAAAAAGGGGATGTTTTTTTGAATGAAGGGGATGATTTGGCGCAGTTCATCATCATCTCGCGTGGCCGCTTCAGAGCTGTAAGAAACAGTGAAGAAGGCAAGACGAAAGTTGTTCAGTATTTAAAGACAGGAGATTTCATCGGACAAGAAAGTCTATTTGATAAAACCGAGATTCCATATACCCTTGAAGCGATGGAGCCAGCATCGGTCTGTACGATTCCTGCCGATACCATGCACAGTTTGATCCAGAGTGAACCGGAGATCGGCTTTGCGATTCTGAGTGAGTTGAGTGCTAAAGTCAACACATTGGAGAAAGAACTGGCAACGGTTCATTTGGAAAGCTTGGAAGTGCGTTTGATGAATCTCTTGCAACAACTGAGCCAAGATTATGGTGTGGAAGAAGCCGAGGGAACCCTATTGCATAATCCAATGAGTCAGGATGACATGGCCATGCGTTTGGGTGTAAGTCGGGAGAGTGTCAATCGAAAACTTAAACAGCTTGAAAAAGAAGAACGAATTGCATTGTTGCCTAAGAAACAAATATATATTCATAAAATGTGACAAATATCACTTTTTATTTACTCTTTTTGTGTTAAAATGAAAAATGGAGGATCAAATTATGAGTGAACTGATTGATAACCAAAGCAAACGTCAAGATAAATTGAAAGACTTAATCAAACGTTTGCATCGTGGTGAAGACCGTGCAACGGTTGAAGCCGAATTTAAAAGAGATTTTGCTTACGTAACAGGTGCTGAAATTGCCCAAATGGAATATAATCTTGTCCAAGAAGGTGTGAGTGTCGAAGAAATTCAAAGTCTATGTGATGTCCATGCATCGTTGTTTTCAGGATCGGTCCAAGATTTACACAGTGACAAGGTTACGATGAATCCTGTGGATATTTTTGAAGAAGAGAATGTGGAGTACAGCCAATTGGTTGAAGAAGCCTTAAAGTTCAAACAATACACCAACGGTCGCTTGGATATCGTTAAGGAAGCTTTAAGTGAGATGCTTGAAACATTCAAGACAGTGGGTACGCATTATGCTAAGAAGGAAAACATCTTCTTCCCATTCTTGGAGAAGAACGGGATTGAAACGATTCCTCAAGTCATGTGGGGTGTGGATAATGATATTCGTACGTCCATTAAGACAGCTGAAGAAGCACTGAATACAAGCAATGATGTTCAATACGTCTTGAGAATGTTCTATGAAATGGTGAACATGGTCAAAGAAATGATCACCAAAGAAAACAACATTCTATTCCCATTGTTAAAGGAACAGTTGACGGAAGAAGATTTCAAACAAATCGGACAAATGCTAAGCAATCCAGATGCGGCTGTGTATGTTGAAAAGAAAGAGGATACAGAAGGTTATGCCATCGATAACATCGAAGGCAATATTCCAATGAGCATGGGGGTCTTGAGTGCCGTTGAAGCGAATGCGATCTTCAATACCGTACCTTTCGATATGACCTTCGTGGATGCGGATAATAAAGTTAAATTCGTGACACAAGGTAAAGAGCGTATCTTCGATCGTCCGGCTTCGGTTATTGGACGGCCTGTGCATCTATGTCATCCACCACAGAGTGTGCATGTGGTCATGAAGATTGTGGAACAATTGCGCAGCGGTGAGAAAGATCATGAAGATTTCTGGATCAACATGCGGGGTAAGATGGTTCATATTCGCTATTATGCAGTTCGTGATGAACAGGGTGAATTCCTAGGAACTTTGGAAGTAACACAAGATATCACAGAAATTCGTGCACTTGAGGGTGAAAAACGATTGATGTCAGAATAACGATGCAAAGCGCATCGTTATTTTTTTGTCCATACGGTATAATAAGTGTAGGTGATAAAACATGCGGATAATTGCGATAGATGCGGGCGGAACGAAAGCGCGTTTTGCCTTGTATGATGAGAATGGCGTTGAATTGAAGCGTTTGGAACACCCATCGCTTCATCCTTTGCAGATTGGTTATGCTCAAATGGCTGCGGCCTTAAGGGTTGGCGTGGATGCGGTACGTGATAATGAAACGGTTGATTTCATAAGTTTTGGCTTGGCTGGCTATGGCCAGAACCAAGAAATACGCACATCCATTGAAACCGCAATCCATAAGAAGTTTCCATTCGAACGCTATTGTATTCAAAGTGATGTGGATTGTGCCTTGATGGCAGCACTTAAGGGCCAAGATGGCTTGATGCTTATTGCAGGTACAGGCTCAATTGCTTTGGCAAGTTACCAAGGTCAACGTCATCGAGTTGGAGGTTGGGGTTATTGGATCGGTGATGAGGGCAGTGCGTTTTGGATCGGAAAACAAGTTCTCGGCTTGTTTAGTAAGATGGCGGATGGGCGTTTGAAGAAGACAGCCCTTTATGATTGCGTCATGGACAGTTTGGTTCTGGATGAGCCGAGTGATATGATCAAGATTCTAAGTGATCATCCACGTCCGAAGGAAGCGATTGCGTCTTTGGCAAGGGTGTGTTATCTTGCCGCAAGTAAAAAAGACAAGCATGCGATCCAATGTTTCAAGATGGCGGCTAAAGAGCTTGCCTTGCATATCCAAACCAGCTTGGCGATGCATCCAAATTTGCAACGAGTACGATTAGCAGGTGGCGTTTTTGAAGCGAAAGAGTTCGTTTTGGATCCCCTGATTCAATATTTGGATCCAAGTTTAGATATTGCGTTGAGTGAGGATACGCCTTTATTTGGGGCTTATTTGATTGGTAAACAGAAAGAAGGAGCTCAAGTATGAGAATCGGTGTACTCGGTATTGGGGATATTGCGAAAAAGGGTTATCTCCCTGTATTGGTGAATGTGAAAGATGTACAGGTCATTCCTTGTACACGGAATGCGGATACCTTGAAAGAGGTCATGGATCGCTATCATCTAAGTGAAGGTTATACGGATGTGGATGAGTTCTTACGTCAACCTTTGGATGGTGTTTATGTGACAGCCGCAACTTCCGCTCACTATGCATTATCGATGAAGGTCATCGATGCGGGCATTCCACTTCATTTGGATAAACCGATTTCATTGGATTATACCGAAACTCAGAATTTGGTTGAATACGCTCAAGCAAAGAATAACTTCTTGATGATTGGTTTCAATCGACGCTTTGTGCCCATTGTAAAGAAAGTTCATGACGAGGGTAAACCGGACATCGTCATTTATCAGAAGAACCGTGACATGCATCCGGATAATCTGAGACGTTTCATTGTGGAAGATTTCATACATGTGGTGGATACGACACGTTATTTACTTCAGGATGAAGTCGTTGAGCTTCGTGTTCATGGTAAGAAAGAAGGCGATACCTTGATGCATGTGGTGGTGAATATGATCACACCGAGCAATCAAGGGATTCTGATTATGAACTATCTCAATGGGGTCACTGAAGAAATCATTGAAGTCTCACATCCACATAAGAAATCCATCATTCGCAATCTTGCTCAACTTGAAGTCTATGATCACAGTGATTTCATTAAGAAATCAGAAAGTGATTGGATTCCAACTTTGAAGAAACGTGGTTTTGAGGATTTACGGGATGCGTTCTTGAATGCACTTAAAACAAAAGCACCGAGTCCCGTTGATGGACCCGATGCCTTACGTACACATCAGTTGTGTGAAGAAATCGTTACGAAACTAGAATCTCAATGAGATTCTTTTTTATACAATGAGAAGAACCAAAACCACGATTGCCAAGCCAATGCGATAATACGCAAAGAAGGTGAAATCGTGCTTACGCACATAGTCCATGAGGAAGCGAATAACGAACATGGATACCACAAAAGCTGTCACAAACCCAAGTCCTAAGACCGACCACTCCAGAGTGGACCAGATAAAGCCTGCTTTCATCAACTTCAAGAAGCTCGCCCCAAACATGACAGGAATGGCTAGGAAGAAGGAGAACTCTGCTGCGACCGTTCGACTCAAGCCCAACCAAATGGCGCCTAAAATGGTAGCACCACTGCGTGATGTGCCTGGAATCAAGGCAAGCATTTGGAACAAACCAATGATCAATGCGTCTTTATACGTGATTTTTAATAAACTGTTTTTCGGATGATCTTTTACTTTACGTTCGATCCAAATAAACCAAACACCAAAGACGATCAAGGTGACGACAATGACGATGGGTTTATAGAGAATCGTATCGATCACATCATCCCATAAGACACCAACGATACCAGCTGGAACACTGGCAATTAGAATCTTGACCCACAGGAGCAGTGTATTGTGTCGATGTGCTTTGCTTTCACGAAACGGAAAGAGTTTTGGGAAAAACAGAATCACAACCGCTAAAATAGAACCAAGTTGAATCAACACAAAGAAGAGATTGACGAACTCGGGTGTGAATGCGAAGGGAAACCAATGTTCAAACAGAATCATGTGCCCTGTTGAACTGATGGGCAACCACTCTGTGATGCCCTGGATAATGCCTAAAATCAATGCTTTAAGGAGCTCAAGTATTGGATTCATAATAACCTCACCGCACTCATTATAGCACCATCCGCTTAGGGTTTTAGGTAATTATCGTGGACTTATGGCATAATAAATAGAAAAAGGAGTGACATTATGAAAGCATTGATCAGTGAAACACACGCATTACCTGCAGATTATCAAGACAGGTTGAAACAACTCGGTTTGGATTTTGATGTGATTGAAGAAACGAACTTAGTCAAGGATCCAAGTCAATATGAAGTGGTCTTTGGGGCAAATCATGTCAAACGTTTGGGCTTGGATAAATTCGCGAAGCTAAAATGGATACAAAGCTCATACGCTGGCTTTAACAATCTTCCTGTGGAAGAATGGAAGGCTAAGGGCATCGTATTCACCAATGCGCGTGATGTGTTCAGCGAACCCATCGCCGAGCATGTGGTTCTTTATATTTTAATGGCGTATAAGCGTGCTTTGGAGGTTTATCACAACCAAGTTAAGCACCATTGGGATCGCCTTGAGAATCGTGAACTGGGCAATCAGAATATCTGTATCGTTGGCATCGGTAGTATTGGACAAGCCATTCAAAAACGTTTAAAGGGCTTCAATGTCCATATGATTGGTGTGAACAGCCAAGGACGAAGTGTCGAAGGCTTTGATCATGTTTATCCCGTTCGTGAGCTGAAAACAGCCGTGGCGATGAGCGATGTGGTGGTCATTACCTTGCCTTTGAATGAACAGACCGATAATTTGTTTAATGAAGATGTGCTGAAAAGCATGAAGAAGGATGCTTTATTGATCAATGTTGGTCGCGGCAAGATCATTGATGAAGAAGCGTTGATGAATGCCTTGAATCAGGATCGTTTAGGTGCTTGTGTACTGGATGTCATGGCGGTTGAACCTTTACCAAAAGATTCGCCCTTGTGGGATACCAAGAATTTATTGATCACACCGCATAACAGTGGCACAGGGGCTTTGACCTTAGAGCGTCTCTATACCATCTTTGAGCAGAATTTATATCGGTATGCGCATAAACAAGAACTCATAAACATCGTCTAAAAAAATGAACCAAGCTTGCTTGGTTCTATTCATATTCATCGTATTTTAAGTTCTTGCCTTTGACTTTCGAAACAGGGTACTTCTGTTCATTCAATTTCATCTTATCTTCCAACGCTTGATTGAGATCGATATCATAGAGATCCGCTATGCGTAAGAGGTAATAATAGACATCGGCCATTTCATGGGTGATTTTATCCGGCTGCTTTTTCAAGAGCTCTATGCATTGGGCTTCATCTTTGAAACGAAACAACTGTAATAACTCATTGGCTTCAGTACTGAGCCCGATGCTTAAGTCTTTTAGGCTATGGAATTGGTCCCAATCCCGCTCCTCACAAAACGTGCGGATTTGCTTGCTGAGTTCTTTTTGATTCATTGTCCATTGTCCTCGTTGATCAAAGCATATAAGAGATGATCTTGCCAAGATCCATTGATGTGCATGATTTTATGGAGGCGGCCTTCGAAGATGAAGCCATATTCACTCACAAGTTGAATCATGTAGGAATCATTTGGAAGAACGGGCATGTATAGAATATGAATCTTGCGATCATGAAAGAAATAATCAACGAGTGTGCGAAGAATCAAACGTCCAAATTCAGATGTGCGATGACGATGATCCACCATGATCCGAAGGTTTAAATAATTATGATTACGATTGGGATCCCGTGTGGATTTCACTTTTGCAAGGATGCGTTTTCCGTTAGCGGTTAAGACACCAAAAGCATAGCCTTCATCACGTTCAAAATCAATGACACTTTGAATGATGAATTTCTGTTGGACTTCAAGGGTGTAATAATCACTTAATTTGGTCGTCGAAAAATGATCGATGTAATATCGATTCTCTTGGTGAAACTTTAACCATAGGTCGGCTTTGATTTCATGCATCGGTTTGATCAGATAGTTTTCAACTTGGATTTGCATGTCTATAGCTCTATTTTAAGCATTTCATAGCGTAACACAATGATATTTGTTAAAATTGAAATAGAGAAAAACACTTATTTTATAAGGAGATTCAATGTACAATTCCTATCCCATCCATATCACGGGTCATAAGCATCCGGATACGGACTCCATCTGTTCAGCCATTGCCTATGCAGAGTTGAAACGTAAGCTTGGTTATAATGCGATTGCGTGTCGTTTGGGTGAAGTCAACCATGAGACGCGCTATGTATTAAAACGTTTTGGTTTCCAACATCCTGTGATTCTAGATGATGCACGCATGCGACTCAATGAGATCGATTTGGATAAAGCCGTTACGATCAAAGAAGAGACGACCATTTATGAAGCTTGGCAATTGATGAGCACTGAAAAGAAGGTGCTCTGTGTTGTGGATGATGACAATCATCTTTTAGGTGTGTTAACGAACTCCAATCTTGCGAGTGTCGCCATGGGTGATACGGCCAAGAGTATCGAGCTCTTAAGTAAGACACCGATTGAATATATTGTGAAAACAGTTCAAGGGGCTTTGGTTTATGCACCTAAAGTGACGCGTTTGAATGGTAAAGTCAGTATCGTAGCTGTCGCGGAACATAAATTGGACAACTATGAATTGAAGGATCGTACGGTCATCGTAGGGAATGATACGGAAGCTCAACTTCAAGCCATTGAGAAAGATGCGGCGTGTTTGGTTGTGGTGTGGGCGGAGTCGATTCGTGATGAGGTTATCAAAGCGGCCAAGGAAAAGGGTTGTGCGATCATCATGTCGGGTCATGGGACTTTGAATACTTCCCGTTATTTGTTTTATTCCTCGCCAATCAAGTTCATCATGTCTACCGAATTGGTGACTTTTGAAAAGACGGAGTTCGTGGATGATGCCTTGAACAAAGTGGTTAAATCGCGTTTTAGGAGTTATCCTGTTGTGGATGGGGATGGACGCATCTACGGTTTGGTATCGCGTTATCACTTATTGAATGCGCGACGCAAGCAGATCATTTTGGTCGATCACAATGAAACCGCACAAAGTGTGGATAGTTTGATGGAAGCAGAACTGTTGGAAGTGATCGATCATCATCGTATTGGGGATATTCAGACGAATAAACCGATTAATTTTAGAAATCAATTGGTTGGCAGTACTTGCACCATCGTTGCGAATCTTTATGATGAGAATCGCGTTCCGATGGAACCCAATATTGCAGGCTTATTGTGTGCGGCCATCATATCGGATACGCTTAATTTCAAGTCACCGACAACGACCATTGTGGATGTGCATACGGCGCAACGTTGTGCACGCATTGCGGAATTGAATACGGATGTATTGGCTAAAGATATCTTCACAGAAGGTGCTGGCATCCATGAAAAGACGGCTTTGGAAATCATAGAAAATGATGTCAAGGAATTTGCGATTGGTAATTATCGTGTCATGGTGGGTCAGATGAGCCTCTTTGATGTCCAACAAGTTGAGGAAGTGCGTGAAGATGTGTTGAAGGCGATGACTGCCTTTGTCAAAGAGAAGCGCTTGGACTTGTTATTGTTGTTATTCACGAGTTTAGAGCACCATGGTTCAGCCATGATGTATACCGGTAAAGAGATGTGGATTGCGGAGGAAGCATATCCAGGCATCGATAATCAACACTTGAAGTTGTTTGATGATATCTTGTCACGTAAGAAACAAGTCATACCACGTCTTTCCTCGGTTGTGGAAGGTCGCCATCGATGATTCGCGTTGGAACCATTGGCACATCTGTGATTACAGATGATTTCATTCGTTGTTTAAAGCAAGTGGAAGATTATCAACTGGTTTGTGTTTATTCACGAGATGAAGACAAGGCGCGAATGTTTGCGGAAAAGCACGCTTGTCCAGGCTATACTTCAAATTGGGATGCGTTATTGAAGGATCCAGGCATTGATGCGATTTATGTCGCCAGCCCCAATGACCTCCATTTTGAACAAAGTGTTGCGATTTTAAGAGCTGGCAAACATGCGATCACAGAAAAACCCTTTGTCAGCAACATGCATGAGTTTGAAGCCTTGATGGCTGTGGTTAAGGAAACTGGAAAGTTTTGTTTCGATGCGATCCTACCGCTTCATCATCCAAACTTGAAGGTCATCAAAGAAGCCTTGCCTTCGATCGGTAGAATGAAGATGATGATCTCGAACATGGTTCAATACTCCAGTCGCTACAAAATGGTCTTGAATGGTCAAATCCCCAATATCTTTAGTCCTGAGCACAGTGGGGGTGCTTTGATGGATTTAGGCGTTTATTCCACAAGCATCAGTGTTGCCTTGTTTGGTAAACCAGAATCTTTGACCTACGCTTGTAATAAGCTCGATAATGGTATTGATACCTCTGGGACAATGGTTCTAAAATATCCTGGTTTCATCGTATCGAATACTTTTGGTAAGGATAGCTTCGGCATAAACAACATGACCTTCTGTGGTGAGGAAGCTTCATTGCATATTCCACTTCAACCTTCGCGTTTATTGAGTGTTGAACGTGTCACGATGCAGGAGCAGGAAGAACTCGGGGTCACGGACTTACGGGACGGCATGGTGTATGAATTGTTGGATTTCGCATCAATCATAAACGAAAACGATTGGCTGACGTACCAATCGTTTATGAATATCACTAAGGATGTGATTGCTTGTTTAGATGAAGCACGTCGTCAAAATGGCATCGTGTTTAGAACGGATCGTTGAATCCATAGAAGTTGAGTAATTCATTCAATTCAGGCTCGCTTGTATTAACCTTACCCAGTAGAATCTCTGCATTGAGAAGATACTCTGAAAGCTGATCCATACTTTGAATATCGACAGTTTTAGGCTCAAGATCGACGAGTCGTTTGAATAAATGAAGATAAGGACGATTGTGTTCGATCCAATGCAAGGCATCGATTTGCTCGATATCGATCCACATTAATTTTTGATAGATGATGGCTTGAGGTTCTTCGTGAAGTTCAACTTTGAACCAATGAAGACGAAATTCACCATGTGCATTGAATACATCGGTATAGGTATAGTAATAAGCGTCAAAGTGGGACAATCCACACTCTTCATAAAGTTCCCGTCTAAGGGCAGTGAAGATGGATTCGTTTGGCTCAACTTTACCACCGGGGCATTCGATGTAGCCTTTGAAAGGCTCACTTAAACGCTCGGCAACGCAGAGTTGGTGTTCGCGATAAATCAGTGCGATGGCCACATGTTTCATACTTAAAGTATAACAGGATAGGAGATCACAATGAAAGTCGCAATCCTTTACGATTTTGATAAGACGCTGTCTGGCAAAGACATGCAGGAATTTGGTTTTTTTGACGATATTGGGGTCACGAACGCCAATGATTTTTGGTCTGTCGTAAAGAATAATGCGGAAGCGGAAGAGATGGATCATATCTTGGCTTATCTTCGAGAAATGATTGTTCATACCCAAAAATTAGGCATCAAGTTGTCAAAGGATTTTCTTGGCAAGTATGGTTCAAGAATTGAGCTATATCCAGGCGTTCTAACTTGGTTTGAACACATCAATCAAGTTGCCTTGGATCTTGGAATCGAACTCGAGCACTATATCATTTCTTCAGGCTTGAAGGAAATCATAGAACATACACCCATTGCTCAGTACTTCAAAAAAATCTATGCCTGTGAATTTCTCTATGATGAAAATGGGCAGGCGATTTGGCCGAAGCTATCGGTGAACTATACGATTAAGACACAGTTCTTGTATCGCATCAATAAAGGAATATTGGATATCAATAATGATGAGGATCTCAATCGTTACCAAAAAGAAGAGGAAAGGGATATTCCATTCAGTCATATGATCTACATTGGAGATGGATTCACCGATGTGCCCAGTATGAAGTTGGTGAAGATGAATGGAGGTCATGCTTTGGCGGTTTATCCTTATGGGAACAAGCAAACGCTTCAAAGCACGACCTTATTAAGCGACAAACGTGTCGACTTCGTAGCGGAGGCGGATTATCGTCCAGGCCAAGAAGTGGACACCATCATCCAAGCGATCTTCAAGTCACTCCTTGCTAAAAAAGCTTTGGATGGTCTGCGACCATGACCCAAGTTAAAAGCAATGCGGAGCGCTTCTTGATTGCGTTCACGACCTTAGAGAATGAAATGAATCGACGCATCAAATCCGATCGCTATGTAGCGTATTCTGAATTGGTACGCCGGATGAGCAAAATTGATCGCAACTATCAACGTTTTCAGAAATATCTTGAAGAATTTGGAGATCTTCGAAATGCGATCGTTCATGACCGTATCGATGGTGAAGTGATCGCGGAACCGCATTTGAAGTTTGTTGAGATGATGGAACATATCACCAAACTACTCACAGAACCTGAACGGGTCAAAGAGAACTATCTTCGTCCTGTACATATCTGCTATGAAGAGGATAAGTTGAGTGATGTGGTGGATTGGTTGGTGGGGAAACACCACTCCAAACTTCCTGTTTATACACGAGCAATGCAATTTGTGGGCTTATTGACAACGGACGCCTTAAGTGAGTATTTAGTTCAAAACATTGGGAATATCCAAGGGAAGCTGCCTGACATTCAAGTCGGTGATTTATTAAGTAAGGATAAGAAACAGCGTAATGTTAAATTCATCCCTGTCCATACCTCAATCATCTCAGCTGTGACGGAGTTCGAGCGTTCCTTGACCTCTGGTCAGCGTTTGAATGCCTTGATCATCACCCAAGATGGGGCGAGCAATCAGAAGCCATTGGGCATCATCTCTGTGAGTGATCTGCCCAGTATTTATGAGAAGTTGAATTCACACCTGTTAAGGTGAGGGGGAAAGTATGCCGATTTTAGCTTTGTTTGTGGGATTAATTCCGTATTTCATTGGTCTGATCATTCTTTATTTCGTGATCTATCATGCGGTATCCAATGCGATCAATGATCAGTTGGAGAAACCAAAGATCTTGAAGCTATTACGGAGAATTGAAGCGAGTCGAACCGAGCTCGAAAAAACAGAAGCCCACGAATGATCGTGGGCTTTAACTTAGAATTGGTATTTTAAGATTGGATTGCGCGCTGCTTGCACATCGTCAACTCGTTTGATTGGTGTTGAGTACGGCGCATTGAGGATGACTTCTGGATTGCTATATGCGAGATCATGAAGTTTTTTCATCGTTTCAATGAAGAAATCAAGTGTCTCCTTGCTTTCCGTCTCTGTTGGTTCGATCATGAGTGCTTCATGAACGATCAAAGGGAAATACATGGTCGGTGGATGCATGCCATAGTCCAAGAGCGCTTTTGAGATATCCTTGGCACTGATGCCTGTTTCTTTCTTAAGTTTCTCTAAGCTGATGACAAATTCGTGCATGCATGTCCCTGGATAGCTTACAGGATAAGTATCCTTGAGGCCTTCCATCAAGTAGTTTGCATTTAAGACGGCATTTTGGCTGGCTTCTTTAAGGCCGTTTCGACCTAAGCTTTGAATGTAGGTATACGCTCTGACATTGACCAAGAAGTTGCCATAATAGGAACGCATGCGTCCGATGCTACTTTGATCACGATCATCTAAGAAACGATAACCATAAGATTCATTGACTAGGCTACCTTGTGGTAAGAAGGGTTTTAAGAAGGCTTTGACACCAACAGGACCACTGCCTGGTCCACCACCGCCATGTGGCGTTGAAAAGGTCTTATGCAAGTTCAAGTGAACCACATCAAAGCCCATGTCTCCAGGTCGAGCGGTACCCATGATGGCATTGAGATTCGCACCATCATAATACAAAAGACCCCCTACTTCATGAACCATGGAAGTGATCAATTCAATGTTTGGATCAAATAAACCAAGTGTATTTGGATTGGTAAGCATCAAACCAGCAATCTCATCATTCAAGACTGACTTCAATGCATCCACATCCACGCCCCCTTGAGCATTCGAAGGGACAGACACAACTTGATAACCGGCCATTGCAGCACTTGCAGGATTGGTTCCATGTGAACTGTCTGGGACAATGACTTTGGTACGTTTGGTATCGTTGTTTGCTTTATGGTAGGCATGAATCAAGAGGAGACCAGTGAACTCCCCATGGGCACCTGCCGCAGGTTGAAGCGTAAAGGCATCCATGCCTGTGATTTCACAGAGGGATTGACTCAAATCGTCCATCAAAGCCAAGGCACCTTGAACGGTTTCTAAGTTTTGACTTGGATGGATGTTTGCGAAACCATCCAAAGAAGCTGTAGCTTCATTAAGCTTTGGATTGTATTTCATCGTACACGAACCTAAAGGATAAAAACCATTGTCCACCCCAAAGGTATACTTGGAAAGTTCCATGTAGTGACGAACGAGATCGACTTCACCAATTTCAGGCAAACGCGGTTTCGATTGACGAACGAACTGTTCATCCAACTTAACCTCAGGCACATCAATTGGGTCTAAGCGAATACCACGACGTCCCGATACGGAGCGCTCAAATAGAAGTTTACTCATTGGATGACCTCCTTCAAGCGCGTGATCAGTTGATCGAGCGTGGCTTTGCTGGTGGTTTCAGTGACACACCATAAACTTTCATGTGAGCTTAGACCTAAACCCGCTAAGATATCCATTTCATGACAGACACGTTCGATGATGGAATGTTCGATTGGGCTGACAACGACGAACTCATTGAAGAAAGGTCCATTGTATTTACGCTTAAAGCCGATTTTTTCAAGTTCTTGAAGGAGATAATGTGCTTTGCGTAAGCCGGCTTCCGATACTTCTTTAAGTCCTTGAGGACCCATGGATGCACAATACATCGAGGCAACCAAGGCCATCAAAGCTTGATTTGAGCAAATGCTTGAACTGGCTTTTTCACGACGGATGTGTTGTTCACGGGCTTGAAGGGTCAAGGTGAAAGCACGTTTGCCATCAAGATCGACGGTTTGACCTGCAATACGTCCAGGTAGACGTCTTACGAGGTCCGCACTTGCGGCCATGAAGCCCAAGTATGGGCCACCAAATGACATCGGAATCCCTAAGGATTGAGCTTCACCGATGGCGATGTCCGCACCTAAGGCACGGGGTGACTTCAAATAAGCACAGGTGAGTGGATTGGTGTATTGAACCAACTTGGCTTGGGTGCTATGCGTGATGCGGCTGATTTCTTGGACATCTTCCAATAAGCCAAAGTAGTTGGGATGTTGGATAAAGACACCAGCGGTATTCACATCACATTTAGCTTTTAAGTCTTCAAGATCAATCCGACCATCCAAGGTTCTTAGATCGACCAATTGGATGTTTGCCCATTGTGCATAGGTGCGCATGGTCTGTAAGACATGCGGATGCATGTTTCCAGGAATCAAGATGACACGTCGATTGCGTTCCACAACCATCTGCATGGCTTCGGCCGCTGCCGTTGCGCCATCATAGACCGAGGCGTTACATACATCCATTCCTGTCAACTCACACATCTGGGTTTGATATTCGAAGATGGATTGAAGAACCCCTTGCGAGAGTTCAGATTGATATGGGGTGTAGGCACTGACGAATTCTTCGCGATTGCTCAACTGTTTAACGACCGCGGGGATATGGTGATGTTCGACTCCAGCACCGCGTAGGATTGTCGCGTAGACTTTGTTTTGTAGAGATAAGGTTTTGAGCTTGGCCATGACGGCAAACTCCGATTGTCCTTCAGGAATCGCTAAGTCTTTTTTTAGCTTTAAGTTTGTAGGCAGTTCGGCATATAAATCATCGAGCGAAGATCGTTTGATCTGCTCCAACATCACGGCTTTTTCTTGGTCGGTATTGAGGATGTATCCTGCCATATCAATGGTCCTTATCAAGCGCGAGATAAGCTTCTTCACTCATGAGGCGAGTGGTATCGAGTTGACCTTCAACTTCAATGATCCAAATATTGAGTGGATCTTCATTCAAAAGTTCAGGCTTGTCTTCCAAGTCGGTATTGACCTTGGATACGACGCCATCCACAGGGGATAAGAGTTCTGAAACAGCCTTGACGGACTCCACATCCCCAAAGCGTTCTCCAAAGCTCACGGCATCGCCAACTTCATGGGTGGAGAGAAAGACGATGTCGCCCAATGCTCTTTGAGCGTAATCCGAGATGCCGACACGTACGTGTTGATCATCCACTTGCATGGCCCATTCATGCGATGTTGCGTAATATTTTTCCATTATTTTGCTCCTTGTCGTTTATAGAAGGGTAGTTTTACCCGAACAGCCTTTAATCGTTTACCTCTGACATCAATTTCAAAGTCTTCAACTTTGAAGTATTCTGCTTTAACCATGGCCATTGCGATGGCTTGATTGAGTGTGGGACTCTTGGTTCCTGAAGTGACTTTACCCACCCATTCACCTTCACAATAAACATCCGATTCTTCACGTGCGATGCCGCGATCCGTGAGTGTCAATCCAATGCGTCTACGAAGCGGTTTATTGCTTAAGGCATCTTTGGCAATGAAATGTTCCTTATCCAACTTCACAAACATGCTTAGCCCCGCTTCAAGGGGTGTCGTCTCATCATTCAACTCATGGCCAAACAAAGGCATGGCTGCTTCTAAACGCAGTGTATCACGACAGCCTAGACCACAGGCTTCAACACCCAAGTCTTCACCCGATGTCATGAACAACTCCCAAAGCTTAACGGTATCTTCTGCTTTGCAGTAGATCTCATAACCATCTTCACCGGTATAGCCCGTCCGACTTACCAAGACTTGCATGTCATTGATCATCACCTCGTCTTGAAATCCATAATAACTCAGTTCTAAATCACTGAAACGTTTGAACAAGGTATCTGCCATGGGTCCTTGGACCGCAATCTGACCGATTGTTTCGCTGATGTTCTCGAACTTCACATCCCCTGTAAGTTGCGCTCTGAAATAAGTCTCATCTTTCTCAATGTTCGCCGCATTCACGACGATCAAATAACGATCTTCATGCGTCTTATAGATGAGCAGATCATCGACACTGCTGCCATCTTCACGAACCAAGATACCATAGCGTGCTTTACCAATCTGCAGATCTGTAAAGTCATTACTGACGAGGTACTGAAGATTGGATAAAGCATCCGGTCCTTTGAGAATGAACTCACCCATATGACTCACATCGAAGAGTCCTACTTTTTCACGAACCGTATGATGTTCATGAAGAATACCCTTCGCATAATGCAAAGGCATCCAGAAGCCTCCAAAATCAACCATATTACCAGCGTGATCTTGGTGCCAATTCGTAAGCGGAGTTGTTTTCATCATTGTTTCCTTAACGCACAAAAGGCGCTTAAAAATAAGCGCCTTCGTCTTTTGACCTGAAAGATTCTCTTGCGATTGCCTCTTCGGTGGAT
>CAYRIW010000024.1:0-23719 GCA_964424595.1 uncultured Erysipelotrichaceae bacterium | reverse complement strand
AGCTGTACGTTTACCATTACGCGTTTGCAACATGTAAAGTTTACCTTTTTCAATCGTAAACTCCATATCTTGCATATCACGATAATGTTCTTCCAACTTATCACAGATTTCAATGAATTCATTATAAGCATGCGGCATGATCGCTTGTAGACGATCAATGGTTTCAGGCGTACGGATACCCGCAACGACATCTTCCCCCTGCGCATTCATCAAGAATTCACCCATCAACTTCTTAGCACCGGTGGAAGGATCACGCGTGAACGCAACACCTGTACCGGAATCATCACCTGTATTACCGAAGACCATGGTCTGTACGTTGACAGCCGTACCCCAGTCTCCTGGAATCTCATTCATACGACGGTAATAAACAGCACGAGGATTGTTCCAAGAACGGAAAACAGCCTTAACAGACTCAATCAATTGATCTGTAGGATCTTGAGGGAAATCCGACCCTTTGACTTTTTTATAGAAAGCTTTATAGCGTTCGATCATTTCTTGAAGATCTTCCGCTGTAAACTCCGTATCCAACTTGATACCCTTCTCTTCTTTCATTTCATCGATGATTTCTTCGAATTTCTTCTTCGAGATCTCCATGACGACATCCGAGAACATTTGAATGAAACGACGGTATGAATCATAAGCAAAACGAGGATTGTTCGTCAAAGCCGCAAAGCCTTCAACCACTTCATCATTCAAACCGAGATTCAAGATCGTATCCATCATCCCAGGCATCGACGCACGTGAACCAGAACGAACCGAAACCAATAAAGGATTGTTTTTATCACCAAATTTTTTACCGGTCAATGCTTCAAGCTTCTCAAGATTTGAGAAGATTTCAGCGATAATCTCTGAGTGGATCTGCTCCCCATCATCATAATAACGGGTACAAGCTTCCGTGGTAACGGTAAAACCTTGTGGAACAGGCATGCCCAAATTGGTCATTTCTGCCAAATTTGCTCCTTTGCCGCCCAGCAAGTTTTTCATCTTACCAGAACCTTCAGAGAATAGATATACGTATTTTGTACTCATTTTCCCTCCTGTGGCCTAAGCCATATGTAAGCGTTTCAATTATACTAAATGTTTCAAAGATTTGCCACCGATTTAGCTCAGTTTAGCAAGTTCTAACAAGACCAGATCGTACTGTCTTTGATATTCCATCAACTTATTCTGTTCATCCTCAATCTTATGCTTAGGCGCAGAAGCCATGAAACGTTCATTCGCCAACATATTACGTGAACGATTCAATTCATTTTCCAACTTCTCCTTCTCTTTACTCAAGCGCAACAACTCGGCTTCTTTATCCACCAATTGCCCTCTTTCCAAAGCCAAAGTTCCACCTAAAATCGTGCGTGTGATCAATTCATCATTAAGCTCATCCACAATCGTCGTCTTGACCATCTTCAACAACATTTCTTGATAAACATGATCCAGGGCATACGATAACTTGATCGTGAGCGGAATCGAAGGTTTGACATTGTATTCAGAGCGAATGTTGCGCATTTCGGAAATGATCGAAATAACTTTTGCCACATCCAGATGCGCCTTATCATCATGATTGCCAAATGGCTTTGGCCATGCGCTGATACACAAAGCCTCATCACTCAAACTTGAATAGATCGCTTCACTCACAAACGGCATCGTTGGATGACACAACTTCAGAATTCCTTTTAATACTGCGACCAAGGTTTGACGCGTACCTTCCACAACTTCCAGATCTTCGCTGTTCAGATTTGATTTACTCAATTCTATGAACCATGAGCAATAATCATCCCAAACAAATTCATACAAGAAACTTCCCGCTAAAGCGAAATCAAACTTCTCCATTGCTTGTGTGATCTTATTTTGATTGTCATCAAAGCGCTGTAAGATCCATTGATCAACAGATGAGAGTTTCAAATCAGCCAGTTCTTTTTCTTCAAAGTCATCCGGTAGATTCATCAAGACAAAACGTGACGCATTCCAGAGTTTATTGATGAAGTTCCATGAAGCTTCAACCTTCTCATTTGAATAACGCAAATCCTGACCTGGTGCAGAGTTTGTTGTTAAGAAGAAGCGTAAGGCATCTGCTCCATATTGATCGATCACTTCCATCGGATCAACGCCATTCCCTAACGATTTACTCATCTTACGACCGTCTTGGTCACGAATCAAACCATGAATCAAAGCTTTCTTAAAAGGAACAGACTTGGTGAAATAACGAGCTTGGAATGCCATGCGTGCAGCCCAGAAGAAAATGATGTCATAGCCTGTAACCAATGCATCGGTTGGATAATAACGTTCAAAGTCTGCCGTCTGCTCTGGCCAACCCAAAGTACTGAATGGCCATAGAGCACTTGAGAACCAGGTATCCAAGACATCTTCCTCTTGAACATAGTTTTCTAGATCAAGTGGTGCTTCCTCGGATACATAAGCTTCACCTGTTTCCTTATGATACCAAACTGGAATGCGATGACCCCACCATAATTGACGTGAGATACACCAATCTTCAATGTTTTCCATCCAATGATTGAAGGTATTTTCAAATCGTTCAGGAATGAATTCAATTCGATCATCGGTATTCTGAGCATCAAGTACAGCTTGAGCCAAAGGTTTCATCTTTACGAACCATTGTTTCGAAAGATAGGGTTCGACAATCGCATCGGTACGCTCACTGTGTCCAACTTGATGAACGTGTTTCTCGATCTTGACAAGATTGCCTTCCGCTTTGATACGCTCAACCAAAGCTTTGCGACATGCAAAGCGATCAAGGTTTTCATATTCACCAGCAAGTTCATTCATACTACCATCGGGATGCATGCAGATGATTCTTTCCAAGTCATATTTTTCTGCTAAGGTGAAATCATTGGGATCATGTGCAGGTGTACATTTCATGGCACCTGTTCCAAATTCGATGTCGATGTAATCATCCGCAAGTATTGGCATCACTTGATGATTCGCAGGATTGATGACCTGTTTACCAATCAAGTGTGTATAACGTGGATCATCGGGATGAACAAAGACACAGACATCCCCAAACATCGTTTCTGGACGCGTGGTGCTGACCGCAATCTTCTCATCACTCCCAACAACAGGATAATTAAAGGTATAAAACGCACCTTCGATTTCCTTATGAATGACTTCAATATTACTGAGTGCTGTCTTGGCTTCTGGATCCCAGTTGATGATGCGTTCGCCTTGATAAATCAAGCCATCTTTATAAAGATCGACGAAAACCTTATTAACCGCCTTATTCAAGCCTTCATCCAAAGTGAAGCGTTCACGTGAATAATCCAATGACAAACCTAATTTAGCCCATTGTTCACGAATATGACGCGCATATTCATGTTTCCATTCCCATGCTTTATCCAAAAACTTCTCACGACCCAAGTCATAGCGAGAAATGCCTTGTTCCTTCAAACGTGCATCCACCTTCGCCTGCGTTGCAATCCCCGCATGATCCATCCCTGGCAACCAAAGCATGTCAAACCCTTGCATCCGTTTGAAACGAGCAATGATGTCTTGTAATGCGGTATCCCAAGCATGTCCCAAATGCAATTTACCGGTGACATTCGGTGGTGGAATCACGATCGTATAGGGAATCTTTCGGATATCCCCTGCTGTAAAATAGCCTGCATCGATCCACTTTTGATAGGCACCAGCCTCAACTGCTTGAGGATTATACTTTGTTTCGAGTTGTTTCTTCATATTTTTCCTTACCATACCTTTCTAGCGCAAGTTCATCATCCTTGCATAATCCATAATAGAGATAGTCCGCACGATGACCATCGCGCTCTTTCTTCCGTTTTCGAAAACGTCCTTCCAGGCTAAAGCCTGCCTTTTCAATCACGCGTCCGGATGCCATATTGTCAGCACAATGATTGATTTCCAAACGATAGAAACCACAATGATGAAATAGGACCGGAATCAACGCTTCAAGTGCTTCAAGCACCAAACCCTTACCCCAATGATCACGATGGATCACATAACCAATGACACCCACTTCATTGAAGTAGACTTGATTGACATCAATGGTTCCAATCATTCGCTTGCTTTCTTTCAATACGATCGCATAGGCTTCAGGCATGCCCACATCGATCCGATTCAAAAAGAGTTTGTCGATGATGTAGCGTGTGAATTCCACGGAATCGTGTTTCTCAAACCAAAGATATTTGAGGACTTCATCATCGCTGCAATACGCATACATGTCTTCCGCATCTTCTAATCGTACTGGTCTAAGCACCAAACGTTCTGTCTCAACAATCGGCATTACTAATTTCAACACATCTTTCACCTCCATAAAAAAACGTCCCTAAAGGACGTTCGATAACGTGGTACCACCTTAATTTCACTACTGTGCTCAATGCGATAACGGTACAACCGGATGTACTTACTCAGTTCAGTAATCAGCTCCCGAAGGACAGGCTTATCTTGCTTGGCTTTGTCGCATCAACCCAAAGCTTTCTTTGTTACCATAAGATAAGTTTATTTCGTTCACAGCTTTGAATACAGTATAGTCAAATTTGATAAGCACGTCAATTAGACATCGAAATCTTTTTTATGAATGGAATACTCACACCCACAATACTCTTGTTTGTAGATGCCCAAGCTTTTTGCTGTATTAACCGAGAAATCAATGCCTTTATTCTTTTTAAAGTTTGAATAGAAATAATTCACTTTAGGATAAGCATTGGACAAACGACGTGCGATGCCATTGATCTTTTCCGCATTCTTTTGACGTGAGATTGTCATGACCGTCGTACAGTACTCATATCCATGCGCATTGGCATAGGCCAATGCTTGATTGATACGCAACGCATAGCACATGCCACAACGACTTGTCCCTTCTTTATCTGAGCTTCGTTTGGACAGAAAGTCTGTGTTGTATCGATCATAATCATACGGCTCTTCAATGATGTCAATCTTTGTATGTTTTGATTCATTGAAAGAATTGACATAGGCTTTCAATTCATTCAAACGCAAGTGATATTCCGACTCCGGATAAATATTCGAATTGTTATAGTAGATCGTTATGTCGAAGATATCATAGAGATATTCCAAAGGCCAACTGTTACATACAGCACAACAGGACTGCATCAAAAGACGTGGTTTCACACTTAGTCTACGAAGCTCTTCAAGCTTCTCGATCTCCCATTGATGATCCGTTAACTTTCTCATTGGATGAACATGGCATCGCCAAAAGAGAAGAAACGATATCGTTCTTCGATAGCCATGTGATAGGCGCGTAGAATGAAATCACGATTGGCAAAAGCACTCACCAACATGACTAAGGTTGATTTCGGTAAATGGAAGTTCGTGATCAAGGCATCGATTGCTTTGAATGTATAGCCAGGTGTGATGAAGATTTGCGTTGAACTGGCTTCTTCAATGAAACGACCATGTTTCTGCATTTGGGATTCCAAGGTTCGAACCGATGTTGTCCCAACCGCGATGATACGTCTTCCCTCTTGCTTGGCTTGATTCAGGATATCTGCACTCAATTGCGATACTTCATAGACTTCTTCATGCATGATGTGTTTATCAACATCATCCACATCCACAGGTTTGAATGTTCCAAGTCCTACGTGTAATGTCACATAACAAAGCTGCACACCCTTCATTTCAAGTTCATGTAAAAGTTCTTTGGTAAAATGCAAACCCGCTGTTGGGGCAGCCGCACTACCAGATTGCTTGGCATATACTGTTTGATAACGTTCAGGATCTTCCAAACGTTCTTTGATATAAGGAGGCAAAGGGATGGTCCCAAGCTTTGCTAGAACTTCTAGGAAAACACCTTTGCTGATGATTTTAAAGCGACGCAGACCTTGGTCCAAGACTTCGATGCATTCAAAACGCAACTGACCTTCGCCAAATTCAACGATTGTATTCAGTTTTACAGCACGCGCATTGCGAACCATGCACAAAACCGTATCCTGCTCATGTCTTAAGATCAAGCATTCGATATGCGCATTGGTCTCAAGCTTAATGCCAAAAAGACGTGCCGGTAAAACACGTGTGTCATTGAGAACCAAAACATCTCCTGCATGAAGATAATCGATGATTTCATGAAAATGATGATGTTCAATGGACTCATTATTGCGATTTAAAACCAAAAGCCGTGATGCACTGCGATCTTCAAGCGGATGTTGAGCAATCAGCTCAGTGGGTAGATCAAAATCAAAATCGTGCGTCTTCATTAGAAACCTCGTGAATCCACACTATTCAGTTTATGTTTCTTGAAATAAGCTTCTTTGAAATCCAAGAAACGATCTTCTTGAATGGCTAAACGAACTTCTTCAGTGAGCTTGATTAAGAAGCGTAGATTGTGGATCGATAACAAGCGCATGCCCAAACCTTCATTACACCGAATCAAGTGACGTAGATACGCTCTTGAATAATTCTTACAGGTATAGCAATCACACTCCGCATCGATGGGTCCAAAATCACGTTCATTCTTTGCGTTTCTTATGTTTAGTCGACCCGTTGAAGTCATCAAGGTCCCATGACGTGCGATCCGTGTGGGTAAAACACAGTCGAACATATCCACGCCACGTAAAACACCCTCAAGGATCGCATCGGTCGAACCGACACCCATGAGATAGCGTGGTTTTTCAAGGGGTAGATATTTGATCGCATAATCAATCATCTTATACATGGTTTCCTTGCTTTCGCCTACGGAGGTTCCTCCGATGGAATAGCCAGGAAAATCCATCTTCACAAGTTCTTGAGCACTGTAGGCACGAAGATCTTCAAATTCGCCCCCTTGAACGATGCCAAACAAGGCTTGTTTATCATTCTGATGTGCTTCTTTACCGCGTTTTGCCCAACGTAAGGTACGCTCAACACTATCCTTCATATAGGCATGTGTGCTTGGATAAGGTGGACATTCATCAAAGCTCATGATGATGTCCGCACCGAGATCATTTTGAATCTGAATGGCTTTTTCAGGGGATAAGAAAAGTTTATCACCATTCAAATGGTTCTTAAAATGAACCCCTTCTTCGGTGATCTTACGATTTTCCATGAGTGAGAAAACTTGAAAACCACCCGAATCGGTTAGGATCGGGTTGTTTACATTCATGAATTTATGCAGTCCACCGGCTTCTTTGACGATATCTTCACCCGGACGAAGCCAGAGATGATATGTATTCGCTAAGATGACACCGGCATTCATTTCCGTGATTTCTTCAGGTGAAACAAATTTAACTGTTGCTAAGGTCCCAACCGGCATGAACATCGGCGTCAAGACATCCCCATGCGGGGTGTGCAAGATGCCGGTACGTGCTCCGGATTGTTTACAGATATGGGTTACTTCAAATGAAAACTCTGACATATTATTCCTCTTCTTGAGCTCTTAGTGCATCTTCTTCTTCATTGCGTTGCATACGATTCGCTGTCTTACGTTCATGAGCTTTTAAATGCTTCTTACGTAAACGAATCGCAGCGGGCGTGACTTCGACCAATTCATCATCATTGATGAATTCAACCGCATATTCCAATGTGATTTGGCGTGGTGTAACCAAACGCATTGCTTCATCATTACCCGATGAACGAATGGCAGTCAACTTCTTATTTTTGGTTGGATTGACTTCCATATCCAGATCTCGTGAGGCAATTCCAATGATCATACCTTCATAGACTTCAGTTTGTGGGCCAATAAAGAATGAACCACGTTCTTGAAGATTGAAGATTGAATACGTCATCGCAACCCCATTTTCAGTTGAAACCATGGATCCGTTTGAACGACGAGGCATTTCACCCACATACTCTGTATATCCAGAGAATTGACGAACGATCGTCCCTTCGCCACGTGTATCATTGATAAATTCACTGCGATAACCAATCAAGGCACGTGTTGGAGCCTTCCAAATGATGGTCACATAACCGCCCTTTTCATCCATGTTCACCATTTCGGCTTTACGTAGATTTAATTTGGAAATGACGACGCCACTGTAAGCTTCAGGAACCGTCGTAATGACTTCTTCCGTAGGCTCCATGCGTTTGCCATCGACATAGCGATAAATAACTTCAGGACGACTGACAGCCAGTTCATAGCCTTCACGTCGCATATTTTCAACCAAGATCGTCAAGTGTAGCTCGCCGCGACCCGATACTTTAAATTTATTGGTGGATTCAAGTGCATCAACGCGTAAACCAACGTTGACTTCAAGTTCCTTCATCAAGCGTTCTTTTAGATTACGTGAGGTTACATACTTTCCGCTTTTCCCGGCAAATGGCGAATCATTAACCAAGAAATTCATGGACAAGGTCGGTTCTTCAATTGTGATCATCGGCAATGCTTCCACATTGTTCACGTCACAAATGGTATCTCCGATATAGATATCTTGGATACCTCCAATGATGACGATATCACCACTGTTGGCTTCTTTGACCGCTGTCCGCTTTAAACCTTCATAAATGAACAATTGCGCAACTGTTTGACGAATACTTGAATTACCACGAACGACCATGACCGATTGGCCTTGTTTCAAAGTACCACGATACAAACGACCGATGCCTAAACGACCGATGTATTCATCATACGCTAAGGAGCTGATTTGTAATTGTGTTGGTCCATCATTCAAATCAGGATAAGTTCCAACATGCTTGACGATGGTTTCAAATAGTGGAACCAAATCTTCATTGGTATCATTCATATTGTATCGAACGATGCCTTGACGTGCGATGCCATACAAAATTGGGAAATCCATTTGTTCATCATTCGCATCTAGATTCAAGAATAATTCATAGACAAGATCCACAACCTCTTCTGCTCTTTGATCTGCCTTATCAATCTTATTGATCAATAAGATCGGTTTCAAACCCAATTCCAACGACTTCTGCAAGACAAAACGTGTCTGAGGCATGGGACCTTCGCTGCTGTCCACCAATAAGATGACCGTATCGACGGTACGGATGATGCGTTCGACTTCAGATGAAAAATCCGCATGGCCTGGTGTATCGACAATGTTTATTTTGACATCTTTATATTGAACGCTACAGTTCTTGGAATAGATGGTGATGCCACGTTCACGCTCCAAATCATTTGAATCCATGATTTGATCGACATGGGCTTCATTTTGGCGGAAGATATGGGTTTGTTCTAGAAATGCATCGACCAGTGTACTTTTTCCTGCATCGACGTGGGCGATAACGGCGATATTGATAATATTTTTTTCTCTCATTAGGTTCCTCAGTTAATTAACTTGTTGATTGTATCACAATCACAGGTATTAAGCTTTCTTTTTTCACTCAGCTTTCACAACTGAACTTACACCTTCCATTATAATAGAGTACGACAAGAATACAATTTGTTTCCTTCTGCTCTTCATTTCCCTCCCACTCCTACAGAAGGAATTGATATATTGAAAGCGAGATTCTCGCTTTTAATTTTGTCTTTGTTATAATGACTTCATGTCAAAACTACACATCGACCTCGTCCATTGGTATAACTCAAATAAACGTGATCTTCCTTTTCGCGTTAATCAAGATCCCTATCGCGTTTGGATTAGTGAGATCATGGCCCAACAAACACAGATCGATACCTTGATTCCTTATTATGAAAGATGGATGAATCAATATCCAAGTCTAAATGATTTATATATTGCAGAGGAAGAGGATCTTTATCGCTTATGGGAAGGCTTAGGGTATTATTCACGTGTTCGCAACATTCATAAAGCCGCTTTACAGATCAAAGAAGAACATGCATCCATTTTCCCAAACACGAAAGAATCGATTCAAACGCTTGCTGGGATTGGTGATTATACTGCTGCAGCCATTGCTTCCATTTGCTTCAATGAAAAACAAGTGGCCATCGATGGCAACGTCAAACGTGTCATGAGTCGCTTATTCCTTTTGGATGAAACAAGCTTAAAGAAGGACTTTAACAAGCAAATTAAAGATATGATTGAAACATGGATGGATGATGTGAGTCCAGGTGATCTAACTCAAGCACTGATGGAATTAGGTGCATTGGTCTGCACGAAACAAGCCAAGTGCGAACAGTGTCCAATCAGAGCCCATTGTCTAGCTTTCCAGAATGATGTTGTGCATGCTTATCCAAAAGCAGCCAAGCAGCTTACAAAGCAGACTGAACAAATCGATGTGGTGCTTCTCCTTAATGAAAATTATGAATTTGCACTTAGCTTGGATCATACAGATTCTTTGATGCAAGGCTATTATCGACTTCCAACCCTTTCTCAAGTAAAGAATATTGAATACGAAAAAGACGTTACATTAAAGCACGTCTTCAGTCATAAAATATGGGAAGTGAACTTTCATATCGCTAAAGCGACACAAATTGAGGGGTTCAAATGGGTCAGCTATGCTGAAAGCCTAAAGCTTCCAATCATCACCCTTCATCGTAAATGGTTAAAACAGAAAGCCTCGTTTATTCAAAGCCAAAATTCGTTTTGATTCTTCTTTAGCTCTCTGATACCCAAGATTAATGGCAGCTTCACCTTGTCCAAAGGAAAAGATGCCTATTTTTTTATCAAAAACATTGAGATTGAAATCCGCCATGTGCATCATGCTGGCCGTTGTTTGAACCGTCATCAACTCAACGATACGTGCCCCAATTTCGGTCACATGTTTGCTTCTCTCAAACGTACTGATATTTTCCATGGATACTGAAAATACACGACCATAACCCATCTCCTTCAATGGCAGAACAGGAAGGTTCATCAAAATGCCACCATCCACCAACTGCATGTCCTTCAACTCCATGGTTTCAAAAACCATCGGGAACGAACAAGAAGCTCTGAGGGCATCCACAATCGCTACATCGTCATGAATTAATACTTGGGAAGAAAGAGGTTTAATCCAATCTTTACGATTGGTAAAGTAAACAAGTTTACCACTGATCAAATCCACAGACACAATGATCAAAGGATATTTGACATCCCTTAACATTTTTACGCGATAATCCTTTAATTCATCTTCAATGATTTGAACGAAGCGACTTGGATCCACCAAACCCGTCATCGTTCGGGTCAACAATGGAAATACTTGCGCATTGGTTGGGGCAAGTAGTTTTTCGTTAATGATTGTCTTCTCAATTTTAAGCAAATGAGCTTGAATTTTTTCAATTGGAATCCCCATCGCCATAAATGTCGCAATGATTGAGCCCATGCTTGTTCCTGCAAACGCCTCCATTTTGATGTTTTGCTCAGCTAAATAACGCAATGCACCAATTTGGCAATACGCTTTGATTCCTCCACCACATAAGGCAACCCCTAATTGCTTTCTCATAAATTCCCCCTAATAGGACAATTCATCCTCTTCCAACCAATAAAAACCATCTTCTTTTAACATTTGATCTGCTTCAATCGGACCTTGCGTATACGATGGATAAATCGATAATTCGATCTTCTCATTCGCAATTTTCTTCGTTATCGCTTCACCAAAATGCCAACTCAATTCAACGATAGGCCAGGGCGTAAACAAACCATCGTCATGATTAAAAGCATCATCCAATAAACGTTCATACGCTTCTGGTGTGTTGATGCGATTCTCTAATATGCAACTCTGACAGAAGTCCATCTTGACTTCCGTAATCGTATTGATCGTGCCTGGTTTCTTCGCATTGAACGAAAGACTGATGCCTTCATCGGGTTGAACCTTAATGGTTAAGACTTCACGATGTTTGCATTGATAAAGATCATTCCCATTTGCCTTGAAAATGACTTTGATGTAGGTGGCACGTTGACTCAAGCGTTTACCCGTTCTTAGATAGATTGGTACCCCTTTGAGCGGACCCTCATTCAAATGTAAACGAACTGCTGCATAGGTATCGATCTTTGATTGAGGATCAACATTGTTTTCATCACGGTACGCACGATGCTCATCGATGGCACCATACTGCCCAATCACCAATTTATCCAAAGACACATTGGCAAGTACGGATATCTGCTTATTCACCATATCCGAACTACTTAAAGAAACGGGTCGTTCCATAACCACATAACTCATGATCTGCAACAAATGATTCTGCAACATGTCTTTGATGGCACCCGCTTGTTCATAATACGAGCCACGTGTTTCAACCCCTACCGTTTCAGCGGCTGTGATTTGAATCTGTTCAATGTTTTCATTGTTCCAAACGGACTCGAAAAGACGATTGCTGAAACGTATAGCTAAAATGTTCTGAATCATCTCTTTACCAAGATAATGATCGATATGATAGATGTGTTTATCATTAAACCACTGATTCAGTGCATGATTGACTTCTTTGGCATGTTTTAAACTATCCCCGAACGGTTTCTCTAAGATGACTCGATGTGTACCATTCTTCAAATAACCTGATTTATTCAAACCTTCTGAAATCACGGTAAAAAACTCTGGTGAAACGGCGAAGTAGTAAAGATTGTCCAATCCACAGGGATAGTCATCCAATTTATCATACGCATCCATATTCGTGAATTCCATTTGGATGTATCGAATATGCTTAGTAAATGCAAGATAGGTCGTTTCATCAAACTTGAAACGTGTTTGTTTACGAATCCATGGTTCAATGATTGTAAGATACTCAGCCTGAGTGTAATCTCTACGACCAATGCAACGAATCTCAAAATCATCCGCTAAATGCGAACGATGTTTGAGGTGATACAAAGCCGGTAAGAGTTTACGATAGGTCAAATCACCGGTTGATCCAAAGATTGTAAAGACAAGACTGCGTTTATTCGACATCTTTTCCCCAACTTTCAAAGTGGTAACTTCCATCTCGGTCTAAACGTTCATAGGTATGTGCACCAAAATAGTCACGTTGTGCTTGAACGAGGTTGGTTGATAAGGAATCCGAACGATAAGCATCGTAATAATTGATTGCGGAACTGAAAGCCGGTGCAGGTACCCCATTCATGATGGCAATCGCATTGACTTCACGTAATGCAAACAACGCATCATCCGCAATCTTCAAGAAATAATCATCCAACAATAAATTATCCAGTTTAGGATTCTTCGTATATGCTTCCGCAATTCGATTCAAGAAGCGTGCACGAATGATGCATCCACCTCTGAAGATCTTTGCAATGGCTTCGAAGTTCAAATCCCAGTTATACTGTTTTGCGGCTTCTTTCAAAAGTGCAAACCCTTGAGCATAGGACACAACCTTGGCCAAATAAAGCGCTTTACGAACCTTTTCGATGAATTCGTTGCGATCGATGCTCTTGGTTTGTGTATGACTTGGCAATATCGCATGTGCACGAATGCGTTCTTCGCGCAATGAAGAGATGAAACGTGCATAGACGGCACTGGTGATCACAGAGGTATGAATTCCGAGATCCATGGATTCTTTCGAAGTCCAAATACCCGTACCCTTTTGTCCCGCATTATCCTTGATCACATCAATGATATCCGCATCGCTTAAGTCATCTTTTGTCTTAAAAATATGACTGGTGATTTCAATCAAATACGAATCCAATTCCCCTTTATTCCACTCCGTAAAGACATCCGCAAGTTCTTTATTATTTAATCCACCCACATTCTTTAATAAATGATAGGCTTCAGAAATCAATTCCATATCGCCATATTCAATGCCATTGTGGACCATCTTAACATAATGCCCAGCCCCATCACTTCCAATATAAGTCGTGCATGCTTCACCTTCAGCTTTGGCTGAGATGGCTTCCAACATGTCCTTTAAATAGGCATGCGCTTCTTTATTCCCACCCGGCATGATCGCAGGTCCAAAACGAGCCCCTTCTTCACCACCGGATACACCCATTCCAAAGAAATTGATACCCTTTTCTTTTGCGGCTTTTTCACGACGAATCGTATCTAAGAAAAATGAATTCCCTGCATCCGCAACGATATCCCCTTCATCCAACAAAGGATAAAGTAAATCCAAGAATGCATCGACTGGTTTTCCAGCCTTGACCATCAAGATGATTTTACGTGGACTTTCCAATAGGTTTACAAAATCTTCAAGTGTTTCAGAGCCCGTTAGATTTGCCGTAGGGTTTTCCAACAATACATTTTTCGTGACTTCATAAGTTCGATTATAGATGGCTACAGAATAGCCATGGTCGGCTATATTCAACGCAAGGTTTTTACCCATGACCGCCATGCCGATAACGCCAATGTTTTTCTTCATTATTTCTTCCTCTTTTCTTTTATTATACGCTATTTCGTAAGAATCGATTCCATGAATGGACGTCGTATTCCAGGCTTTTCACGTTCTTGATATTTCTCGCTTAAAGTATGGATATCGCCTGGATAGCCAATGGCAATCATTAAGATGACTTCGAAGTCATCCTCGATTGAATAGTGATCATGAATCAACTGCTTATCAAAACCACCGATCGCATGTGCAATCAGATTGCGCCGATTTGCTTCTAAGCTTAAAAAAGCCCAGGCTGCACCCGCATCAAATCGACTGTAGAAATTATCTTTTCCATTAAATGTTGTTGTTTTCTTCGTGCATAAAGCAATCAACATGGGTGCGTGTTGTGCCCAGTCATGGTTACTTGGAAAAAGCGATTGTTTTAAAATGGACAAATCATCTGGTTTATCTCCGAGAATGAAACGCCAAGGCTGTTCGTTCATTGCGGAAGGCGCTAAACTTGCAGCTTCAATAAGGGCATATAAATCATCTAGTTGCACGGATCTCGTGCTGAACGCGCGCGCTGACCAACGTTCTTGAATCTCTTTTAAGAGTGGATACTGTGTTATTCTTTGCATATTTACCTCAAATCAACAGTCAAATTATAGCATAGCCCATCTTATCCCCTTAATGGGATGCCCCAATAAAAAACCAAAACATATGTTTTGGTTATTTCGTCAGTAATGAGCGCACCTTTACAAAAGCCGCAACAGCCTTGTCCAATTGCTCAGCTGTATGCATCGCAGTGACCATGACGCGTACCCTTGCCAAACCCTTAGGAACAGTAGGGAAAATGATGGGTGAAACAAAGACACCTTCTTCAAGCAAATGCTTAGAAAATGAGACAGTCAATGCTTCGTCTTTAAAGAACACAGGCGTTATCGGTGTTTCAGAATGTCCGATGTCAAACCCAGCTTCTTTCATTTTAGCTTTAAAATAATTGCCATTACGCCATACCGCCGTCGTCGCTTCGTCACTTTCATTTAAAAGTTTAACCGCTTCGATCAAAGCACCCGCAACAGCTGGAGGTAGATTGGTAGAGAACAATAAAGGTCGTGCACGATGCGACAACCATTCCTTCATCACCTTACGACCAGCCACATAACCCCCAACAACCCCAAAGGCTTTTGAAAGTGTGCCAATCGTGAAATCAATTCGTCCGTGAAGCTTGAAGTGATCGACGGTACCACGTCCATTCTCACCCAAAACACCCGATCCATGCGCATCATCCACATAGGTAAGACAATTAAACTCCTCAGCTAAAGCAACGATTTCAGGTAGTTTAGCCAAATCCCCATCCATGGAGAACACACCATCGGTAATGATCAAAACTTGATTATACCTATCTCGTTTTTCTTCTAAGACGCGTTTGAGATCGTGCATATCCGAATGCTTAAAGACTGCCTTATCTGCTCGTGATAAACGTACGCCATCAATGATGGAGGCATGATTCAACTCATCTGAGACAATTAAATCTCCTGCTTGAGTGATCGCTTGGATGACACCCGCGTTACAGTTGTATCCCGATTGGAAAACCATGACGGCTTCTTCTTTTTTAAACTTCGCCAAGACATCTTCCAATTCTTCATGAATCGACATGTTTCCAACAATGGTCTTGACCGCACCCGCACCCACGCCATAATCTTCAATTGCTTTGATGGCCGCAGCTTTCAAGCGTGGATGATTCGCAAACCCAAGATAATTATTCGAACTCAAATTAATGACCTTGCGACCATTCAAAATGATTTCCGCATCATTCGGCGTCTCAACAATCGGAAGCTTACGATAGACCCCTTGTTGTTTCAGCTCATCCAGTTGATCTTCTAGAAATTTCAAATCATGGATACTCATTTGCTTTCCTCCTGATTGAACATCAATACGATTTTCCCGCATTGGCCACTTTCCATGAGAGAAAAGGCTTCTTCATATTGCGTATAAGGCAAGACATGGGTCACCAATTCTTTTAAATGCAGCTTCCCGCTTTCAATCAAACCCTTAACTTGGTACCAAGTATCATACATTCTACGTCCTGTAATCCCATGAATCTGAATTCCCTTAAAGACGATGTGTTTCGCCACATCAATCTCAACAGATTTCGTTGGAACACCCAGAATGGATACTCTTCCACCCAGTTTCACAAACTCTAACGACTGGGTCAATGCTTTCGCATTACCCGACATTTCACAGACCACATCAACCCCAAGACCATCCGTCAATTCTAAGATACGTTGAACGACATCTTCTCTTAGACTATGAATCGATGCATCCGCACCGATTGAAAGTGCAAGATCCAAACGATAGTCATTGATATCAATCGCATAAACAGCACGTGCCCCTGCGGCTTTTGCCACATCCACCGCCAACATACCAATGGGTCCAACCCCAACAATCGCAACACTCTTACCTACGACAGGCCCAGAAAGGACGGTATGAACCGCATTGCCTAAAGGCTCCTGAATTGAACTGTATTCAAATGGGACACTTTTATCATTGACCCAGGCATTATCAGCGGGTACTGCGATGTATTCCGCAAAAGCGCCATCGCGATCGACACCCAGCACTTGTGTATTGACACAAATATGACCTTGACCCGTACGACAGAATTCACACTCATTACAAATGATATGCGTTTCGCAGGACACATGATCCCCTAATTTAATCCGTTTGACGCGTGAACCCACTTTCACTACAATGCCTGCCAGTTCATGACCCATGGTTTGAGGCAAATTCTTGATACGATTGGCAGCCCAGGCATCCCAGGTATAGATATGGACATCCGTACCACATATGGATGCGGCTTTGACTTGAATCAAAATCTCATGATCCTCAATCGTAGGAATCGGTTTATGCACCAATTCCATCCCTCTTCCAGGCTTCATTTTACTTAAACTGATCATTGTTTCTTGCATATCGCACTCCTATTGGCTTTCTTTAAAGCCAAGTTCAAATAATATCGTTTCACATTTTTGAATGAAACTATCTTCACTGAACCAACTAAAATCAAAGAATATTCCTTGTCCACCACCAGAACCAACACAACTCACCTTGCACATTCCATTGTGCTCACTGATCAATAGACTCAAACTCACGCGGCTATTGGCTCGACTATAATATTGATCGTAAACCAAGAAGTAAACTTTCTTGTCATATAGATTTCTAATTTCATCATGAACCAATTTGATAGAAATTGCACTCGCCAATAATTCTTTCTTAAGCTTCTGATATACGACTTCTTCATTCAAATTGCCAATGTAGATACGATTAGCCATAAGCCTCCTCTAGATCGATTGTAAGGAACTCCATATTCAATAAATCAATGCTTAACAAACGACTTTTTAAACTGCCCTCTTTATGCAATAAATACTTACAGGTTTCCGCGACTTGAAGCGATGCGACACAGGACGCTGTAAAGACAGGATTCCCTAAGTCTTTTTCAATACCCTTTTCAGTGTCATTTTGATACAGATGTTCATACACCTTTGACTTTGGCTCAATAAACAAAACCTGTCCAAACCAAGAACCGATCGAACCATGCACACACGGTATGTTAAGTGAATGACATGCGTTAAAAAGAATTCTTCGACTCTTAACGGTATCCAAAGCATCAATCACGATATCCGCTCCACGGATGAGTTCAACGGCATTATCTTCATCCAAACGTTTATTTATCATACGGTACGTGCCATCCGAATTAACCTGTTGAAGACGTGTATAAGCAGCCACGGTCTTATCGATTCCTAAAGTTGATTCTGTCGCGAACAGTTGTCGATTCAAATTACTCTCTTCAACACCATCATGGTCGATTAGAATCAAGGTTCCAACACCCAAACGAGCACAATACTCACTTGCCCAACCTCCAAGTCCGCCCAAACCAACAATGGCAACAGTAGACGCTTTTAAAACAGCTTGTTCGTCCAAACTGATCGTACTTTGATTTCTAAGATATCGTTGTTCAAACATTGCCATTTTCTACGACTTGGATGCCAATGCAATCCAAACCGGTATGCGATGAGATGACAGGCGCGATATGATGGATCGATATTTGAGTCTCTTGAACACCACGACTCAATAAAAGAGCTTTCGCTTCCAAAACACGTGTCAAGGCATCACTATGAATGAGATACACATGAACATTATCATTTAATTTGTTTGTAAGAGCAGCCAAAACATATTCAAGTGCT
The DNA here is from genome assembly GCA_964424595.1 of uncultured Erysipelotrichaceae bacterium. GTDB lineage: Bacteria > Bacillota_I > Bacilli_A > Erysipelotrichales > Erysipelotrichaceae > UBA2212. Next base: position 5,461 of record CAYRIW010000024.1, on the reverse strand, counting down.
TTACGCTCTGTTCTAACTTTCGCTAGAACATCGATTCGTCCTTGACTGCTTTTGTTCAACTGAAGAACAGGTTTGATCTTAAACATATTGGCTAAAGACGCTGCCAACGGAGTCAACCGCCCCCCCTGTTTCAAATAGTCCAAATCATTGGGAAGAATCAACGTATCCGCTTGGTCCGCAATCGCTTGAAGTCGCTCAACAATTTCTAAAGCTGAAAGATCATTATCCATCAATCGTTTCGCAACATTCACCAAATGCGTCTGTAACATACAGGTGCTGTGTGTTTCAATGATGTGACAATTGATTTCATGTTCACTCGCCGCTAAGCGAATGGATTGATATGTGCTGGAGAGACCCGAAGATAAAGGAAGTGCTATGATTTCTTCACATCCATCTTCCTTGATTCTTACAATGACATCTTCGATGTGTTTAAGCAAAGGCGTCGATGTTTTAGGAACCTTTTTATCTTTTAAAGCCTGTAGGATGTCCTCAACTTGAATCTCCACACCATCTTGGTAACTTTGATCATCAAGATGCACCATCAAAGGCACAAGATAAATACCAAGCCCTTGCGTATCTTCTAAATTCAAACCCGAACCTGAGTCCGTTAATATTGCGATTTTCGACATAAATACCTCTTTATTCAGTGTTCATTATACCATAGTTAAGTTATATAAAAGGCAAGTCATTCGGACTCACCCTTACTCAACAACGTATATAAAGCCAATGCTTTGTCATAATCTTCGTAATGAATATGACAGGAGTCAATAATGTGATAGTAGGTTCCAGGCTCCACATTGATCCGTTTACTCAAATATCTGTGAAAACTTGAGAACTCCGCAAGGTTCATCAACAATTTCTTGTATGCATCCGATGAATGGGAGTGGGTATGAAACTCCAAATGTTTGTGTTTGCGACGTGCCCAAAGAACAAGGGTACAAGGTGAATAAAAGAAATCTTGATCTAAATGTTTATCCCACAAGGATATTTGAGCATCCCCCATGGGTTCATCATAATTCAACACTTTAACCATGTATTCAACTTGCGAGCGAGGTTCATCGAACATTCGATGATGATAGATTTTCGTTGTCTCATGGACGACTTCATCTTCACGATCACCTGTCACTATGAAATCGCAAATCAGATCTAAATCTTGATGTGACATTGGAAACAATGGGTCGAAACTTGATGTATCATTGTTTTCAATCTCAAAAACGATCAACTCATCACTGAAATACTTTTGATTATCCGTTCGCCCACCCATCTCAAAAAGCGTGATGAAGGCTTTACGCCATGCTTCATTCAAATCATGTGCTTTAATGTTTATCATAGCTTTATTATGCCGACTTGCAGTCCCTTTGTCTAGTTTCGTTCTTTATCGCGTTTATTCATATACATTGCCTGATCCGCGACCTCGAGTAATTCAGCCATGGTGTTTCCATCGTAGGGATAACACGCAGTCCCAAAACTAAAGGTACATGCAATGACGGATTCATTGGTTTTGATGGGTGTTTGTTTTACTTCTTCTTGAATATCCGCTAGTTTATTTTGAATCAAGACACAGTCCGCATTGTAGAAAAGCCCCACAAACTCGTCTCCACCGTAACGTGCAACGACATCGCTGCGTCGGATTTTTTCTAATAAATCGCTGGCGACTTTCTGTAAAACTTTATCCCCCATCACATGTCCATATTGATCATTGACGGTCTTCAAATCATCGACATCAAAGAGTGCGATCACAAAATGCTCATGCGTACGTTTTGCTTTTTGAAGCATTTGTTCAAATTGTTCATTAAAATAATGGCGATTATACAACTGCGTCAAAGAATCAAACATCGCCATGCGTGATTTCTCTTGATAGTGCAATTGATTGCTGATGGCAATCTGGATGTTTGTACTCACAAACTCCATGGATGCGATATCACTTTCATCAAAGGCATCTTCTTCCAATGAGTCTAAATTGATCATCGCATAGAGATTCCCATTAACATAAATCGGAGCACTTAATTCCGACTTGATATAAACGCGATCCCCTGCAAACGTAGTCACTGGATAAAAATGGTCATCATTTTCTATTCTTGAAATATTCGTGATGCGATCCATCATTCCATTAGAATTTCGATAAAGGAAAGAGTCCACCATGGGCAACTTCAAGTCTTCAATGTCTTTGCCAAAGCCAATGTAAGAAACCACATCAAATATATCACCATTCAATATGAAAATCGAACCTAGATTGGATTTCTCAATCGCACGCATCGCATTTTCTAGAATCAAATAAAATGTCTTCTGAATATCTTCAATATGTAAAATTGATTGATTGATATCCAACATCAAATCCCGAAGTTTCGATAAACGTTTTAAATCATTATCCTCACTTAACTCTCGTTTAATATCTTTAATAAATAATAAAACAGAGATGCGTTCTTCATACCGAACCAATTGACCAATGACATCAAGACCATATTTCTTAAGGTCTCGACCAATCAGTCCAATATTTTTTGAGAGCGGTACAAAAGTATTCTTGAACTGTTCAAACAAAAAAGGATAGCTGATATCAAACTCTCGAGGATCAAAGATGGACTTGGTGTATTCATCTGAAAAAATGATTCCTTGACCATCAAAGACAAGAAAACCTAAAGGAACCATCTCTCTTAGTTTAGTCAGCCATTCGTTATTAATTGATTTTGGTTCTTGATTTATCATTGTTTAGCCACATTTTTAATTCTAAACAATCCAATTTTCAAATACAATCAATACTTAAATAAAAACAGCCATTGGCTGCTTAATTTTAAGAAACTAAATCTAATTTTGTTAACCCAGGCTTCAAAGCGACCATAAATTGATGTAACAGAGGACCAAAAACAAGCATACCGATAATCGTTCCTTCACGTACGGTTAAATCATTTCTAAAGATCAAAGCAACTGCGATCGCAATTAAGACCGATAGAATGTCAGCCCATTGACGAACTTTACCAAAATTCAAATGATAACGATCAGCAATGACAGTACATGCACCTTCCAATGGGAAGCTGATGAAGTTGATCGTCATAACGTTGGCAACTCCAAAAATGATGATAAGTAATCCAAAGAGATAAAGAATCATATTGAGATAATATTGCGTGATGATGATTCCAGACAGCACATCATACAACATGAAATTGACGACATAACCCAGCAATACAGCCACAAATACTTGTAGAAACAATAAAGGTTTGAATTGCTTACCCAACATGATCAATTGCAAAACAACACAGCTGATGTTCATAATCATAGAAAAGGTTCCAATTTTCATGCCAATGACACCGGACACGCTTAAACTCAAGGCATCCCAAGCACCAACGCCTACAGCAGCTTTGACCGTCAAACTCGCTCCGATGCCGGTGATGATGACCCCGATTGCCATAAAGATGATCTGCTTAACTATTTTGTTCATATTTCCCTCATTCCTGTTTAACTATAACATCAATTCAATTTTGGCATAAGCCTCATAATTCAATTACGGTTTCAATAAGAGGTTCCTGATTGGTATTATGATGCAATTTTGTGAGATCCTTCATCACCATGAAGAAGAATGTACCGGTTAAAAGGGTCGAAAGCACATCTGCAAATGGAGCAGCGTAAAGCAAACCTTGAATACCCCAAATCCTTGGAAAGAGAAGGACAGCTGGGATCAAAAAGATGATCTAACGTGTAAGTGTCAAGAACATTGCAGATTTAGAGCGTCCAATGGCTTGAAAGAAATTAGCACCAATGATTTGAAAGCCAACCAATGGAAGCATTAAGAACCAAGAGTAGATCGCCATATCTCCAAAAGCCAATAACTCAGGATCTTGATTAAACATTGAAACCAATTGTTTTGGGAAGAGACGCGTGATGATGAAACCAAAGGTCACAATCACGGTTGCCGCAATCATCGCAAGCTTAATGGCTTTTTTGACGCGATCATACTTTTCAGCACCAAAGTTGAAACTCACTAAAGGTTGCACACCTTGATTCAGACCGATGATTGGCATTAACAGCAAAGTTTGGATGCTGTTGATGACACCCATGCCAGAGACCGCCACATCCCCTCCATACATCAATAAATTACGATTCAATAAGGTGTTCAACAAGCTCCCTGCCAACTGCAAGAGAAATCCTGGCAAGCCCAAAGACATGATTTTCACGACGATGGGTCTGCTAAGGACGAAGTTTTTTACATGTAACTTCATACGACTATGTTTGCCAAAGAAATAAAGAATGACCCATGTCGCAGAAATACCTTGCGCAATGATGGTCGCCCAAGCAGCACCACCCATCCCCATTTTAAACACATAGATAAACAATGGGTCTAAAACGATATTGGTTCCAGCCCCAAGAAACATCGTATACATGGCTATTTTAGGACTGCCATCCGCTCGAATGAAATGATTCAGCCCCATGCTTAACATTTGGAACACAACCCCAAAAAATATGATTCGCATATAATCCATCGAATAAGGCAAAATCGTCTCACTCGCTCCGAACAGCTTGAGGAGTGGTTCTAAAAAGACTTGACCAAAAATCAAATACGCCGTACCGGATAAGACCAATAATACAAAGGAATTACCTAATACTTTCTCAGCTTCTTCTTCACGTTTTTGGCCTAAGCGCATCGAAAATAGCGTTGCGCCACCAACACCAAACAATACTCCAATTGCTAATGTAATCAGCATCAAAGGAAAACCAATCGTGATTCCAGCTAAACCATTCTTACCAATATCCGCCGCATTCCCGATAAAGATACGATCAACGATATTATAAAGTGCGCTTACCAACATCCCAACAATTGCCGGTATGGAGAAGCGGATGAGTAAAGTACTTATTTTTTCTGTTCCTAGTGGATTAGCATGTGTCATTTTAAGACTCCTTTTTTATTGGTTTCAACTTTTTCAACCATCGCTTCCAAACCATCGATGATGATATTTAAAGTCTGAATATTCATTGATTCAGTCAAGATCGCATTCCATGATTTCACAGAATCCCGAACATCTTTTTCTACCAAGCGTGCTCGGTCCGTCAGATGAAGATGATTGCATCGTCGATCTTCCACACCTTTATTTCGAGTGATGAATCCACGCTCCTCAAGTGATTGAACCGTTCGAGTCACCGCTGCTTTATCGATATTCAAGAAGCCAACGATCGTATCTTGCGTCGAACCATCGTGATGATAGAGATAGAGTAAAATCGGCAAGTCCTTCGCATTGATTCCGCAATCTTTCAAATTGTGATTGTGATGCGCTTGAGCATGTCGATGCAAAATGGAAATCATTCTTCCAATACTTCGATTAACCTTGTTTTCTATTTTATTCATAGGTAGAATTATAGGCTCAATATGGTTGACATGTCAACGAATTTTTCACAAAAAAAATACAAGCTCATGCTTGTATTTCAGACTGTCGACAAATAGGTCGATGGTCTTTTTTTATGAATAAGGACTAAA
>CAYRIW010000023.1:0-25243 GCA_964424595.1 uncultured Erysipelotrichaceae bacterium | reverse complement strand
CAAATCGACTAATGGATTTTGTAATAACCAGATCGATGTTCCCTTCCATGCACTCATCAATCAAGCGGTTAAACTCTTCTCGCTTTTTTGTGTTCGTGCCTGAAATAACATCATCTGCAAAAATGCCTGCAAACTCTCATTCAGTATTTTTCTTTATGAAATCTGTGTAATGAGCTACCTGTATCTCATAGCTGGAGTTCTGCTCTTCCGTTTCTGTAGAAACTCTGTAATAGCCAGCAACACGCAGTTTCTTTACTTTTTCGTTTGCAGCTGTACTTCCCACCCTTTTTTCGAACTGGATAGATTTCAGTTATGCCTTTCTCATCTTATTACAATTTATTTCTCACATAAAAAACCGTGATTATCCTCCTGGTTTATGCCAGATCTCAAATCACGGAAAGTCCTTATTTACTTATGTTTTTACCCCCTTATTTCTCTATCCTTGACATCAATACCACCGTCTCCACATGATACGTCTGTGCAAACATGTCTACTGGTTGAATCAATTCAACGGTATAGATTTCTTCCAAGAGCTTACAATCTCTTACTAAAGTTGAAGGATCACAGGATACATAGACCAAACGGTCAGGACTCAAGGTCATGATCGCATCCAAGGTATCTTTATCCAAACCTTTACGAGGTGGATCGACCAAAATCACATCCAAATGGATCTTTTCTTCGATGAAATAACGAACAGCTTCTTTCGCATCTCCTACCAAAAATTCCACATTGGATACCTTATTCAATTCCGCATTAGCTTTTGCATCTTCTATGGCTTGCGGATTAATTTCAATACCATAGACCTTCTTCGCGTGTTGAGCTAGGAATAGGGAGATCGTCCCAATACCAGAATACAAATCCAATACGGTTTCAGTTCCCTTCAATTGTGCAAACTTAACCGCATGGTCATAAAGAACCTTCGCTTGAACAGCATTGACTTGATAGAAAGAACTTGGTGAAATCTTGAATGAAAAATCACCCAATCGATCTTCAATCGTGCTTTCTAGGGTAAGTGGAATGAATTTATCCCCTAAAACAACATTATCTTCTTTTTTATTCACATTCAGGACGATTGCCTTGATTTTTGGGAATTGCGTCAAAAGTGCACTTGTAAGTTCATTCATCAACGGTAAAGTCTTAGTCTTGTGAACCAAGATGACCATCAGTTGTTCCGTCGCAAATGCTTTCTTGATCAACACGTGACGAAGATCCACAGGCTTGACACTCTGTTCAAAGTAAAAATCCTTGATGAACTTCAGGATTTGATTGCTTTCATCATTTTGAATATAACAGGTCTCAAAAGGAAGAATCGTATGACTGTGCGCACGATAATACCCATATTCAAGTTCTTCTTTCACTTCGAAAGGAACCTGAGATTTGTTTCGGTAGAACCAAGGGTCTTCCATCGAAATAATGGGCAAGACTTCTGGATGTGTTGCGAATTGACGATCAAAGAGATGCGTCACATGTTTCTGTTTGAATTCAGCTTGGTGTTCTGCACTCATGTGTTGAAGCTGACAACCTCCACATTGGTATGCGATTGGACAGCGCGGTTCAACGCGATCCTTGCTGGGTTCAATCACTTCCATCAAACGGCCAAAAGCCTGACGGGTATTCACACGCATGATCAACACATCCGCAACTTCACCCACCAACATCCCTTTGACAAATACCACAAAACCTTCGTGCTTACAAACTGCTACGCCTTGTTCACTGTAATCCACTGCTGTTAAAATCAATCGTTCGTTCTTTTGCATACAATTTAAAATAAGAGGATAAACCTCTTATTCGTCTCCACTTTCTTCAGTTGTTTCTGATTCTTCACTACCATTTGTATTCGGAATAACGCTATTCTCATCTTTTTGAGCTAATTTCGCTAATAATTCAGCCGCAAGCTCAGGATTCACAGGAACCAAGAGATTTTGTACACGCCATGTCTCCATATTCGCATTCTTAATCACTTGATAATAAATCGACTTGGTATTATCCAAGGCATCCACATAATTTACTTCCAAATCATACATCTTCATCGAATCTGTATCATTGAAGTAGGTATCAAATGGAATGGCTTCATTCAATTTACTCAGCGAGCTTTCAATCAAGCTCATGTAATTTGCTTCATCTTTGCCTGAAGGCAAGTTAACGGTCAAGCGAAGTGTCGCAGCCTTGAGATTCATCTCAACCACTTCCACACCACTTACACTCTGCATGGCTTCTTTACCAAGATTCTGTAAATCTTCGGTGATCGCAGGATTCAAGTCATTCGCAAAACGATTGCCCGCGATGACATTCCCTGTCTGCATACTGGACTGCAATAGAATCACACCAATAACGGTCGTCGGAATCAAGATGAACAAGATTCCTAAGGCAAACACGATATTGCTGAAATTTAGTTTTAAAACCTTCTTTTTCTTCGTCATAATTTCTCCGTGATTCTATTATAGCGTAATTCGTTTGAAGTGCAAATCAAGCTTTACGCTTCAAGAGTTCCTCAAGTAAAAGCTTATTGGTCAAAGCTGGATTCGCTTGTCCCTTGGACTTCTTCATGATTTGACCCATCAAGAAACCAAGCGCACGATCCTTACCATTATGATAATCGATGATGGATTGCTCATTCTCCGCAAGAACCGCTTCAATCATCGCGGACAAAACTGAAGTATCGGATACCTGTTCAATGTTCAAAGCCTTGATGGTGGCTTGATAATCCTTACCCTTTAAGAGTTCCACAAAGATGTCTTTGGCTTGTTTAGAAGAGATGTCTTGTTTACCCAAACCATTGATGAGCTGACCCATTTCTTCAATCTTCAAGGCATAAGATTCATCACTCAATTCTTTTTGACTGATGTTCGCAAGTAAATCCGAAATGCAATAGTTCGCCGCAAGTTTAACATAGCTGGTATGTTTCAAGAGTTGATCAAAGAAATCCGATAAGGCTTTATTTGAGATCAAGACTTGTGCATCGTAATCACTCAAACCCAAACCCATATAGCGTGCATGACGTACATCCGGAAGTTCCGGCATCGATGCTTGAATGCTTTCAATCCATTTTTGATCCAAACGAATCGGAGGAATGTTGGGCTCAGGAAAATACTTATAGTCCACGGTTCCCTCTTTCTTACGCATCAGAATGGTTGTCTTCGCCACATCATCATAACGACGGGTGGCTTGTTCCACAACGTCACCTGCATTTAAGAGTGCACTTTGACGTTCCACTTCTGCTTGAATCGCACGTTCGATGTTGGAGATGGAGTTTAAGTTCTTGACTTCAGTTTTGACGCCAAAGGCTTCCGTACCGATTTCACGTAAAGAGATATTGATGTCACAACGCAAAGAGCCTTCTTCCATCTTGCCATCTGTCACATCCAAGTAAACAAGGATGTTGCGTAGTTTCTCGACATAGGCCATGGCTTCCTTAGCACTACGGATATCCGCTTCACTGACGATTTCAATCAAAGGGGTTCCTGCACGATTGAAGTCGATCCAGGTCTCCTCATCTGCATGGTATTGTTTTGCGGTATCTTCTTCCATATGGAGACGATTGATCCGTATCCGTTTGGTCCCTTCTTCTAATTCCAAATCGATGTAGCCATGTTGACCAATCGGATGGAATTGTTGGGTGATTTGAAAACCTTTAGGTAAATCAGAATAATAATAGTTTTTTCGATCAAAGCGGACAACAGGATCGATTTCTAAATTAAGTGCGCTACACGCCAAAACAGAAAGACGAACCGCTTCTTTATTCAATGAAGGTAAAACACCAGGATGCCCTAAATCAATTTCATTCACACAGGTATTCGGTTGCATATTGACCGCAACGGGTGCACCTGAAAACATCTTGGACTTTGTTTTTAATTCACAATGGATCTCAATTCCGATCACAGTTTCATAGTTCATCGTTTAGGCTCCTTGACGACATCTTTGATACCAGTACATTCTTCAACCGCTAATGCCACATCCAGCAACAATTGTTCTGTAAACGCGGCAGAAGTCAGATTGACCCCCACTGGTAAACCATCCACGTATCCCATTGGAACGGTGATGCTTGGGTAACCAGAAAAATTCGCTAAGGCCATATAGTTCTCCGCAATCAAGTATTCACTCGAAAGCTGATCGGCCGATACATCATCAAACTTCGGTGCTCCTTGTCCACTTGCTGGTGCGATCACCACATCCACATCACTTAGAACTCGCTTCAAATCTTCCACAATCAAGCGTCTCACTTTTTGAGCTTTACGGAAGACTTCTTCTTGATTCTCTGTAAACAAAGCATAACTGCCAATAACAAAACGCTTCTTCAAGAGTTTCCCAAAGCCCGCTGTTCGTGAGTTGATCATGGATTCTTCCATTGAATTCCCTTCACGCAAAACCCCAAAGCGCAAGCCATCGAGATTGGAATGATTGGCCGTTGCCTCTGCATTCGCAATGATGTAATAGGTTGGTAAAAAGGCATGCATCAACTTCTCATCCAAATGAATGGACTGAATGACTGCACCTTTTGCTTTCAATTGATCACAAAGTTCTTTGAATATTTTTAGGGTTTCAGGTTTTTGAATCGCGTCGACGACATTTTGGAGAATACCGATCTTCTTCCCCTTGACATCGCTGTTCAAAAGTTGGGCATATGCTTCGACTGGTAAATGTGAGCTGGTCATGTCTTTATCATCACGACCCGCCAAAACTTCCAGCGACAAGGCCGCATCCTTCACATTGCGTGTGAAGACACCCACATGATCTAATGATGAGGCATACGGAATCACACCGTACCGTGAAATACGTCCATATGTTGGTTTCAAACCAACAATGTTGTTGAAGGAAGCAGGTTTACGAATTGAATCTCCGGTATCCGTCCCAATTGCCATTGGTACGACACCACTGGCAACCAAAACCGCACTGCCCCCTGAAGAACCACCGGACATGCGATTCAAATCATAGGGATTCATGACAGGACCTGTCCAAGCGGTCATATTCGTCCCACCCATACCGAAGGTATCACAGGATGATTTGCCGATAATGATAGCTCCGGCAGCTTTCAACTTTTCTGTGATGGTCGCATCGTAGGGTGAGACATAGTTTTCTAAAATACCACTGCTGCCTGTCGTCAAGCTACCCTTCATGTTCACAAGATCCTTTAGAACGACCGGAACACCATAAAAAGGCGCGTGTGGATCGATGTTCTTCAAATCATCAATCTGCTCACTGGGATCGATGAAACTAACCATGGCATTTAGATCTTCTTGAAAGGCTTTCGCCTTTGAAAAAGCTTCTTCAACACGCTCTAATACGCTTGTTTTTTCTTTTAACATTGTGATGTCCATTAACCCACCACCTTCTGCGTCACGAAGAAACCATTCTTCGTCTTAGGCGCATTCTTCAGAACTTCTTGAACAGGTAGCACTTGATCTGCCACATCTTCACGCATAAAGCTTGTCTCTTCATCGAACGGATAAACCATGGGTTCAATCCCTTCAGTATCGATTTTATTGAGTAAATCCATTTGATCAATCAAGACATCAAACTCATGCTTGATATCCTGAGCTTCCGCATCACTCAAAGAAAAGCGTAATTGATTCGCCAACTCCTTAAATCCTTGTACATCCAATCGCTTCATAGAGCCTCCTAATAGGTATAGATGATGCTTAATTCATCATCCACCGTTAATTCCATCAAAACCAAGGTCTCAGATATCGAATTGATCCGAACCACAACCGGATACTCCCGATTGTCGATTTCCTGAATCAATTGTGCTGTATATTGAGCCAAACCCTGAATTTCCGCATATGTCTTGGCCTGTAAGGTCAATGTTAAACGCATGAAATCCGCTTGCTGATCAACAAAACGAACCTCACCTACCACGCCTACTGCTTCGGGTGTGAAGACGGTTAAGGCGGATTTGATTTGGTTGAACTGCTCAACCAGATTGGTATTCAAACTACTTGCCTGTGTCGATGGCAAGAGTGCCCAGACTTCATCGTCCTTCGCAAACTGGCCTCCACGGGCCGTAAAGTAACCACTGCCAATGAAACGACCCGGTAACACCGCATCTGTGGGATTGGTCACATATAAGGCAATGAAAAGGGGGATATCTTCCAAGTCCGTTAAACTGCGAATGAAACGATCTAATTTACGTCCCATATTGGTTCCATAATCATAAAGAACCTGATCCGTGATCGTCACAAAGCTATCTTCTGTACGTAGGTTTTGATTCAAAACGATCGCAAGTGAGATTCCTGCAAGCGGATATTCATTCCCTTCTTCAATATGAAAGTCGATTTCCATCACGTCCGCTACAACCACCGCATCTTTGACACTGATATCGGATGTTCCAATCAAAAAGTCACTGTCCTTTGGTGGATTCAAACCATAAGGATTATCCGTACTTTCACGTTTGACCAATTGGCCTAGCAAAGCATTGGTCAAGACTTGACCTTCCGCTAGATAGTATTCTTCCGGACTGAAATGTTCTTTACTCTTGGCTTCCAAACGGGAACCAATTTCCATGAAATCCGTTCTTCCCAAATAAGTCCCATGATAATTTCGAATGGGTGATGCGCTAAATGGCAGCAACATCATATAGTCATCTTTATCAATACGATTGATGACTTGGACATCTGGACCCGTAGTTTCACTCTGACAAGCCACTAGAAATAATAAACTTAAAAATAGGATGAGCTTTTTCATGTCTCAAGCTCCTTTAACCAATCTTCTGCACGCATGGTACGAACACCCAATTCTTGCGCTTTCTTAAGCTTTGAACCGGCTGCTTCCCCATAGACCACCAAATCGGTTTTCTTGGATACACTGGAGCTTACTTTCGCCCCTTTGATTCTAAACCATTCCTCGACTTGTTCACGCGTATGATTGGGAATGCTTCCCGTCACCACAACCGTTAAGTCACTGAATGCAGAACTTTCGATTTGTGGTAAACGACTTTCCATCTCGACACCTGCTTCTTTAAGGCGTTGGATTAAATGTTGATTGTGTTCTTCATTGAAATAACCTGTTATGAAGCTTGCGGTGATCTTACCGATGTCACGAATCGAACTGAGTTCGTCTTCATCGCTCTGGCTCAAAGCATCGATATTCGCAAAGCTTGACGCCAAAGAACGTGCTGCCTTCTCACCCACTTGACGAATGCCCAAGCCTGTGATCAAACGCTCCATTGAATTAGATTTACTCGCTTCAATCGCTTGAAGCAAACCATCAACCGATTTTTCTTTGAAGCCCTGCAGTGTCAAGAGTTCATCTCTCTTTTCTTTTAAGGTATAAATATCCGCAATCGTCTTGATCAATTTGGCTTGAACCAAAGTCTCAACCGTCTTCACACCCAAACCATCAATGTTCATCGCATCGCGAGAAGCGAAATGCGCCAAACTCTCGACAATCCGTGCCTCACAGTCGGTGTTGATGCAATAATGGGCCGCTTCCTTCTCATCACGAACCAAAGGTCCATGACAATGTGGACACACTGAGGGGAAGACATAGGGAACTTGTGTACCATCTCTTCGTTCAACGAGTGCTTCGACCACTTCAGGGATGATTTCCCCGGCTTTACGGACTTTGACGATATCGCCAATCCGGATATCTTTTGACTGTATGAAATCTTCATTATGCAATTGTGCAAAGCCAACGGTCGTCCCTGCGATGCGCACCGGTGCGAGTTCCGCATTCGGCGTCACCTTTCCAGTTCGGCCAATCGTGATGAAGATGTTTTTTAGCGTTGTTAAGACTTCTTCCGCTGGGAACTTATACGCAACCGCCCAACGGGGTGTCTTTGCGGTGAAGCCCATCTGGTCTTGACCACTGAATCGATTGAGTTTGATGACGATGCCATCAATCTCATAGCCTAAGCTACGACGAAGTTCACCCAACTCAAGTATGGCTTGCCATACCGCTGCTTTACCTTTGGCAAGACGTGTATGAGGATTGACTTTAAAGCCTTGTGCTCGCATCCAATCCAAAGCTTCAAGATGACTCTGGCATCCAAAGCGTTGACCTTGAATCAAGTAATACCAATAGGCATCCAGATTGCGGGATGCCGCAATGTTTGAGTCCAGTTGACGGATACTACCTGCAGCCGCATTCCGTGGATTGGCAAAGAGCTCTTCACCCTTGGCTTCGCGTTCTAGGTTGATCCGTTCAAATTGCGCTTTGGGTAGATAGACTTCACCCCGTACTTCAAATGAACTCAAGTCTGAAACGGTTAAGGGAATGGATTTGATTGTCTTTACATTGAGACTGACATCTTCTCCGGTATCCCCGTCTCCACGGGTAATGGCTTTATCAAATCGTCCATTCTGATAACGAAGACTCATGGCCAAACCATCGATCTTCAATTCCAAGACGAACTCATTCAAGCCTGTTTCTTTCTCTACACGATCGATGAACTCATCAAGTTCTGCTTGATTGTATACATTACCCAAAGATAACATCATCACGTCATGTTTAACCTTCTGGAACTTATCCAAGACCTGTCCTCCCACCTGTTGGGTTGGAGACAAGGCATCTTTATATTCAGGGTATTCATTTTCCAAGCTTAAGAGCTCCTGCATCAAACGATCGTATTCTTGATCGCTGATCGTAGGTTTATCTAAGACATGATAACTATGGTTGTGTTTACGGATTTCACTCCGTAATTGTTCAATACGTTCCTTCATCATGAAACTTCTCGCTTTGTCTTTGAAATTGCAGGGGTCGCCAACATGATCTTTTTCAAACCATGGGGGAACTCAAAGGCGATTTCAGCCAAACCGCCATCGATTTTGATGATCAAACCTTCCCCAAACACATTATGATAAACGATTTCACCTTTCTTATATGGTAAGGCTTTACGTTTATCCATCGCATCCGCAAACGGACTCGGTTCTTTTGTTTTGACTTTCAAATTCAGTTCTTTCGGTTGATCGAAATTATAATTCACACCGACATGATCCAGATGTTTATGATCAATCTCATCAATGAAACGTGAACGTGTGCGATTCTTCATCAAGACGAAACTATAACCTGAGACTTCCGTGAGATACAGTTTGCGCTTTGCACGTGTATAAGCTACATAAGCCAAACGACGTTCTTCTTCAAGCCCTCGTCTGCCTTCACTCATCGCACGCTCATTCGGGAAAATGCCATCACTTAATCCAATGACATACACCGTATCAAACTCCAAACCTTTTGCTGCGTGGATTGTCATTAATTGCACATAATCCCCAGTCGTCAAATCGGTCTTATCCCCATAGAGCGATACCATTTGAAGGTATTCATCCAAGGTCGCTTCTGGATATTGGTTCTGAAAGGTGATCACATCGTTGATCAATTCCTTGATGTTTTCCATGCGATCCATTTCATGCGCTTCTTCATACATCTTACGCAAACCACTGTCATTGGCCATTCGTTCTAAGATTTCCAATAAAGGTTTTTCTTTTAAACTTGCTTTACAGCCTTCAATCAATTGAGCGAAACGTTCAAAAGTGTTCAAGACCTTGCCTGTGAACGCTGTACTTACTTTCATTTCTTCATACATCGTACGTTTATTTATCTTCGCATCGTCACGAAGTTTATCCAAGGTCTTGGATCCAATCCCACGTTTCGGTTGATTGATGACACGCATGAAAGCCAAATCATCCCCATGCGTAAGCATACGTAAGTAACTCAACATATCCTTGATTTCAGCTCGATCGTAGAAGCGTGTCCCCCCATAGATGACATAGGGAATCTGATGATCTAAAAAGGCTTTTTCCAAAGAACGTGAAAGATAGTTGGAACGATATAAAATCGCCATATCTTTGAAGTTCTTGCCTTGTTGCTTGTATTCATTAAGCTTGGCCGCAATCCAATTCGCCTCATGATCTTCCGAGGTGAATGCACAGTGCGTGACCTTCTCATCACTCTGTATTTCCGTAAATAAATCTTTTTTAACACGATACTGATTGTTTTGAATCAAAGAGTTCGCCCCATTTAAAATATGTTGGGTTGAACGATAGTTTTGATTCAAGACAATGGTCTCACTCGGGGTATAATCCTTCTCAAAATCCAGGATGATGTTCACATCCGCACCCCGCCAGGTATAGATGGTCTGATCGGGATCGCCCACGACATAGACTTGATTCTCTTGACCCGCTAATTGCTTGATGAGTTTATATTGCACACGGTCAATGTCTTGGAACTCATCCACATGGATGAAGTTGAAACGACGTTGCCATTTACGTAAAATATCGGGATTCAAACCGAACATCCGTACGGTTTCTAAAAGCAGATCATCAAAATCTAAGGCAAAAAGAGCCTTTTGACGACTCACGTAATACGCATAGACTTTCGCTTTCTCCTGTTCACCATAATGTGAACCCGCTAACGTGAAAGCACGCTCCACAGTGATCTCAGCACCCTTGTTGTTTCCAATGTAATCCAACATTGAAGGAATGCTGTATTTCTGACGATCCAAACCAATTTCTTTATACGCTTCTTTGATGATGCTCTTTTGATCATCTTGGTCTAAAACCGTAAAGTTACGCGGTAGATCGATGGCCGTCGCATCTTGTCTAAGAATCATGACACACAAAGAGTGGATCGTACTGATGTGCACACCGGAGGCATTGCTTGCCAACATGTGATTCAGTCGCTCCTTCATCTCATTTGCCGCCTTGTTGGTGAAGGTGATGGCTAGAATACTGCCAGGATGGATGCCCAAGTCAAAAATAAGATGAGCGATTCGAGCGATGAGAACACGTGTCTTACCACTGCCTGCTCCTGCGATAATGCGCAGATAGCGGGCTGTGCTCATGACCGCCTTCATTTGATTTTCGTTTAAGTTGTTTAAGAATGACATCGTTTTCCTCTGCGCCTATTATACCAAAAGCCACTCTAGTATAACAGTTGTGACCCCGTAAAAAAAGTAAAGCACGGAGCTTTACTTGGTATCCTGTCTCAACTTCTCTAATGAAAGATGGGTACGACGGAGGGTTTCTTCTTTACCTAAGATGTACGGTATTTCCAATGCACCCCCTGGTGTGAATTGTTTGCCTGTAACAGCGGTCCGAATCGGCCAATAGAACTGACCATTCTTGATGCCGAGGCGTTCAGGGGTTGCGGATAACTTCGCATGAAGTTCATCCACACTGTTCCAGTTTTCAATCGTTTCATAGACTTTCAAAGATTCCTCTAATGCCAGGATGGACATCGCATTATCGGTCTTCATCTTCTTATGGTAGAACATTTCCACATCGTATTCTGGGTAGGTATCGATGAAATCAACCATTTCCGGAATCTCTGCCAAAACAGAAAGACGTTGTTGGAGAATCTTACTGACTTCTTTTAAATCGCAATCGCGTTGGATCGCATCTTTGTAATACGGTAGACATAAGGCATGGAAGGTCTCAAGATCCATGGCTCTTAGATACATGCCATTCATCCAAGTCAACTTTTCAATATCAAAAATGGCCGGTGCTTTTGAGATCCGCTTCACATTGAAGACTTGTGTCAATTCTTCTAGAGTATAGATTTCCTGATTGGTTTCAGGACTCCAACCCAATAAAGCAATGTAATTAAGGATGGCTTCAGGCAGATAACCCTTCTTTACCAAATCTTGGAACGACGCATCCCCATTCCGTTTGGAGAGTTTGTGTTGTTCATCCTTCATGACCGGTGGCAGATGGATGTAGGTCGGTTTCTCCCAACCAAAACTATCGTAAATCAGATTGTATTTCGGGGTTGAAGATAAGTATTCATTCCCACGCACAACATGGGTGATGTTCATGGTGTGATCATCAATGACATTCGCAAAATTATAGGTTGGAAAACCATCGCTCTTCAAGAGGACTTGTTCATCCAAAATTTCGCGATCGACTTCAATATCGCCATAGACTTCATCATGGAAAACCGTAGAAGCACCCGCTTGGATGGTTTGACGAATGACATAAGCTTCATTGGCTTTTCGTGTTTCAATCTCTGCTTGACTCAAATGATGACAAGGATCTTGGAACTTGAATGGAACGCCGGCTTTTTCAGCCGCATCACGTTGAGCCTGAATGATGGTCTCATCACAAAAACAAACATGAGCACCACCCTTTTGAACCAATTCTTCCGCATAGCCCTTATACATGGGTAGACGTTCGGATTGGACATAAGGTCCCACTTCACCGGGTCTGTCGGGTCCTTCATCATAATGAAGACCAACTTGATTCAAAGTATCATAGATGATTTCGACGGAACCCTCGACCAAACGATTCTGATCGGTATCTTCAATACGTAAGATAAAATCCCCACCATCCTTCTTCGCGACCAAATATTCATACAATGCGGTTCTTAAATTACCGATGTGCATGTATCCGGTTGGACTGGGGGCGAAACGTGTTCTAACTTTTTTCATTTTTTATTCACTCCTGTGCGTCAATTATTATATAATAAGTACGCTGAGATTCCAAATAGATTGGGGTATCGCCAAGCGGTAAGGCATCAGACTCTGACTCTGACATTCCAAAGGTTCGAATCCTTTTACCCCAGCCATTGCTTATCCACATCTTTCGGGATGTTTTTATTTTCTCATCTGAGTCCATTATAACAAAAAAAGGAGCTTTCGCCCCTTACGCCTTCATGGCTTTGATGAACCACAGATTCTTTTGGAATCCTGCGATGTAATCTTCAAATTGTGCAACTAAGACAAAGTCATTGGCTTCATCCGCTTCATTGCGAATGCTTGTGGCAAGTTCACACAAAGCTTTCAATTCTGACTCAACCAAATCAATGACTTCCTCCACGGAATAGTCTTTGGATTCGATTTCCTTAACCGTTGTCAACTCAAGATATTCTTTAAGGCTTGCGACAGGATAGACGTTACGCATCTTCAAGGCTTCCGCCACTGCATCGTATTGTTCAAAGAAAACATCGTATAAGGATTCTGTGAATTCATGGACCTGTACGAATTGTTTTCCAACGACATTCCAGTGAATATTGTGGAATTTAACGTTCAAAACAGCTAGATTTGCTAAATAAGTGTTTAATTTGTTCATATTTTTGATTCTCCTCTTGAAGTCTTTCGACTATAGTACTATTATAAATGATATTTGTTTTAACAGAAAGGGCTAAATTTGTTCCTATGAAGAAGATTGATTTTGGATACAAGATGTTACATGAGTTGATTGGTTCGAAATGGGTGTTTGAAATATTAACCTCCATTGATCAAGGCCAACAACGTTACAGTGAAATCTTAAATAATGTTCCATACTTGAGTGCGACTGAATTAAGACGTAAACTTAAACTCCTCCAAGCCAAAGCCATCATTGAGCGTCATGAGACGCCCAGTGCTGTCAGTTATACACTTAGTGATTTCGGCGATGATGTGGTGCATATCTTGTATCACATTGTGGATTTATGCGATCGTTATGCTTTGGATACCCCACAAAAACTAGAAAATGAGGTTCAATGATGCAAGAGATTGCGAAGAATTGGATAGATTACGAATTGATTGATGCCGGTGATGGCGAGAAGTTGGAACGTTGGAAAGATATTTTGCTTCGTCGTCCCGATCCTCAAGCTGTTTGGCCAAAAGATAAAGAGCAAGTCGCATGGCACCAAGTGCATGCACATTACCATCGTTCTCCTAAAGGGGGCGGTGAATGGGAATTCAGACGTAAGCTTCCTGAAACTTGGGTCATTCAATATGGCGCCTTGCGTTTTAAAGTTGCCCCTACTGGTTTCAAACATACAGGGATCTTCCCTGAACAAGCCACCAATTGGGATTGGATGCAGGAACAGATTAAAAATGATCCACGTGAACTTCGCATCTTGAATCTTTTCGCTTATACCGGTGGCGCAACCATGGCCTGTGCTCAAGCAGGTGCGGCTGAAGTCGTGCATGTGGATGCGTCCAAAGGCATGATTCAATGGGCTAAAGAGAACCAAAAACTATCAGGACTTGAAGATAAAACCATCCGATACATCGTCGATGATGTGTTGAAGTTTGTTGAACGTGAACACCGTCGTGGTCGTACCTATCATGGCATCATTATGGATCCACCCAGTTATGGCCGTGGTCCAAGTGGTGAGATGTGGAAATTGGAAGAACAACTCAATGAATTGATTGAAGCGTGTAAGCAGATCTTAGATCCAAAACCGGTCTTCCTATTGATCAATGCGTATACAACGGGTTTCTCCTACACGGTTCTTCAAAATATCCTGAGAATTTCACTACCAAAAGCTGAGATTCAAACGGGTGAGATCGCACTTCCCATCAAACGTAGAGATATGTATTTGCCTTGTGGCATTTATGGACGTGTTCGTTTCAAATGAAAGTCCTCTTTGAAGACAACCACTGTTTAGTGATTGAAAAACCCATCAACGTACCCATGCAGGCGGATGATTCCGAAGACATGGATATCGTCACCTTGGCAAAAAACTATCTTAAAGAGAAATACGATAAACCCGGCAATGTATACTGTGGCTTGGTTCATCGTTTAGATCGACCGGTCGGTGGTGTTGTCGTCCTTGCGAAAACGAGCAAGGCGGCTGCGCGTCTTTCGGATTCCGTGCGTAAACATGAACTTCAAAAGACCTATTTCGCAGTCGTTGTAGGGCCTTTACCCAAACAAAAAGTCCTTGAGGATTATCTCATCAAGGACGAAAAAACCAATCGAAGTCGTGTAACCAATGCGAGTCAAGGCAAATTGGCTCAATTGAGTTTCAAAGTCATCCAACAAGTCAAGGATTTAAGTCTGATTGAAGTCCAACTTAAGACCGGTCGTTCCCACCAGATTCGCGTTCAATTCGCTTCGCGCAACTGTCCGCTATGGGGAGATCAACGTTATAATAAAAATGCGATTGTTGGTCAACAAATCGCATTGTGGTCTACATCCTTAAGTTTTCCACATCCGATCACAAAAGAAGTCTTAACGTTTGAAAGTCCATTACCAAACATAAAGCCTTGGACCTTATTTTGAGACGAGTTCAACTTTGATGCGATCGGGGTCTTCAAAGAAGAGTGCATAATAGTCTGAATCATTTTTATCGGGATGTCGTTCTGGATACAGAAGCGTCATCCCTTTCATTTGGATCAATTGTGCCATCCGATCTACTTCAGAACGGGATTGGGCATGAAAAGCAAGATGATTCAAGCCAATACGCTTACGATGATAACCCTTATCCAAATACGCTGTTTCCGTTTGAACAAATACTAGATAGAAATCATCCAGTTTATAACTGAAGCCCTCATTCCACGATTGATAAGGTTCATAGCCTAATTCATTTAAAAACCATGACCAAAAGTCATGGCTAATTTTTAGATTGGATACATAGATTTCGAGATGATGAAGTGAACTCATATCAATTCGAGAAATTTAAAGATCTGTTCCCGTTTGGCTTCACAATCCGATATTCCCAATTCATACATGCCCTGAACCTGTTCATAGGTCGCACTGAAACGCTTCGCCCCAAAATCCTTGGAAGGTTGTAGGTGTACAACCGAACCTTCTTTTTCAAGTTGACGAACCTGCTCCATTTCACGGTTGTATACATCTTTACGTTTGCGGAAATCTTGTAAGAGGGTCTTGTATTTCCCATACAAGACATCGAGAAGAAACTGTGTGAACGGCCCATTGTCCTTACGTACGAAGTTTGAAGGTTTGGTCGTTACGACAATCATTTTATCCACATTGTGATGCAAAGCTCGGTCGATGGGAATCATCGTAGTGACACCCCCATCCATCCACCATTCGCCATTGACTTTGACATTGCGTCCAGCAATGGGTAAGGTGCAAGCGGCTTGAAGCAGTTTGATGTTTTCATCGATATCCATTTGATTCTTCCATACGGTTACTTGCTTGCTGAGTTGATAGACACCAAATTCCACAAGCGATGGAATCTTATGAAGTCTTTCAACCGTCATGTTCAACTTATCTTTCATGATCACTTCGAACATGTAATTGTATCCAACGGGTGTTCCTTCACGCAAAAATGCTTTGATGCCAACGTTCTTGGGGTCAACGGAATGATTGACCGCCGAATCATGTAAAAGCTTGATGTCTTTCATCGCCAAACTGCATGCATGCATGGCACCTGAAGAGATTCCAATATGCACATCGAATTCAATGTTGTTTTGAATGAACCAGGCACAGACACCGGCTGTATAAGCCCCTCTGAGTCCGCCACCTTCCAATACGATTGCTGTTTTCATACGCACCCCTATAACAAAGTTGAGAACAAATTTAAAATTGCTCTCGCACATTTTACCATAAAATTAACATTCTTAGCTTCTTCGTATGTGATTTCAATCGACCGCGCCAAGGTATCCCGACAATCACGAATGATGTCTTGAATACAAGGATTATCAATCAAAATCGTTCCACATTCAAAGTGCAAGAAATAACTTCTAAAGTCCAAATTGGTTGTTCCAATCATCGCAATGTCATCATCCGCTACGATGACTTTCGCATGCATGAAGCCAGGGAGATATTCATAGATACGGACACCATTCTGCGTCAGATACTCATAATTGCTTCGTGTGACCGAAAAGACGTATTTCTTATCCGGAATATGGGGCACGATGATACGCACATCCACGCCCCCTTTTGCCGCATTGATCAAAGCAATCATCATTTCATAACCTATGACCAAATAAGGCGTCATGATGTAGATGTACTCCGTAGCACTGTTGATCAAGCTTAAATGTGTGAACTGACTCACCGGTTCATCATCCGTCGGACTGTCCGAGAAAGCTTGTGTGAAACCTTGATGCATATGCGTTTCATGCGTAACTTGATAATCCATGAATTTCGATTGACGCTTGGTCAAGTGATCATAGAACTGTAGAAACATGATCGTCAAACTAAAGACCGCACTGCCTTCGATTTTGATAGCCACATCTTTCCAATGCCCAAAAGGACTCACGCGATTGATGTATTCATCCGCAAGATTGATGCCCCCCATGAAACCGATCTTACCATCAATAACCGCAATCTTACGGTGATCCCGATTGTTCATATAGATGGCCAGAATGGGACGCATTGGGTTGAACGCATGACAATCAATGCCCAAGTCACGACACTTTTCTACGAAATCAAAAGGTAGGCTCTTACAGCCTGCATCATCATAGATCAAACGAACATCCACACCCTGCTTGACCTTTTCAATCAAAATCGCTTTGATGGTGTTCCAAACATAGCCTTCCTTGATGATGAAATACTCCAGAAAGATGAACTTAGTGGCTGATTTAAGCGCTTCAACCAATGCTTCAAATTTCTCTTCTCCACTGGATAGATATGTCACCTTCGTATCGTTATACACAGGAAACCCGGTATTATCAAAAAGATAACGTGCTTGTCGTAAGTAGTCCTTATCACGAATCTGAGCCATAACCAAAGGATCTTGTTCAAGAATCGCATAACCATGATTCAACTCCTTGACACTGGTTCGGATATCTTTAGGAACCTTACGTCCACCAAACATCAAATAGGTCACGCCCCCTACTGCAGGAACACCCAGGATAAAGACGATCCATGCGATTTTATAGGAAGGATTGTCGTTCTTATTAATGATGTATATGACCAGTAAGACATTCAAAGCCTGTAGAATAAAATAGAATTCTGTCCATTGAACACTCATACGAAAAATCAGCGCATAAATAATGCCAAGTTGTAATAAAATCAAGGCACTCACACTGATTGGTTTTTTGATTAAGAATTCAATGATTTTTTTCATATTTAGATCCTAAATTGTTCCTCAATATTTAGATGGATACCACTTAATTGGTCTAAAACTTTGGCGATTCGCTCTTTCTCCAACAAAGTTGTAGGTCGATGAGCATCATAACTATAAATGCATTTTACATCATATTTGGCAACCTCTTGCCAAAAAGATGGAAAGGGATACGGATAGACTTCAAGCTCATCATACTGCTTCTTACCATAGCGCAATCCATTGAGATTGATTTCCAATGGGATGTGGTTCTTCTCAGCGGCTTCCGCAATGATACGCGCTGCTTGAGCACAGGCATCGGACCAATGATTACGGCCTAACATAAAGTAGTCTGGGTGTGCAATGAACGAAACCAAACCACTCTCCATCGCAGCCTTGACTTGATTGGCATAGATGATCACATCCTCATCATCCGCATAAAGATCATAAGAATACGCATCCAATGTTTTATTGTGTTGACCACAAATCAAATAATCACATCGATTTAAGAGTTCTTGATAATAGTCCTTGAATTCAGGAAAGTACTCCAATTCAAAGCCCACTTTGATTTCAATCTTATCCGCATACTTTGCTTTAAGTGAATTGATGCTTTCCAAATAGCCTTCCATTTGTGCATAATCCATCCGCTCACTTGGATGATGGACTTCTTTGAAAGGCACATGGTCACTAAAGCCCAAAACCTTGAAGCCAGCTTCAATGGCTGCTTTCACATACTGCTCATCTTCACCTAAGGCATGCCCACAACGATCGGTATGGGTGTGATAGTTATAGTCCACTTGCTTCACCTCGATTGTATTTCAAGACCATTTCAATGGCCTCTGCAACTGTTTTAACGACATAATGACTGCTCTCTTTGACAATATCATCCGAATGGCGCATCGCGAAACTAAAGGGTGTCGCCTGCAACATCGTAATATCGTTCATCGAATCCCCGATGCACGCGACTTCGGTCGGTTTATAACCCTTGAGTTCCATCAGCTCCAATAGGGCTTGGCCTTTGGAAATGTTCTTTGGCATCAGTTCAATGTTTTCAGGACCAGAATAGATGACATCGAAACGATCCCCAAAACGCTCTTCAAAGAATTTCAGTAAGATATCACGGGACTCAATCGACTTCACCAAGCCGACCAATTTATTAAATGGACGATGTGTCGTATCTTTGACCCATTCCGAAAGGGGCAACTTACTCATGTGTTTGAAAATACCCGATAAATGCAATTGATAGAAGCGTTCATATGGCTCACGATCCACATATTGAAACACATGTTCCCCATCTGAATTGATGCCTAAGAAATTGACTTCAACGGGAGCTTCTTTCAAAGCTTCCAACACATCGATCGTATCTTGAAGTGTCAAACCATGATCACACAAGACTTCATCATCAATGACCACGTTACAACCATTCATTCCAATCGCATCCACTTGAAAGCCAAATTCCTCTTCAAGATGAAGAAGATAGAAATGGTCCCGCCCACTGGCCATCATAAAACGAACACCCGAGTCATGAAGCTTCAAGACCGCATCACGGTTCTCCAATGTAATCCCACGTCCATGAGGATCCGCCTCATTGTATAAAAGTGTTCCATCCATATCACTGACGAATAATTTAATCATATGTTCCTCTTTCTAATCCAATTCCTTCGTAAAAATCGCCTTCTCACGATCCCCTTGCCAATACAGCACATGATCACGCGGCACTGGTACGACTTTCTCAAATGTACAGCCTGCCAATTCACAGGTCCGATACGATGCGATATTGTCGGTATTGCAGGTGACGATCACGCGTTTCATCTTGAAGAATTTAGCTTGTTTAAAGAGCAATTTCGTCGCTTTTGCCGCATAATGATGTCCGCGATAAGGCACATAAATGGTGTACCCAATATGCCCTGCAAGATCCAAAGTCACCGTCTCTCCAATGCGCAGATCACAGCGACCTACGATGCGATTCGAATCGTTAACGATCACATCATAAATATAGGACATTCCCCAGCCTTGTGGTTCATGGTCCTTGTATTTACTCACATATTTTAAATGAATCTCGCCATCATCGAGAACGGGGCTTTTGCGGAAAAACATAATTTACCTGCCTTCATTATATCAAAAAAAACTACAAAGCGTAGCTTAGCTTCCACTCGCTCCATAGTTGCTTAAAACCCGTGCGGAAGGATCGGACACATGCGATCCAACCCAATCCAAGTTTGGCATCCAATAGCTCGTGATCCAATGACTTTGGTCAGGATAGAAATGCTCAAAGATGGAACGATAGAGATAAGCTTCCTTGCTTTGAGGGGTATTGAATCGATAAATCATACTCGCATGTCTAAGTTCTTCATCTTTAATGGTCTGAATAGCATATTCTTTCAATTGATCGACCATTGAATGTCCAACGGCATCAGAAAACGCAGCTTTCTCACGCCATAGAATCGCATCGGGTATGAGTTTGTCCGCTTCAAAGGCTTTGCGAAGCAAATACTTCCCCTTGCCTGTTGTGTTTGTTTTTAAAATGGGATCAATCGACATGACCGCACGAACAAAAGCTAAGTCACCAAATGGAACACGTGCTTCCAAAGACCACGCCGCAATGCAACGATCCGCTCGCAAAACATCGTATTGATAGAGCTCACGCATCCGCTTCTTGCTTTCTTCTTGAAATGACAAGGAATCAGGCGCGAAATCCGTGTACTTATAGCCGAAGAGTTCATCACTGATCTCACCGGTTAAGATGACTTTAATGTCTGTTTTTTCTTTGATGTATTTTGCAAGAAGATACATGCCGAGCGATGCTCGAACCGTCGTGATGTCATAACTCTCTAGATGATAGATGACATAGGGCAATGCCTCTAATACATCCTTAAACGTCATTTTCACTTCATGATGGATACTTCCAATATGATCTGCAACTTGACGTGCATATTTCAAATCAATAGCATCGTGTTCCATTCCAATCGCAAAAGTGACGATGGGCTCTTTTGCATATTTCGCACCAATCGCCGCAACCAAGGATGAATCCAAGCCACCACTTAAGAGATAGCCAATTGGTACATCGCTCATCATGCGCTTCTTAACACCCTCAATCAATTTATGTTTGATCTTAGCCAAAGCTAAACCCATGTCTGTAATGGCATAGCTTGTGCTTGTCACATCTGTATACGTAATCCATTCGCCATCATAGTAAAGCGTTCCAATCGGAAAGGGTTCAATATGATCACAGATGTCTTTTAAAGCTTTTGCTTCCGAAGCGAAAGCAATCGTTCCATTTATCTTTAAATAACCATAAAATAAGGGTCGAATGCCAATCGGATCCCTTCCTGCAACAACGATATCTCGTTGCTTATCGAACAGTACAAAAGCGAACTCCGCATCCAAATACGCTCCCATTGCAGGCCCTTTATCTAAATACAGTGGCAATAACACTTCACAATCTGAATGTGAAACGTAGTCATAATCGAAATACACATCCTTAAGCTTGGTTTCATTATAAATCTCACCATTGCACATCAAAACCAATTTATCGGTCTCAAAGGGTTGCATCCCCTTTTCACTTAAATCCATGATGGCTAAGCGATGAAACCCAAACCAAGCATCTTTCGTCTTATGCACAATGGCTTGATCGGGACCGCGATGTCCCAAACGTTCAAAGCCAGCCATAAACTTCAATTCATCCAAACGACCATCGCAAAACATTAATCCGCACATAGGGGGCCTCCATATAAAAACAGTCTCCATCCACTAGGGACGAAGACTGTTTGCTCCGCGGTACCACCCTTTTTACCAATAAGGTCACTTTTCAGGTTCTAACAAACCCTATTCCGCTAACGGTGAATTCCGGCACATCCTACTTGGTTCAGACTGCAACTCAAAGGGGTTACACATTCAAGGTTCCGATCGGACTTTCACCTTCACCGACTCGCTCTACGGATGACTTCAATGCACATATCCTTATCAAAGTTTTTTCCATCATAGAACAAGAATGTAAAATTGTAAAGTATTTTCTGTAAACTTATGTAAATCTATTCCATACGCTTCTGAGCAAAGTGCTTATGAATCAAAGCAAACGCAATCGCTGAGATTGGAACACTGAGCAACAAACCCCAGAAGCCAAACAATTGACTTCCAATCGTAACGGCAATGAACACATAAACACCAGGCAAGCCTACCGATTGGCCTACAATTTTCGGCTGTAAAAGATTCGCATCGATTTGTTGAATCACCATGACCAGGATGATAAACGGCAATAAGGCATTGGGTTCCACAACCGCAATCAAGATTCCACTTAAGATCGCCCCAATCCAAGCTCCAAAGACCGGGATGAGATTGGTAACCATTTGCAAAAACGCAACGAGCATCGCACTTGGTATCCCCATCACCGATAAACTGACAAAAAACAAAGCTCCTACAAGCAACGCATCCAACAAGGTTCCTCTGATATAGCGTGACATGACATCCTTTGCAATCGTTAACGTTGATGTGATTTCATTCTTCGCTTGATCAGGCAAAGCATTTTCACGAAGCCACACAAAGGGTTTGATCACATCTTTAGGATCGATGATCAAATACAGTGCAAAAATTAAGGTGATTGTGAAGCGATAGATACCTGAGGTAATTCCAGATAGATTCGCGAAGAAAGCCATCACTAGATTTTGTATGAAGCCTGTGACTTCATTCAAAATATCCGCCCAGCTGAATGACTTCAACAACTCAGCCCAAGCATAGGATTGAGATAATGATTCAAAAGTCATCTCAATCTGATCAATGAATCCTGGTAATCGAATACCGATGACTTCCGCACTTTGAACAAGTTCAGGAACAACAAAGAAAGCAAGAGCCGTAATCAACAAACCAACACTCACCACCATCAGAAGCAGCGCAACCGTTGAGAAGATGCCATCAAACTTCTCACTCGTTGTGTTGATCATCTTTTTTAGCAAGTTATAAAACCACTGGTACGCTGGGTAGAGCAGATAAGCCAGCATCGCACCAAAGATAAAGGGTGATATCAAACGCCAAATAAAAACAAACGCATTTAACACCACATCGACATGCGCCAATGCTTGAAATAAAACCAACGCAAAGACAATCAAAGCCATTAACATTTTAAACAACGATTTACTCATAGGTACACTCCATACTGTGTTTATCCTAACACATTTAACATACGCACAAACAAATAAAAAGAGTCGATTTCTCGACTCTTGTTGGGCAATGATTTTAAATTGTTTAAGCTTCGCCTTGTTCTTCTTCGTACTTCTTCTTATCCCAAGTCATGATGAATGGGTAGTAGATTAAACCAGTAACGACGAAGTTAACGACTTGAAGCAATACAACACGTACGTCACCACCACCGATGTAGAAACCGGATAGGATCGCAGGCATTGTCCAAGGAGCAACTAAACCAGGTAGACGTCCAACCAAGCCCAAAGCGATTGCGAAGTAGGATAAACCAGTGATCGCAAGAGGAGCTACGAAGAACGGAATCAACATCATTGGGTTCATGATGATTGGTAAACCGAAGGTTACGGTTTCATTGATGTTGAAGAGACCAGGAGCAATGGATAGACGACCGATATACTGAATTTGTTTCGACTTCGCCAAGAACGCCATGATGAACGTCAAGGACAAGGTTGCACCCGATCCGCCTAAGTAGATCAAGTTGGAGATGAATTCATTCGTAACGATATAAGGAAGATCTGTATTCGCTTGGTAAGCTTGCAAGTTCATTTGCGTAGCAGCCTGCCAGATTGGATTCATAACGGAACCAACGATTTGAGCACCGTGGATACCAACAAACCAGAAAGCAGAGTTCAAGAAGACGGCAACGAAAGTACCGATCGCACCTGTACCAACAGCGGTTAGAGGTGTTTGCAATACTTGGAAAATAAAGTCATTGAATGTCAAATAACTTGTTTGCATGAAGATGTAACGTACAACGACCCACAACAAGGTTGTGAACGCTGCAGGAACCAATGCTGTAAATTGAGCAGAGATTGCTGGAGGAACTTGTTCAGGAAGTGTGATGACCAACTTCTTGTTGATAACAAAGTTATAAACTTCAGCCGTAATGATCGCAACGACCATCGCTGTGAATAAACCACGAGCTGCGAAATAGGTTGTACCGTATCCACCATCTGGTAGTTGGTGCAACAAGATGAAGTAGCCAGACAACGCCATCGCCGATGCAGGCAATGGAGTTTTGTCATGGGACTTAGCCAAAGCATAAGAGACCCCGATGACAGCGATCAAAGCAACGATACCCATGGTAGAAGCATTGATAACAGGCCAGTTCCACCATTTCCAGTTTTCACCAAAAACGCTGACCATGAAGTTTTGATAAGCATCGAGTGGTAATTCAGCAACAACGATAACCATGGATCCGACGATCATGATTGGTAAGGATAGAACCAAACCATCACGTAGTGATGTCAAATACCGGTTTTGGGATAACGTAGCTGCGATTGGTAAGAATTTCTCTTCTAAAAAGCGTGTAAATCCATCCATAATGTGTGTTTTCCCCTTTCGGATATTTATGGAGAGAAGTTTCATCACTTGCCCAGCGTGATTCTTCTCTAAGGCATAAGCCTCTATTGCTATTTTAGCATAGGCTAATGATAAATCAAGCGTAAAATGTGTTAGATTATGTGAAATTGTATTCGCTTACAACCATAATGTAAGCGGTTTATTCGAAATTCTTAAGATATTTAGTAAAAATATGTACTATAGATTAGAAGAATGTCAAAAAACTATCACACAATTTGTTTAAGCATCCTTTATGATCTATCACACAGTGTAAGCACAAATTGGCATTTTGAAATACGTGGTTCGATCGATAATCAGCACTAAATACTCAATAAAATACGAGCTCTTTTTTGCTTACGAATTCACCAAAATAAATACCCACTAGCTTAGCTAGTGGTTTTACATTTGCGGGCATAGCCCTGTAATACGAGCGGCGCTTCACAGCGCTGATGCAGTCTTCCACTTGCATCATCTACTTGCTACCCGTGAACGGGTCGATGTCTTCCAACGTCATCTGCTCAGTTATTCTGTCTTCATTCAATTGATTCATAATGTACTCTTTGATTTTCTTTGTATTCTTGCCTGTTGTGACGACATAATAACCTCGACACCAAAATTGTCGGTTGCGATACTTTTACTTCATGTTTCCCCATCGCTCATAAATCATCAAACTGCTCTTCCCTTTCAAAAAGCCAATCACCCCTGATACACTCATCTTCGGCGGGATCTCGATTAACATGTGCACATGATCGACACAGACTTCAGCTTCCAGGATATTGATGACTCTCCATCGACAGAACTCTCTTAAGATCGCTCCAATCTCCAAACGTTTCTCATCATAAAACACTTTTCTTAGGTGCTTGGAGCTGCATATGGTCCTCCTTCTGGTTGTTAAGCGCAATTGACAGACTGCACTTTTATCCTACTAGAAGGAGCTTTTTTGTCTGGAATACACCGCTAAAGCTCTCCGGAACCCCCAGACTATCTGGGGGAGGTATTAACAATAAATATCCACTAGCTTAGCTAGTGGTTTTACATTTGCGGGCATAGCCCTGTA
>CAYRIW010000022.1:21161-25645 GCA_964424595.1 uncultured Erysipelotrichaceae bacterium | reverse complement strand
GCAATATCAATTGCAGTAAAGAGTCGATCTACCCCTATTTGTAGCAATGCAACTAAGGATATGATTGAAATGATGACCCAGATGATCTGTTTGATCAACAAATCGGTTCCGTCAAGATAATAGACAAGCAAGGGACTCGCTGCATAAATTGCTAATAAACTGATTACCGTAAGCGACAACAAAACAAAGGTCAAGGACCAATTGATTACGAAATTCTTCTTTGTCGGGGAGGTTGTGAGGCGTGTCATGTGTGTTTTTATGGTGCGTTGAAGTCGACCCACATCAATGGTATCATAGATGCGAGGTGAAGGTATGCGTCGATGGAATTCGTTTAGTGAACTAATCTATTTTCCTCTTGAGGTATTATATATTGCCAGTATCATTTTGGGAATGACAGGGATTCTATTCAATCCAAATTTCCAAATCTTTTTTTCAATCAATCATCCCTTTATTCTTTCAATTCTTGATATGTTGCGCTACCTATCCAGCTTCTTCATTCAGAATTTTCCACTAATCTTCTTATTAAGAGCCGTATACCGCCGTAACGAAGATGGAATGGTGATTATTGCGGCATTCTTGGCTTACTTGGCATTTCATGTCGGCATCATGTTTTTTGCCCCAACCAACCTAGCACCTGAAACCTACTCAGCGGTTTTAGGCTTAAGGGCAAGTGCCAGTGCTTTGGCAACACGCAACATGGGAATATTGATGCCTTTCCATACGGGCATCATCGGTGCATTGATTGTTATGTTCATTACACGAACCGTAGCGCGTCAGTTGAAGACACGTAGTCCATATAGTTTATTCAGCTTTGTCGATAAGAACGTATCCATCATCATGGGTTCTGTATTTTACGCTTTGATTGCAGGTGTTGGTGTAGCCTTTATGTGGCCATATCTAATCAACTTTTTACAATCTGTTTTTAGTTTCATCGCTCGCGATTTGAATAACCCCATCAACTTATTTATATATGGTGGTTTGGATCGTGTTTTGAACATCATTAACTTCTCAGATTGGATGCATCAACTGTTCTGGTTCACATCGATGGGTGGGAACTGGGTGGATCCACTCGGAGCTGTTTTCAATGGGGATGTCGCTATGTGGACAGCTCAATTGGCTCAAAATATTTCAGGTTTCACCTCGGGTAAGTTGATTACACCGTATTATATCTTAAATATCTTTGCGGTACCAGCATTTATCTTAGCGGCTTATCAAACCTATACCGACAAATTGGTTCGCAGAAGACTTCTTGGATTTGTGATCGCTTCGATCCTTTTCTCGGTTTTATTTGGAACCTTGCTTCCCATTGAAGTATTCCTGCTTTTTACAGCACCTTTGTTGTTTCTGTTTCATTTGATGTTTACAGCCTTGTTGTTTGCGATTTTACCAACGTTTGATATCATCATCGGGTATCGTTTTTCAGGAGCCATTTCTGTTGCGACACCTGGAAGCATCATTGATCTTTTGGTTTTGATGCGGAATCCGTTTTATCAACGAGCGCTCATCATTCTTTTATTCATTGGTCTAATGAGTTTCTTGCTTTATTACGCCGTCACAAGTTATTACTATCATAAGGGAGCGATAAGCATTATCAATCCAAATGAAAAGGAACTTGTGATTTCAGAGTTGCTGGACAGTTTGGGCCAAGTTGGAAACATCAAGATGATCAATGCGTCCATTGGAAAGATCATCGTTCAGGTCCATGAACGCGATCGCGTTGATTTTAGTAAGATTCATCATCGTGCAACGAAAATTGTGGAAACACGGGCAGGGTATGCCATTTCGTATGGTGCGAGTAGTTATATGTTGTATGAAATCATAAGCAAACTTAAGCAAGATGGGCTTGTGTTGAACGAAGGAAAATAGTTAAGGAAATGCTTCGGCATTTTCTTTCTTATGCGAGGTTGGTATGGAAAAATTAACACCCATGTTAAAACAATATATGGAAGTAAAGGAAGCGAATCCAGATGCACTGGTGATGTTTCGCTTGGGTGATTTTTATGAGCTCTTTTTCGATGATGCTAAAATCGCCTCTTTAGAGTTGGATTTGGTTCTAACAGGACGTGCAGCTGGAGACAATCAAAGAGCCCCCATGTGTGGTGTCCCTCATCATGCGGCAGGTGGATACATTCAAAAGCTCGTGGATCGTGGTTTTAAGGTCGCGATTGTGGAACAAATGGAAGATCCGTCCACTGCAGTGGGTTTGGTCAAACGGGATGTGGTAAAGATCGTAACCCCTGGAACGATGGTCGATGAGCTTATTGAAGATAAATATCGACACTACATCGCATCCATTGAGCATTTCGCAGGCAACTATACCTTATTACTTTGTGAATTGATTTCAGGTCAACTAGAACTTCACACCATTAAAGCTGACAGTTCGTTATTGAAAGCAACAATCCTAAAATATCAGATTCGTGAACTCGTGACCTCCAGTCATCTGGATGCACGGAGTCTTCAAGTCATTCGTGCGATCCCTTATCTTACTTTATCGTATTGTGATGAAGTGGATATTGGCGAAACTTATTTGAAACAAGTGCATAAAATTGAGGATGAACAGAAGCGACGTGTTTATGGTCGTTTACTCCAGTATCTCTTGAGGACGCAAAAGCGGTCTTTATATCATTTAAAAGAAGTGGTGGATACGTCGAAACAAAAATTTATGCGTATGGATTACAGTACGATACTCAATTTGGAATTGGTTGAAGCATTACGGAATCAAGGGAAAAACAATACCTTGTTTAGTTTTCTTGATCAATGTAAGACGTCTATGGGTTCACGCTTATTAAAGGATTGGATCATGCACCCACTCTACGATATAGAGATGATACTAAAGCGCCAAGCGCAAATAGAATACTTATTAAAAGACTTTATTAAGCATGATCGTCTAATAGAACGTTTGAATTTGTGTTATGACGTCCAAAGACTTGTCGGAAGAGTCTCCTTTGGGTCTGCCAACCCACAAGATTTGATGCGACTACGACAAACGTTGAATCAAGTCCCTGAAATTCTCAGCTTAGTGGAAGACCCAATCTTTGATCCACTGAATAAGATCGATCCTTTAAATGAACTGACACAGATTCTAAATGATGCCTTGAATGATGAATGTCCTCCGACCTTAAAAGATGGCAATATCTTTAGAACGGGTTATCATGAACAATTGGATGAACTCAGAGATATTCAAAATTCTGGCCAGAAATGGTTGCTTGCGTTTGAAGCACAAGAGCGTGAACGTACACAAATCAAGAATCTAAAAATAGGTTACAATCGTGTCTTTGGTTACTACATTGAAGTATCTAAAGGAAATATTCCGATGATCAAGGATGAGTTCATGTATGTTCGTAAACAAACCTTGAGCAATCAAGAGCGTTTCATTACGCCTGAACTCAAAGAGATGGAAGACAAGATCTTACATGCTTACGACCGTAGTCTCAAACTGGAACTAGATCTTTTCAATGCCTTGATTGAACGAATTCGTTTGAATTTGTTTGAGTTACAGGCGATTGCGGATGCATTATCACATTTCGATGTGGTATCTGCGTTGTGTCGTATCGCTAAGGATCATCATTATATCAAACCGACATTTCATGACGGTTTTGATTGTGTCATCAAAGAAGCACGCCATCCAATCTTAGAAACAAAGACAAAATATGTGTCCAACTCTACAGAAATGAATCAAGCACAGATGATTCACATCCTTACTGGTCCCAACATGGGTGGTAAGAGTACCTACATGCGACAATTGGCCTTGGTGATCATACTCGCCCAAATGGGTTCCTATGTTCCTGCTAAGAAGGCAGATTTGCCGTTGATTGATGCCTTATTCACGCGCATGGGGGCAAGTGACGATATCTTATCCGGTCAATCAACTTTTATGGTGGAGATGATTGAAGCCAATACAGCCCTACAGAATGCGACAAAGGATTCTTTGGTTCTTTTTGATGAGATTGGACGAGGAACATCGACTTTTGATGGGATGGCATTGGCACAAGCGATGGTTGAATATCTTGCGACGGTTGTGAAATGTAAAACCATCTTTTCAACGCATTATCATGAACTGACACAATTGGAACACTCACTGTCGCAAGTTAAAAATATGCATGTGGAGGTCTTTGAAGAAAACAACGAAGTCACATTCCTCTATCGTGTGAAACATGGACGTGCCGATCGATCTTACGGTGTCAATGTGGCCCGTTTGGCACATCTACCCAATGCGATCATCGATCGTGCAGGCCAATTGATTACAGAATTGGAAAGTAAGAAGCGTGTCGTCCAACAAAGCATGGCGATCGTGGAAATGGTGACCATACCAAAAGAACTTCAACGAGTCGAAGCGGACTTGAAAAAACTGGATATCAATCAAACAACGCCACTTGAAGCCTTGGCGTATTTAGATGCTTGGAAAAAGCAGATGAAGGACTGATCATGGGAATCATTCGCCGTTTAGATGAACAATTAAGCAACATGATTGCGGCTGGGGAAGT
>CAYRIW010000022.1:19331-21061 GCA_964424595.1 uncultured Erysipelotrichaceae bacterium | reverse complement strand
CACAGGGACTGAAATCCGTGTGGAGGGTTTGTTTAGAAAAACACCAGCTCGCTTCAAGCATTTAAAATCTGCGGCTTATGAAGCTTCTTTGATCATTGATGTCATATCAAAATTTGCACTCAGTCGACCCGATGTGGCTTTTAAACTCAGTGATGAGAACAAAGTACTGGTCAATACCAGTGGGACCAATCAACTCTTGGAAGTCTGTGCCCAACAATTTGGGAATCGAATTGCACGATTGGCGCATGAATTCGAAATTACGGATTATGATTTCAAAATCAATGGTTTTTGGGTCGACCCTCAGGAACATCGTTCCAACAATAAAGGCATTCTCATTTTCATCAATCATCGCATTGTCCGTTCGTGGTATCTTCAAAAAGCCATTGTCGAAGCGTATGCGCCGTATATTCCAAGCCATCGCTATCCGGTATGCATCATCAATCTCAGCATGGATCCTCAATTGGTCGATGTGAATGTGCATCCGAGCAAGTGGGAAGTCCGTCTCTCAAAGGAACAACAAGCTTTCTTTCTTTTAGTGGATGGGTTGAGTAAGCTTTTGCGTGAAAATGTTCAGCCGAAACAACACATTGTAGAAAGGACGCAGGAAGAAGTGATAAGTCAAGAAGTGCTGTTTGATGTGAACCATTATCCAAGTCAAAACAGTTTTGATTTGGAAGTGAATGAGAAAGAAACGGTTTTTAGACATCCAACCTTCCCGCACCTAGATTTGATTGGCCAGATGCATGGTCGATATATCTTGGCAAGTTCTGAGGATGATCTCTATGTCATCGACCAACATGCGGCTAAAGAGCGTATTAATTTTGAGCTTATTCTGAAAGATCTCAATCAGAAACCTGAACTTCAAAATCTATTGGTTCCTGTAAGTATGGACGCAAGTCCAGCTTTCATGGAGCAATTCGAGGCATTTAAAGTTCTGTGTGCAGATCTATACATCGAATGTGAAGCACTCTCGCACCAAGCCTATATGATTCGAAGTATACCGCTCTGGCTGAAACGGACGGATTTACAGGCGTTCATGCAGGACTTGATGGATCGTTATCTAAACCAAGAGAAGATGGACCAAGCCCATCTACGCGAAAGTGTGATTGCGACCATGGCTTGTCACCGTTCAATCCGTTTTAATCAGAACTTAAGTCCAATCGAAATGCGCAACATCATTGAAGAACTTGCACATTGTGAACAACCGTATCATTGCCCACATGGTCGTCCTACCTTGGTCAAGCAAAATGCGAAAACGCTATGGAAGGACTTTGAACGATGAAAAAAGTACTCGTCATCGCTGGTCCAACTGCAAGTGGAAAGACAGCGTTATCGATACAATTGGCAAAAGCTTTGAATGGGGAGATCATCAGTGGCGATTCCCAACAAGTGTATCGAGAATTGAATGTGGGGACGGCAAAGATTTCGGAAGAAGCAAAACAAGCAATACCTCATTATGGTTTGGATCTCGTAAGTTACGATCAAGCATACAGTGTCAAGGATTTTCAAACCATGGCACGTAATGCGATTGATGAAATTACACAAAGAAACAAGTTACCCATTATCGTAGGGGGCACAGGCTTCTATCTTAAAGCCACGCTTTATGATTATGTGTTTGAAGATGAGATGAATCAAGATGAAACATTCGATGAATCAAACAATGATGAACTGTATGAGCGCTTGGTAAAATTAGATCCAAAAGCCACGGAAAAGATTCATCCCAATAATCG
>CAYRIW010000022.1:15223-19231 GCA_964424595.1 uncultured Erysipelotrichaceae bacterium | reverse complement strand
ACAATCAAAACATGGTTGGATAAGGAGACTTTATGAAGAAAATCGTCGTCGCAGGAGGCTGTTTCTGGGGTGTGGAAGAATATTATCGTCGCTTAAAAGGTGTTGGGGCAACCCGTGTTGGATACGCACAGGGCTTACTTGAAAACCCAAGTTATCAAGAAGTGTGTTCGGGTAAGACTATGCATGCGGAAGTGGCAGAGATCGAATATGATCCAAGCGTATTGCCTTTGACTAAGGTTTTGGAGCATCTCTTTCGCATCATCGATCCAACATCCTTGAATAAACAAGGCAATGATGTGGGAACACAGTATCGTGTTGGTGTCTATCCAGTGGAAGCGGATGATATGGATGTGATCAAGGCGTATGTGGCCGAAAGACAAAAGGAATATAAAAAACCTTTGGTTCTAGAAGTCGAATACTTACGTGATTTCTATGATGCGGAAACCTATCATCAAAAGTATTTGGTAAAGAACCCAGGTGGTTATTGCCATGTGAATATGGGATTGATCAAGCCTGAAGAAAAGAAGTAAGTAGGAGAATCCTTTTTTATCGCATATCTAAGGGTATGCTAAAAATTGAACATCTAAGAAAAGCGTATCGTAAACATAAAGCGTTGAATGACTGCAGCTTTGAAGCAAAAGCCCATGAGATCCATGGTATTTTGGGACAAAATGGTTGTGGGAAGTCGACGCTTTTTAAGTCGATCATGGGATTGATTGATCCGGATCAAGGAGAAATCTATTTCAAAGGATCAAAAATCACATTCAAAGATCGCAAACGTTTTGGATACATGCCAGAGCAACGCTCTTTATTTATGGATTTGAGTGTGTTGGAACAAGCCTTGTTTTTAGGAGAACTAAAAGGCATGTCTAAGGATTTGATTCATGCTCGACTCGAACAGTTGATGAAATTGTTGAAATTTGAGAAGGCGGTATCGACGAAGATTGTCTATCTTTCGAAAGGGCAGCAACAGAAACTTCAACTTATTTTAGCGCTCCTTCATGACCCAGATGTCCTGATTCTGGATGAACCTTTAAATGGCTTGGATTATTTCAGTGTGCAATTGTTCATGGAGGTGTTGAGGCAGTGGGCGAGTGAAGGTAAGTTGATTCTGATTTCAAGTCATCAAATGGATTTCATGGATGATCTCTGCACACATGTCTTAGTGCTAAATAAAGGGAATATCATTCATCAGGGTGAGCTCAATGTCTTGGCTCAAAGTGAAGCCGTGTGTATTTCCATCAATGCCGATAGCAATTGGCAGGGTATAAGCAACACCCATATCAACGTGGAAGATAAGGGAAGCAATGTCGAGTTTCGCTATGACAGTTTGGATGAAGCGAAGAAAATGATCATGAAAATGAGTAAAGAACGTAGCATCACACGTTTAAATCTACACACCCCTTCGATGAGTGAATATCTGGAGTTTGATCAATGCGAACGCTCTTGAAATTCGCTCTGAAGCGACGTTTTTTCAATAAGCTGAGTTTGAGTCTACAGGCTTTGTTTATTCTTGTCGTATTTGGACTCTTGTATGTAGATAAGTTGAGTGCATGGATTGGCTTGGATCTCCATCAACCGTATCAGATCGCTTTCTCAAACACGATGGATCGAGATAAGATCGACATCGACTTGTGGGCGAACCAAGGGTTTGAATTGGTTAAAGACAAAGCGGATATTCTTATTGAATTGAAAGAGGAAGGCTATGCTGTCAAAGGTGTGAACGATGTCATTTTGAAGCAACGCATCCAAGCCATTCTGTTGATCCAACACAAACAGAATATCTTGAAGACAAGTCAAGAGAATGTGCATGCGTGGCTTGAAGAATATGAAAACATACACGTTCATTTCGAAGAAATCGAAGTTGAGCAAACAAGTTTCAAAGCACAGTTGGCGCTTGTCTTCTTGACGGGGCTTTACTTCATGCTTCTCAATTTTATCGCAGTGAATTCAGGTGAGATCATCATGGAAAAGACGACGCACATCATGCCTTTGATTTTAAGCAGTGTTTCTACACGCGCGCACTTCGTTTCAAAGTTGATCCTAGGGATGTTCAGTGTGATGTTTCAAATCGTCAGTTCTATTCTTATTGTAGGTTTGGGCTTGTATCTACGCTTTCGAGATGATCGTTTTCGTGGTTTGATTCAAGCAGCATCCAAGTATTTGGCACTGCCTGAGTTTGAGTTCGAACTTTTGCTTAAACTCTTTGATTTTAATATCCAGGATTTTCAACGCTTAAGTTTGGCACTGCTTTTTATGCTCGTGGGTATCTTCATTGTGCAACTCTTGATATTGGTTTTAGCAAGCCAAGTCAAGAATGCGGAAGAGGCTGCGGCGATACAGGGTCCGTTCTACTTAGTACTCTTATTGATCTATTATTTATCATTAAGCATTCAAAGCCCAGCATCGTTGAGTCATGGTCTGGGCTATCAATTATCCTTTGTTCCAGTCCTGTCGATGTTGATGATGCCAATCCGAATCTTCACGCAAGACCTGGTGCTTGTGGAAATATTCAGTTCTTTAACGATATCATTTGCCTTAATTATCTTCCTTTTAAGTATCACCTATCCTTCTTATGTGAAAGGTTTGCGAAATATTCGTTGATGCACTTGTGAAATATTTAATTTATTTCGCAAACTTTCGCATATTTATCTAAGAACTGCTTAAAACGGATGATTTCACATTAAAAATACAAGATTTTGATTGCTAGAAATTTAACAAATAACTATAATAATCATTGCAAGGAGGAATTTGAGATGAAAAAGTTATTAGTATTAGTTGTTGTTGGTTTATTAGCTTTGACCGGTTTGACTGGTTGTGCTGCTAAAACCTATAAGTTTGGTACAGGTAGTTCCACTACAGTTTCTGGACGTGCTGCTACAGCAGATGCTGCTGGTCGCGTTCAAGTAACAAGCGTATATGCTGCTGTCTTGTTAGACGATGCAGGTAAGATTGTTTACGTTGATATCGATGCTGCACAAAACCAAGGTACATTCGATGCCATGGGTGCTATTGTTGCTGCTGAAGCTGCTCCTACAAAGACAGAAAAAGCTGGCGATTATGGTATGAAGGGCAATTCTGCTATCGGTAAAGAATGGTTTGAACAAATGGCTGCTTTAGAAGCTTACATGGTTGGTAAGACCATCGAAGAAATCAAAGCAATCCCAGTTGAAGAAAAAGATGCTTCCCACAAAGCTGTTCCTACAGGCGAAGATTTGAAAACATCCGTTTCGATCACCATCGAAGGTTACGTTGCTGCTGTTGAAGCTGCTGTTAAGAATGCTGTAGAAGTCAAGGGTGTTGCTAAAGTTGGTGTTGGTTCCGTTACTTCCGTTTCCGGTCGTGCTGCTACTGCAGATGCTGCTGGACGTATCCAAACAAACGTTACATTCATGGGCGTTGCTATGGATAAAGACGGTAAAGTATTGGTTTCTCTATTAGACGTTGCACAAAACCAAGGCACATTTGATGCTATGGGTGCTGTTGTTGCTGCTAATGCTGCTCCTACCAAGAAGGAAAAAGGCGCTGACTACGGTATGAAGGGTAACTCTGCTATCGGTAAAGAATGGTTCGAACAAGCTGCAGGCTTAGAAGCTTACTTAGTTGGTAAGACTGCTGCTGAAGTTGAAGCAATCGAAATCGACGCTGAAGGCGTTCCTGTTGCTGAAGATTTGAAGACTTCCATCTCTGTCGGTATCGACGAGTACTTGGCTGCATTTGCTAAAGCTGTTGCAA
This sequence comes from uncultured Erysipelotrichaceae bacterium, assembly GCA_964424595.1. Lineage (GTDB taxonomy): Bacteria > Bacillota_I > Bacilli_A > Erysipelotrichales > Erysipelotrichaceae > UBA2212. The sequence continues at coordinate 15,496 of CAYRIW010000022.1, read as the reverse complement.
ACGCTGTAGAAGTTAAGTAATTAAACTAAAGGACCTCAGAAGATATCTTCTAAGGTCCTTTTACTTGAAGGATGTCTATTTGGACATCCTTTTTAATTGTCTGATATGATGTGTTCGTTTTATCTTGTTCAATACATTAAGGTTGTTGATTAAGGTATTCTCATAAGGACTGGAGGCTTGTGGTGTAAAGAAAGGGGTATTCTGGGTTCCTTCAGGAAGGTATTCGATTTGATTCCAAAGGTCATCGCGATCATAATCGTAACGATCCATCTC
>CAYRIW010000022.1:0-15123 GCA_964424595.1 uncultured Erysipelotrichaceae bacterium | reverse complement strand
GGCCCAAAGAAGATGCAGGAGAGAAGACGACCAGAAGACACGAAACGCTGAAGAAGGCCTGTGTTGCTGGTTAAATGTTCTTGTCCAAACACATCACTTAAGTGTTTTGGGCGGATACGTACGGCGAGGGGTTTTGAGTTTGTCATCTTACTTTCTATTTTACTATTAATTTGAGGATGATAAAATACAATTGAGGTTTAAGTATGCGTGTCACATGTCAAAGAGTAGAAAAAGCAGTCTGTCGTGTAGAAGGTCTTACTGTAGGGTCGATTGACAAAGGTTTGCTTATCTTTGTGGGCTTTAGTTTGGAAGAAGATGATGAGAAACTAAAATCAATGGCGAAGAAAATCGCCCATGCTCGTTTATTTGAAGATGAGAATGGTAAGATGAACTTATGTGTCATGGATGTAAAGGGCTCTGTTTTATCCATTTCACAATTCACGCTCTATGGGGATACACGCAAAGGGAATCGTCCTTCGTATGATAAGGCCGCAAAAGCAGAGGTGGCTAAAGAATACTATGAGCGATTCAATGCCTATCTCCAGGAATGGATTCCTGTAGAAACGGGCGTATTTCAAGCAGAGATGAAGATTGAAGCCCATAACGATGGGCCTGTTACCTTATGGTACGAGAATTGAGGCACGATGATTAAAATGGATGGTAAAGCGCTATCGCTAACACTTGAAGCGGAATTGAAATTGAAAGTCGATGCGTTAAGGGAAAAGAATGCACGGATACCTAAACTGGTGGTTATTTTGGTAGGGGATAATCCTGCTTCGCAGACCTATGTTAAAAATAAAGCGAAGGCATGTGAACGGGTTGGTTTCTTATCGGAGATCATTGAATTAGATGGTTCTATTTCCCAGGAGATTGTTTTATCGACGATTGATCATCTCAATCGTGATGACGCGGTGGATGGCATCTTGGTTCAACTGCCTGTCCCAAAACATTTGGATGCGAAAGCCATCGTTCATGCTTTGGATCCGAATAAGGATGTGGATGGACTTCATCCCTTGAATGTTGCGAAGCTGTATGAGAATGAAAAAAGCTTTGTGCCATGCACACCAAAAGGGATCATGCGTCTACTTAAGGAATATCAAATCGATGTCGTAGGAAAACATTGTGTCGTTCTAGGTAGAAGTAATCTTGTGGGGCGTCCTGTTGCACAACTTCTTCTAAATGAAAACGCGACGGTGACCATTTGTCACAGTAAGACCCAAAATCTTTCTGAATTTACAAAACAAGCAGACATCATTGTCGTTGCCATAGGGAGAGCTCATTTCTTAACTTCTAAAGATGTCGATCACGCTGAATGCATCATTGATGTGGGCATCAATCGCGTTGATGGTAAATTGGTTGGCGATGTGGCTTATGATGAACTTGTGGATAAAGTCGATGCGATGACACCCGTACCCGGTGGTGTTGGTCCAATGACCATTGGGATGTTGCTGGAGAACACATTAGAAGCGTACACGATGCATGAAGGAGTTAAGCTATGATTGAATACGGATTGAATGATATTGTTGAAATGAAGAAGGAACATCCTTGTCATAAATCGAAATATTGGAAAATCATTCGCATGGGAGCCGATATTAAGATAAAATGTCTAGGGTGTGGCGCAGCTGTCATGTTTGATCGCAGTGATTTTGAAAAGAAACTGAAACGCATGATTGAAAAAGCTGAAGTCACGGAATAAGGAGAATTATGCCATTAACAGCAGGAATCGTCGGTTTACCCAATGTTGGGAAGTCGACATTATTTAATGCGATTACACATTCGCAAGTAGAAGCAGCGAACTATCCGTTTGCGACCATTCAACCGAATGTCGGTGTCGTAGAAGTCAAAGATAAACGCATCGATCGCTTGACTGAGATTTTTATGCCAAAGAAAACCATCTACACCAGTTTCGAATTTACCGATATTGCTGGTTTGGTCAAAGGCGCAAGTCAAGGGGAAGGTTTAGGGAATCAGTTTTTAAGTCATATTCGTGAAGTAGACGCAATCGTACACGTTGTACGTTGTTTTGACGATTCAAGCATCACACACGTCGAAGGGACCGTTCAGCCTTTACGCGATATTGAAATCATCAATTTAGAATTGATCTTAGCTGACCAACAATCCATCGAGAATCGCATTTCAAAAGTAGAACGCAAGGCTAGAGCCAAAGATAAAGAAGCCATCTTTGAATTGAGTGTATTAACAAAAATCAATGATGCCCTCTTAAAAGGTTTGAATGTTCGTGCTTTGGATTTGGATAAAGATGAAAAAGAACTCCTTAAAGGCTTTCACCTACTAAGCGCAAAACCCGTCATCTATGTCGCAAACATGAGCGAAGAAGCGGTTCATCAACCGGAAGCAAATCCATATTTCTTGGAAGTTAAGGCGTTTGCGGAATCTGAGAAGAGTGATGTGATCGCAATCAGTGCCAAGATTGAAGAAGAATTGGCCATGTTGGAAGAAGATGAGCGTCAAATGTTTTTAGAGGAATTAGGATATACGGAAAGTGGTTTGGATCAAATCATTCATCACAGTTATGATCTCTTAGGCTTATGGTCTTATTTCACCTGTGGACCTCAAGAAGTGCGTGCGTGGACCTTCCATAAAGGGATGAAAGCACCAGAATGTGCAGGGATCATTCATACCGATTTTCAAAAGGGCTTTATTAAGGCAGAGTGTTATCACTACGATGATTTGATGCAGTATGGATCGGAACAATCCGTTAAGGACGCAGGCAAATTACGGATTGAAGGAAAAGAATATTTGGTGAAAGATGGCGACATCCTGCACTTTAGATTCAATGTTTAGTGGTATAATGGTTTAAACAGGAGGTGACTTTATGAAATTAATCATCGCCGTCGTTTCAAACGATGATAGTCACAGCTTATCCAATGCTTTAACGAAAGAGAATTTTAGCGTAACCAAATTGGCCACGACAGGAGGCTTCTTAAAAATCGGGAATACGACACTTTTAATTGGGACGGAGGATGCCTTGGTTGACAAGTGCATTGAGATCATCTCAGAAGAAAGTAAACAACGTACGGAACTTGTGCCTTCCACAGCCTCGTATGATATCGGCCGATTTGCGACTTTCCCTGTTGAAGTCCAAGTGGGTGGGGCAACCATCTTTGTGTTGGATGTCGAAAAGTTTGTAAAATTCTAAAAGCAAAATTAAAAGCGGATTTCCGCTTTTTAATTTATAGGAAGAGCAGTAGACTTATGGCCATGACGGCCATTCCAGCAACCATACCGTAAATGGAGAGATGATGTTCACCATACTCACGTGCAGAAGGTAAGAGTTCATCAAGACTGATGTAGACCATGATGCCTGCGACACTGGCGAAGATGATGCCAAAGACGGTGTCGTTCAACCAACGGTAGAGGATAAGATAACCTACCAAAGCCCCAACAGGCTCAGATAAACCCGAGAGGAATGAAAGCTTAAAGGCTTTCATTTTACTTCCTGTCGCATAAAAGATAGGAACCGCCACGGCAATGCCTTCAGGGATATTATGGATCGCGATCGCAACCGCAATCGGAATCCCTAATTTTGGATCACTGATGGCGGCGGTGAAAGTGGCTAAACCTTCAGGGAAGTTATGAATCGCAATGGCTAAGGCTGTAAAGACACCCATGCGCATAAGCTTAGCTTTGTGTTCTTCACTTTGACCATCCATTTCTTCAACGGTATGGATTTCATGAGGGTTATCGGCTTCAGGAACGAAGTGGTCAATGATCGCGATAATCGCAATGCCTAAAAAGAAACCACCCACGGTTGCCCACGAACCAAGCTTCAAGCCCAGCTCATTGACCAAAGCGATGCGTGCTTTCGCAAAGATCTCGATCATAGAGACGTAAATCATGACACCGGCAGAAAAACCGAGGGCTACGGATAAGAAGCGTGTGTTCGTTTTGCTGGTAAAAAAGGCAAGAGCACTTCCGATACCGGTACTCAAACCTGCGAATAAGGTTAAACCAAAGGCAAAGAGTAATGTTGAAAAATCCATAGAAACCTAACTTTCTAAATTATCCACCCATTTTCGCATCCATCAAAATGATTTCATCGCCGTCTTCACACAAAGCTTGGTCTGAGACATAACGATGATTCTTAAGAAGAATAAGCCGATGGGTAAGGATGTTCTGTAAATGTGCTTGATTGTGAATGGCCAATTGCCACGCTTCTTGAATGTTTAGTTTTGAAGATGTCTCCAGGACATAAACATACTTCTGTGTGACTTCGGGACCAAAATAGGAAAGTGTACAGCGCATATCCTTATTATAATGAAAAAAGAACTACTGTGCTTACGATTGACCTAATCCATTATGAATTCTTTGGGCGAGATCTTCTAATTTCGTTTCAATGAGGTCGATGGTATGGTGAAAAGCATCATCAGGCTGACCACTGGGGTCATCCAAGCCCCAATCTTCACGGTGCTTACAAGGAAGATAAGGGCACTCCACGTTACACCCCATGGTAACGAGAATATCGATGTTGGGGAGTGTATCGATCAGCTTGGAGTGTTGTGATGTCTCCATATCGATAAGAAAACGTTCTTTCATGATTCGAACCGCATCTTGATTGATTTTATCTTTCGTTTCCGTACCTGCAGAATAGGCGTTGAACACATCCGTATAATTGGTTCTGGCTAAAGCTTCGGCGATCTGTGAGCGGCAAGAGTTGTGGACACAGACAAATGCGACATTGATTTCAGGCATAGAGACTCCTTTTCTTTATCATAATCAAGGCGGATTTCATTGTCTATGCTTTCGCATTTCAATGTATAATAAAAGATATGATACGGATTGGTCAATCTACAGATATTCATCCCTTAAAAGAAGGACGCGAATTGATTCTTGGTGGTGTTCACATCGAACATCCTTTTGGTTGTGATGGTCATTCCGATGCGGATGCCCTGGTCCATGCGATTGCGGAAGCCATTTTAGGTGCTTTGGCTTTAGGGGATTTGGGCAAACATTTCCCGGATACCGATCCTCAATTCAAAGGGGCGAATTCTTTAGATTTATTAAGGCATGTGGTGAGCTTGATGCGTATTAAAGGGTATCGAGTGGGCAATATCGATTCGATCATCCTAATTGAGAAGCCTAAGATGGCTCCGCATATTCCAATGATGAAAGCCAATTTACTTCCCATATTAGAGATTAATGAGGATCAATTGAACATCAAAGCGACACGTGGAGAGAAACTGGGTTTTGTTGGACGCCAAGAAGGTGTGATGACGCAGGCGGTATGCTTGCTTGTTGAGGAAACAGATGAATCAAAGATGTAATGAAACAAAGGTGATGCGGGATCCGATTCATGAGTATATTCATGTGGATTACCAAATCATCTGGGACTTGATCAATGCACGTGAATTTCAACGTTTACGTCGTATCCATCAAATGGGAACGTCTTATCAAGTCTATCATACGGCCGAACACAGTCGCTTTGCGCATTCCCTTGGGGTCTATGAAATCATTCGTCGGATGGTGAATGAAGTCAAGGGTTTGGATGAATTCTTGAGTGAAGTGGAAAAGATACAGATCATGTGTGCAGGTTTGCTTCATGATTTGGGTCATGGGCCATTTTCTCATTTCTTTGAATCCATTTTGACACCAAATCATGAAAAGTTAACCGCAATGATTATTTTAGGAGATTCGGATATTCATCGCATCCTTGCAAAATATTCTTCTGATCTTCCTGAACAAATCGTTTCCATCTTGAATCACAGCCATCCTAATAAGGTTATGAGCCGTATGATTAGCAGTCAATTGGATGCGGATCGGATGGATTATCTCTTGCGGGATGCGTATTTCACAGGTACGAGTTATGGAACCTTTGATTTGGAAAGAATCTTACGTACGCTGCGGATTGTGGATGATCGCTTGGTCATTAAAGAGAGTGGTGTGCACTCAGTTGAAGACTACATCATGGCTCGCTATCACATGTATTGGCAGGTCTATTATCATCCCACATCACGAAGCATTGAAGCGATCCTCTATGCGTTCTTCAATCGTATGCGTGATTTGATTGTGCAGGAACCAAAGTATCTTAAAGCGTATCCAATGTTTCAATTCTTGAAGCCGAATCATGCAATCACCATAAATGAACATTATCGTTTAGATGAAAGCAGTTGTTTCTATGGCTTTCAATGTGCATCTGAGGATGCGGATAAGATTTTAAGTGATTTAGCGGTTCGAATCTTGGAAAGAAAGCTGTTTGATTATGCGGACTTTAGCGCATCGGATGACTATGATGCGATGAAACAACGTTTGATTGATCGTGGCTTTGATCCAACGTATTACCTATATATGGATAAGGCTGAGAAACGTCCTTATTCGCCTTATAATGAAGATACCAATCTCATCTATATCTTGATGCCAGATAAAACCATTCGTGAGCTCTCGCAAGTCTCTGCGATCGTGAATGCGGTAGTGTATGGTCAAGCTAAGACAGAAATGAAATTATTCTATCCAAAGGAAGTGAACAAATGAAACGTGAAATCGTAATCAATCGTAGACAAGAGGCTTTTAAGGAACATGTGAGCGGGAGTATCACGGTCTTATTTGCAGGGGACTTGGTTAAGCGCTCTGCGGATAGCACCTATCCTTTTATCGTGAATCGTAACTTCTATTACTTGACCCAATGTGATGAGGATGGATTGATCTATGTTCAATTGCGCAATGCGGTGGGTAATAAGGAGATCCTCTTTATCAAAGACCATAATCCTGTATTGGAGAAATGGGTGGGTAAATCATTGACGAAAGATGAAGCCATTCATAAGAGTGGCGTCTTCATGATTCAACCCTTATCTCAGTTCGAATCCTTCTTTGCGCGGACTTTATCACGCAATGATATTCAAACCTTATATATCGATAGTGAACGCGATCAATTGACCCATCGTAACAGTGAGGCTGAGCATTTCGTGCATCGCATTCAACGCTTGTATCCAGGTCTACACATCCTCAACATCAATCAAAAATTAAACAAGATGCGAACGATCAAGTCGGACGCTGAAGTTGAATTGATCAAAGAAGCCATTGATGTGACACGTTTGGGCATTGAAGCCTTGGTTTCTAAGCTTCAACCCGGTCGCTTTGAGTACCAAGCGGTTGCGGATTTCAAGTACGAACTTAATTTAAAGCACTGTGATGTGTCCTTTGATACGATTGCGGCCAGTGGTAAAGATGCGACCGTCTTGCATTATGTATCCAATCACAAAGAGATGAAAGATGGTGACTTGTTGCTTCTGGACTGCGGCGCGGCATTCAAACATTATTGTGGAGACATCTCACGTACCTTCCCTGTGAATGGTAAGTTCTCGGTTCGTCAAAGAGAAGCGTATGAAATTGTACTAGAAGCGCAAAATGAAGTCATCAAAGCCATCAAACCAGGTGTCACCTTGATTCAATTGAATGAAATCGTTCGCAATGTATACAAAGAACGCTGTGTTCAGGCAAATATGATTAAAGCAGCCGAAAATGTGGATGAGGTTTATTATCATAGTGTCAGCCATTCCTTGGGCTTGGACACGCATGATGTTGGGATGTTTGAGGGTGCTGTTTTAGAACCGGGCATGGTGATTACGGTTGAACCGGGTCTCTACCTAGAACACGAAGGCATTGGGATTCGGATTGAAGATGATGTCTTGGTTACGGAAACAGGCTGTGAGAATATATCCAGTTCAATCTTAAAAACCGTTGAAGAAATAGAAACATTCATGAATCTGTCGAAATGACAGATTTTTTCTTGCGTTCTATTAAAAAGAGGATTACATTGAATATGACAGGGGTGTCATAATGGCGAAACCAACTTACTATAATCTAGAAAAAGATAAACAAGAGCGTTTAATCGACGCATGTATGGAAGAATTCAGTAGCTATACCTTCAGTGATGCGTCCATCAACCGCATCATCAAACGAGCGGAGATCTCACGAGGGAGCTTCTATCAGTATTTTGAAGATAAAGAAGACTGTTATCTAGAGATGCTGGGCATCATCGCTGAGGAGAAATACCGCATCTTTAAAGACGTGGTACAAGCTGAAGCTAGTAATGTCTTTGAAGCTTACTTGAATATGTTGCGGCAAGTGAAGATATGGATGGAGGCACAACCACGCTATTACAAGATCGGTGTGTTGATGGAATTGGATAAGAGCAGCTTCATTCAGAAGTTGATCAAACAGAATCCTGGAATGATGGAATATTTCTTGAGCTTGATTCGTAAGGACCAAGCCAACGGCATCATTCGCTCGGATGTGAATCCACAGTTGCTCAGTGATGTGTTGATTGGGATCAATCAGAAACTATTAATGGAACATTTTGTGAATAAGGATTATGACAAAATGATAGAAGCTTCAGAAGCAGTATTGGATTTAATACAAAAGGGAACGATGGTTCGTTAAGGAGCGCGTATGTTTACAGTAAAAGACTTGGTGTTCAAATATCCTAAGAACGCAGAGGATACGATCAAAGGCATTGATTTTGAAATCAAACAAGGAGAAATCTTTGGTTTCTTAGGACCCAGTGGTGCGGGGAAGACAACCACACAAAAGTTGTTGGTCAAGCTCTTAGCCTATGATAAAGGTGAGATCCACTTTGATGGAAAAGACCTCCATTCATTCAATGATGCTTTTTATGAAGATATTGGGGTATGTTTTGAGATGCCGATTTCATTCTCGAAGTTGACGGCAATGGAGAACTTGGATTTCTTCCAGAAACTATATAAGAATCACGCGGACATCCAACCTTTGATGGAACGTGTTGGTTTATGGGAAGATCGAAACAAATTAGTTGGGGAGTATTCAAAGGGGATGAAGATTCGTTTGAATCTTGTACGAGCTTTGTTAAACAAACCAAAAATGCTTTTCTTAGATGAACCCACCAATGGTTTGGATCCAAAGAATGCACGTATCGTCAAAGACATGATTCGTGAGTTTGCGCATAACGGTGGAACGGTATTCTTAACTTCTCATATCATGAGTGATGTGGATGAGTTGTGTGATCGTGTTGCCTTTATCACAGATGGCAAGATTGAAGAAATCGATAGTCCACGTAATCTTAAGATCAAGTATGGTCAACGTACAGTAACGGTTGAATATAAAGTAGACAATCAGACACAAGTCAAACAATTTTCGATGGATGAAATTAAAACAGACGCTTTTGCGGAATTGATGCGTACAAAGGAAATAGAAACGATTCACAGTGGTGAAACGACATTGGAAGAAATCTTTATCCAAGTGACGGGAGTGAAGTTACATGGCGAAGATTAAGCATTTGGTATCCGGTGAATTCACACGTCTCACGAAATACAATCTCTTTACCGCATCTCTAGTGGTGGCTTTGGTATGGGTTGTGATGGGTTATTTCCTTGAACTGGATGAATTCAAGACCTTTCTACCCTTTGTCTTCTTAATGGAAACCTCCACAATGACGTCCTTGTTGGTGGGGGCAGAGATGTTCTATGAAAAAAAGGAACATACCATCAGTTCGATGATGATATCACCGATGACTGAATTTGAATACATTGTTAGTAAGATTCTGGTTAATATCCTTAATATTGCGATCATCTTTGTGATCATTGGAGCTTCGATGTATTTCTTGAAGGACTATCTCTTTAATTTCCAATGGTTGTTTCTGGGGATTATTCTGGTCACAAGTTTCTATGTGTTTATAGGCATCTTGTTGAGTTATGTCTCTAAGGACTTTACGGCATTACTTTTAAACTATATGGTCTTGATGATCGTCTTGGTACTTCCAAGCATTGGTGTTCTCTTGGGTTTACTCCCTGAATCAATTTTAGAGTACATCTATTGGTCACCAACCGAAGTGACCTTACGCTTGTTGAATGCCTCTTTCTTCGATTCTGTGGACATTGTTCAATATCTCAAAGATGCGGTTTATATTGTTTTGCTTAGTTTATTGATGCTTCGTTATGGGGTCTTACCTTATTTCAAAGAATATGCGACGAAGGACTTGGGGGTGTGACATGTTTGCACGTTTGATCAAGTTTGAGTTTAAGAATCTGCTTCGGGACCGGATGACGGCCATGCTCTTAGCCTACCCGTTGATGGTTGGTTTCTTGGGAAAGTATCTTTTTGAGAATGATACCTTTGATGAGAATGGCATTCGCATCATGATTGTGGCTTTAAGTATCGTTTCAGGTGTCATCTTTGGATCGATGTCTGGGTTCTCGATATTAGATGATCGCGATGATCATGTCTTTGTATCCATTCGTATCTCACCTTTGGATATCCGTATCTATGTTTGGTTTAAGATCATCTTTGTCTATATCATGAGTGTCCTCTCCAATCTTCTAATCTATTGGATTGTTGGAGGTTTTGGGATTGATCTTTGGTTGTATGTGATCATATCATTGTTGCTGGCAATGCAGGTTCCGATCCATGCTTTTATCGTCAATGCTTTGGCAAGCAATAAGGTTGAAGGCTTTATGGCGATGAAAGGTTCAGGGTTTTTGATGATCTTTCCAATCGGAGCTTTGTTCTTCTTGGATTGGAAGGAATGGTTGTTCGCATTGGCACCTGCCTTCTGGGGTGCTAAGGCGGTTCAATATGAACTTTTGAAACCCGCAATTGATTTGGGTTTAGTTGAGATGAATCTCAGCACATTCGTGTATCTCGGTATTGGTTTTATCTATAACATCGTCCTAATTGCGGTGTTGTATAAAGTCTTTGAAAAGAAAGCACTTTAAAAGGAGGATCGTATGAACTGGTTGGCTATTTTCTTCTTTGTTGTTGCCGTTATTTATCTTGTGGCTTACTTTGTTGAGATGCCGATTTTCTATGAAGGGAATCCAAAGACACGCTTCTTCATCGAGAAGCTGGGTAAGAAAGGGTATAAATTGCTCTTGCTTGTATTTGCGGGTATCTTCTTGGTATTGGCGTTCATCTTTAAGTAGGATTAAGAACCATGCACGTCATGGTTTTTAATTGCTTCTTGTGAAGTTTTTGATAATGCGGGGCCTAATTGTTTTATATGTCTTGACATTGATTGTTATTCCCATATAATCTTTTCAGGTAAGGACGGTTATGGATGTCTGAAAGAATCGTAAAACTAAAACTTAATTTAATTGATTGTTTAGATAATGACGCAATAAATACGCAAACGATGTTCGGTACGATCACAGAGAATCCAAAGCGTATCACTTATACCGAGGAAGATAACAATACTGAGGTGGAGCTGCTTGTTTTAGAGAATGAGTTGCACCTGAAACGTCAGTATGATGGAACGACCAAGATTAGTTTTTATTTGGGTAAAGAAGGTCAGTTTGAAATCAAAGATGAACAAGGGAGTTTTAGCGGTACCGTTAAGACTTTGAAGATATTACACCAGAACGATCTCATCTATGTACATTATCGTTTGTACGCAAACGATGATTTAATTACTGAGCAGAAGTTGGAATTAAGCATTCAGGAGGCCAAAGCATGAATCAAATCGAACATGGACTCAAAACCAATCTTATCCAGGCTGTGAAGCTTGCTTTTGATGTCGAACTGACATTGGAAGATGTGGTGATTGAAGTACCGAAGTTGAAGGAACATGGGGATTATTCGACCAATGTGGCGATGCGTCTCACCAAACAACTTCGTAGTAATCCACGCATGATTGCACAGTCGATCATGGATAAAGTCGATGTTTCCTCCATTGAGAAGATGGAGATTGCTGGTGCTGGCTTCATCAATTTCTTTATGAAGAAGGAGTTATTGACGCAAGTTATCTCAAGTGTCCTTGATCAAGACGATGCCTATGGCTTAAGTTCAGAAAAGAATGGCATCAAGATCAATGTGGAATATGTATCCGCGAATCCTACGGGTGATTTACATCCGGGTCATGCACGTGGCGCTGCCATCGGTGATTCCTTGACACGGATCATGAAGGCTGCAGGCTATGATGTGACCCGTGAGTACTACTTGAACGATGCGGGCAATCAGATCAACAACATGGCAAAATCCTTACAGGCTCGCTACTTACAGCACTGTGGACTTGATATTGCAGTTCCTGAAGATGGTTACCATGGTAAGGATCTCATAGAAATTGCGGATGACTTGTATCAAGAAGTTCAAGAAGCATATAAAGATTTACCTTTAGAAGAAACATTACCTATTTTCAGGAAATATGGTTTGGAAAAAGAAACGGATAAACTACGCGATGACTTGAAGTTGTTTAGAGTGGAATTCGATGTATGGACCAGTGAACAGTCCTTATACGATCGTGGTTTGGTTCAAAAGACCCTCGATACTTTGATCAAGAATGGACATACCTTTGAATCAGAAGGTGCGCTCTGGTTGCGCACAACAGATTATGGGGATGATAAGGATCGTGTTCTGATCAAGTCCGATGGTTCGTATACCTACATTCTTCCTGATATCGCATATCACTTGAATAAGAAAGAACGTGGCTTTGATAAACTCATCAACTTGTTGGGAGCAGATCACCATGGTTATATCCCTCGTCTCCAAGCAGCATTCATGAGCTTAGGTTATGAGCGAGAAGATTTGAATGTCGATATCATACAAATGGCGCGAATGATCAAAGATGGGGTTGAATTCAAGATGAGTAAGCGTACCGGTAAAGCGGTCGCACTGAAGGATTTGATTGATGAAGCGGGTGTGGATGCCGTTCGTTATTACTTCGTTTCCAAGGCTGGGGATACCCATATGGACTTGGATTTGGATATGGCTACTTCACAAAGCAATGATAATCCTGTATATTATGCTCAATATGCGCATGCAAGGATGTGTTCAATCTTGCGTCAAGCAGAAGTGAGCGCATGTTCATCATATGATTTGTTGGTTCATGACAAAGAAATGGATTTGTTGAAGCAGTTAGCGGATTACCCACAAATGATTCAAGATGCGGCCAAGATACGCCAGCCTCACATCGTTTGTTTGTATATTCATAAGCTCGCGGCAAGTTTCCATTCTTTCTATAACGAATGTACAGTATTACATGCGGAAGGTGATTTACGAGCACAGCGTTTGGCTTTGGTCAAAGCGGTTCAAATCACTCTGCGCAATGCGTTGACGTTAATCGGGGTCAGTGCTTTAGAAAAAATGTAGGGGAGGACTTATGACGAGTCGATCGATGTTGGATGTGGCGTATGAAACGCTGAGTTTACAAAAGAATGAAATGGCTTTCTTGGATTTATGGAACCAAGTGGTTACGTCATTAGGGTTTAATCAAACCCAAGCTGAAAACAAAATTGCTCAGTTTTATTCTGCAATGATGTTGGATGTGCGCTTTGCGCCATTGGCGGACAACATGTGGGATCTACGTTCACGTCGGACTTACAATGAAACGCATGTGGACACAAGCTCAATCCTAGTTGAAGATGAATATGTGAGTGATGATGAGATCGATGACTATCTGAATGCGGAAGATGAAGATGTCAAGACGCAAGAAGAAGAGGAAGAGTAGATTTTCATTGAATTCATAAAGGCACTTTGATAGAATATTAAAGGGCAGATGTCTCCACAAAATTGGAGACATTTTTATTTTTTTAACGGAAGGAGATGAAAACGTGGCTAAATATATCTTTGTGACCGGAGGGGTCGTCAGTGGCATTGGCAAGGGCATTGTGGCAACTTCATTAGGTCGTTTACTAAAAAATCGAGGTTTAAAGGTCTTCTTACAGAAATTTGACCCGTATATCAACGTTGACCCAGGTACGATGTCTCCTTATCAACATGGTGAGGTTTTCGTAACAAAAGATGGGGCTGAAACGGATTTGGACTTAGGTCACTATGAACGTTTCATCGATGAAGAATTGACACAGACGGCAAATATTACTTCAGGTCGTCTCTATATGAGTGTATTAACAAAAGAGCGTCGTGGGGATTATCTCGGTGCGACGGTTCAGGTCATTCCGCATATCACGGATGAAATCAAAGCGAAAATCTATGCGGCGGGTGATGAATCCAAAGCAGACGTAGTTATTACCGAAATTGGGGGTACGGTTGGGGATATCGAATCCTTACCCTTCTTAGAAGCCGCACGTCAAGTGCACTCGGAACATGATCGGGATGGGGTTGTCTTTATCCATACGGTTTTAGTGCCGCGTGTTCCAGGAAGTGGTGAACTAAAGACCAAACCAACACAACACAGTTATAAGGAATTGATGTCTTTAGGGATCAAACCGAACATCATCGTCACACGTTGTGATGAGCGGATCTCAGCGGATATCCGTAAGAAGATATCAATGTTTTGTGATGTGCGTGAGAATGCCATCATTGAGTCCGTGAACGTCAGCAACATCTATGAAATTCCTTTGAGTTTTCAGAAACAAGGTTTAGATGACTATGTCTTGCATAAATTAAACATTCAAGCCCCTGTCGCGGATATGACAGAGTGGCAAGCAATGATCAATCGTGCCAACAACCTACAACACCGTGTGAAGATTGCGATCGTGGGTAAGTATGTACAACTCCATGATGCGTATCTATCCGTTAGTGAATCCTTGAAACATGCAGGCTATGCGGCGAACAGTGATATCGATATCCGTTGGGTCAACTCTGAATATCTCTGTGAAGAGAATCTATTGGAAGAGTTGGGTGAAGTTGATGGTATCTTGGTTCCGGGTGGTTTTGGAGGCCGTGGGATTGAAGGTAAGATCATGGCTGCGAAATATGCACGTGAAAATAAGATTCCATACTTCGGTATTTGCTTAGGCATGCAGATTGCGGTCATTGAGTTCGCGCGTAATGTCTGTGGTTTGGATGGCGCAAACTCTGTAGAGTGGGAAGAAACAACCAAACATCCAGTCATTCACTTGATGCCCGATCAAAGTGGTGTCGTGAATATGGGTGGAACCTTACGTTTAGGGAACTGGCCATGCAAGTTGATGGATGGGACAAAAACCAAAGAGGTTTATAAGGCAGATTCTGTTTTGGAGCGTCATCGTCATCGTTATGAAGTCAATAATAAGTATCGTCAAACCATGGAAGAACATGGGGCGATCTTCAGTGGGTTATCGCCCGATGATTATTTGGTTGAAATCACTGAGTTGAAGGATCATCCTTGGTTCGTGGGATGTCAATTCCATCCGGAATTTAAATCCCGTCCAAATCGTGCGCATCCATTATTTGCAGGCTTTGTCCAAGCTGCAGTCGATA
>CAYRIW010000021.1:0-25667 GCA_964424595.1 uncultured Erysipelotrichaceae bacterium | reverse complement strand
CTTTCGTAAACAACGTATCATCACTGCCACGTCCAACATTTGTACCTGGGTGGATTTTCGTTCCACGTTGACGATACAAAATTGAGCCCGCTGTAGCAAATTGACCATCTGATTTTTTTGCACCTAAACGCTTCGAGTGACTGTCACGACCATTGCGTGATGAACCAACACCTTTTTTAGAAGCGAATAATTGGATATTCAAGGTAAACTTCATAGCTACACCTCCTTAATTGTTATGTATTTTGATTGATTTTCTGCGAGCGTTTGAATTTGGATGTAAAGCATCCTAAGCAACGCTTGTAGATTTTGATGATTCTTTAAGACTTTGATTTCAATCACTGCATCTGGAATCTCACTCAGACTTAATGCGACATCATCAGGATAAGCCGCATCCAAGGCATTCAATGCGCCGGTTGCGATACTGCTGATGGAGGCACAAACTAAATCCGAACCTTTTGGACCAGCATTCGCATGTCCAGAGATCTTGATACTCATGATCGAATCCATGTCCCTTACCACCACGACTTGGACCATATTAAGCTTCGATAGCTTCGATGACAAGTTTGGTATAAGGTTGACGATGACCTTGTTTGCGATGAGTAGAACCCTTCTTAGGTTTGTACTTATAGATAACGATCTTCTTTTCCTTACCTTGTTTTTCTACTTTTGCGCTAACGGTCGCACCCTTAACATACGGTGTTCCGATTTTAGTGGATTTTGCATTGACAACCAATACTTTGTCAAATACAACCACTTCACCAGCTTCAACTTCCAACTTTTCAACGTAGATACTTTGTCCTACTTCTACTTTTAGTTGTTTGCCACCTGTTTCAATAATTGCGTACATGTTTTTGCACCTCCTTCTGTGTTTGAGACTCGCCGTGTACGGTGGCCAATTTTGGCGCTTAAAAACCTTAACGTGCGGTTGCATCCCATAAAAGAGATTACAACGTAGTTAGTATACCATAAAAACAGGTCTTGTCAAATCAAAGACAAGCCATACGAGAGCACAATCATAACAACGATAGCAGGTAGAAAATTAGCTAATTTCAACTTCGTCATCTCAAGCATATTTAGACCGATTGCAATAATCAAAGCAGAACCCACAGCACTGATATCCGTAATCATCATATCCGTCATTACCGGAGCAACAAACGTGCTTAATAGTGTAATCGTTCCTTGATAGATGACAATGACAAATGCTGAAAATAACACACCCCAACCATAGGTTGACGCAAAAACGATGGAAGAGATAAAATCCAACAAGGACTTGGTATATAGAATGGTTTCATTTTGACGTAGACCACTTTCGAGTGATCCCACAATTGCCATTGCCCCTACCCCAAAAAGAATGCTGGCTGTTACGAAGCCTTGTGCAAAAGTACTGTCACTCCCCTTTGCAAAGCGTTTCTCCAATGCATAGGCGAAATGATTGATGTGATCATCAAGCTTCAAGAATTCACCCATCAAGACACCTAAGGCAAGTGCCACGATGAGCAACAAGACATTTGTATAATCAATGACAGCTTGAAAACCAATAATAAGCGTACTTAAACCTAAAGCCCCCATGATCGCTTTACTCTTCGCTTTGATGAACCCGCTCTTTAAAACGATTCCAATAAAAGAACCGACAATTATCGCAATCCCATTTACAAGTGTTCCATTCATATCAAACCTCTACATTCAAAATAGGCGCTTCAACCTTACAATGAACACTCCCCAATTTATTGAATTCCATGCATACGCTGCTGGCTGGATGATGCAAACTATGATGAATCATTTGAATCCGCTTCAATGCGAAACGTTGATTCGCAAAGATCTGAATAGCTTCACCCATACGCTCAGCTGCCAGGATAATCGAACATCGTCCTTTGTCCTTTAAAACCGCAAAGGCTTGCTTAGCTAGCTCTTCAAGACTTAATGATACATCCAATTTTGCATGATCATCATCTTTGTTTTGATGTTTATAATATGGTGGATTACAAACCACCAAATCGAAATTATTCTGTTTGAACTGTCTGAAATCCATGCATTCAAACCGTACATTCATTATTTCATTCACGTACACATTCTGCTTTGCCAATTCCAAAGCATTCTGATTGATGTCGATACCCAAACATTCTTGATCTGTCTTTAGACTTGCGACCATGATGATGACACCATGATTACAACCGACTTCCAAGACTCGATCATGCTTTCGGACTTTGATAAAGTTCGCTAAATGATAGGTATCGGAGGTCATCTTATAAATCTGATCAGATTGAATCAGTTTTAAGGAAGTTCCCTTGATGTAATCTGTACTCATCATAAAACATGCTCAGGCTTCTTGGCATAAGGCAACTTAAACCAGAAAACACTGCCTTCATCAAGCACACTCGTCGCGCCAAATGGATAAGCGTGGCTTTTCAATACAGCTGCTGCAATACTCAAGCCTAAGCCTGTTCCAGCCACATTACGATGATGATGTTTGTCAATCTTATAATAACGATCCCAGATATATGGTAGATCTTGTTCACTGATCCCAATGCCGTGATCAATGACTTCAACCTTGACCATGTCTTGTTCACATAAGATCTGCAAAATGAGCTTCTTATCTTTACCTACAAATTTAATCGCATTGCTGATGAAGTTGATGACAACTTGTTTGATTTTCAAGGGATCCCCGATGACGATGACTTCTTGTGGAGAGAATAATTCAACTTTGATCTTATTGGATTTAATCAAGCCATCCAACAGTCGCAAAGACTCATTAACCAAATCAACACAATTGAACTGCTTCAAATCCAAAGTTAAAACACTGGATTGAATCTGCGACAATTGAGTCATATCTTGAACCAAATGATCCAAGTGATTGACCTCATCCAAGATAACATCCAAATGTTCTTCACGTTTCTTCTTATTATCCCCAGAAATATCTTTAATCATCTCAGCATACGCTTTGATCATCGTTAAAGGTGTTTTGATATCATGCGAAACATTCGCGATCAAATCTTTACGTAAATCATCCATCTTTTTCAATTCACTCGATGTTGTGTTCAATGTATCCGCAAGCTCACTGAATTCTGTAAATTGTGTCTTTTCAAATTGCACATCATAATTCCCTTGAGCAAGCTTAAGTGCCTCTTTTTTCATTTTTATGATGGGCTTAGTGATGTTGCTGGATATGTATAGTGAAACGACACTGAACAGAATAAACACCATGATGGTGACATAAATAAATTGCTGTTGAAGAATGGAAATCGTAGAATCAATTGGTAACAAACTCGAGTTTAAGAAAATATAATAATTTCCGAACGGCAATAATACTTTCTTTCCGTACACAATCATATCTTGTTGAATGACCGCATTATTGACCGTCAAAGCAAACTCACCTTGGGGTGATTCATTGATCATTTGCGTATAGTTTTGAATCTTTTGAGAAAAACCAATTGCATTTGAATTTAAGACACAACCTAAACCTAAAGCATCGACTTGATAAAGCAATTGACCCTTTGAACTATAGACCAAACCACAGACATTGTTTTGAACAGCACTGACCTGAACACTCATATTGAATTGATTGTTTAGAATTGATTCTTCAATCTTGTCTGCAACACTTTCAACTTGCGTTACTTTCATTTGTTTAAAATACGCACTTAAAAAAACGATCTGCATGACCCACAACATGATTAAAACACCTAACATCAAGGTGAAAAAATACAACCATGTTCGAAAGCGTATGTTATGCAAATCAAACTTCAAATTTATACCCCGTTCCACGAACCGTGACAATAAATTTACGATATTCCTTTAGATTATGACGCAACATCTTGATATGTGTATCCACCGTCCGATCATCTCCAAAGTAGGAATAGTTCCATACCCTTTCCAATAAGACTTCCCGATTGATCGCCATGTTTTTGTTTTTGATCATATAGACCAATAAATCAAATTCTTTGGGTGTCAATGTTACTTTCTCTTTATTTACAAAGACATCACGGGCATCTATATCGATTTCAAGTCCTTCGAACACATAGCGATTGTGTTCTTTCTCTTGATTGCGCTTGATGACCGCATTGATGCGTGCCATCAATTCTTTTGGACTAAATGGCTTGACGACATAATCATCCACCCCAAGATCAAAACCATGAAGTTTGTCATATTCTTCATCCCGTGCCGAAAGCATGATCACTGGAATATTCTTGATGCGCTTTATTTCGCGACATGCCGTAAAACCATCCATGACCGGCATCATGATGTCTAATACAATTAGATCAAAGTTCGTATGTTCAACTTTTGTGATGGCCTCATAACCATTTTCAGCTTCTTCCACTTCAAAGCCATGAATCAACATGGCATATTCTTTAACGACTTCTCTAATCTTCGCCTCATCATCTACGATCAGTATTTTTGCCATTGTTTGACTCCTATCTTTCAATGATTTCAATTTTCTTAATTAAACACGATTTTTCTTTTTCTATCAAGCCACTGACCTTCACGATCCGATTGATCTTCAATTGCTCTTCCAAACCTTGATAGATATTTGGCATCAAGACACCATCCAATTCGCCACTCTCATCGATCAATTGAATGAATGCCATCATCGCCCCATTTTTTGTTCGATGTGTTTTAACTTTTTTGATCATCGCTATGAATGTTTGATTCTGATTGGATATACCCAATTGCATGATGGCTTGTGTCAAACCTAAGCTTGCTTTCAAATGCGTCAAGGGATGATCACTTAAATAATAGCCCAAAACCAAGCGTTCATTCTCTGCTTTATCCAGAGGATCATCTTTTACCACAACCAAAGTCAAAGGTTTAACTAAACTGGTATCAATGGAAATCTGTTGATTGTGTTCAATGCGTACCATATCCGCATATGCCAATGCATCTTGAAGTGAAGCTTTCATGGTATTGCGCGTAAGCTTGAAATCATCCAGTGCGCCTGCATCGATCAATGCTTCGAAATTTGTTTTTGATATCCGATACGTACTCATTCGAACAACAAAATCATAGAAGTCATTGAACATGCCCTTAGAACGTTCCGTTAAAATCGCTTGATTCAAAGCTGTCCCGACGCCCTTTATAATCAAAAGTGGAAAGCGAATCGTACCATTCTCCAACACATAATGCCCCATGCTGTAATTGACAGAAGGATTGGCCACTTTGACGTTGTGTGCTTTCGCTTCTTGTAGATACTCATACGTTTTACTTTCACTCCCAATGACACTGTTTAAAAGAGCCACAAAGAACAGATCAGGATAATTGGCTTTGAGATACGCCATTTGATACGAAATCATCGCATAGGCGACACTATGGGATTTATTGAAACCATAGTTCGCAAACTTGAAGATCAAAGCGTATACCGTGCGTGCGATCTCTTCTGTAAACCCATTCGCAACACAACCACGAATAAAGGCTTCTTCGAGTTTGCTCAAATCACCCGCATTCTTCTTACTCATTGCTTTACGTAAGAGATCTGCCTTCGCTAAACTAAAGCCCGCCATGCGCTGTGCGACTTGCATGATTTGCTCCTGATAAATCATGATGCCAAAGGTTGACTCCACAATGGGTTTGATGGCTTCGACGGGATAAATGACTTTATCAGGATTCTGACGTGCTTGAATATACTCTGGTATGTTCTCCATCGGTCCTGGTCTAAACAACGCGATTGTCGCCACAATATCCTCAAAGCGAGATGTCTTCATTTGACGCAAGAGATTCTTCATCCCTTCAGATTCCAATTGAAAGATACCCACGGTATCCACATCATGAACCAATTTCAAGGTCTTTTTATCATTCAACGGAATTCTTAAGATATTGAATGCTATATTTTCACGTTTTTGGATGGCTTGCACGATTTCATCGATGATCGTTAGGTTTCGTAATCCTAAAAAATCCATTTTAATCAAGCCCAACGCTTCAAGATGTTCCATTGTGAACTGGGTCGACAACATGTCTTGTTCGATTTGAATCAAAGGAACCACATGATCTAAAGGCACACTGCTCATGACGACACCCGCCGCATGGGTCGAGATGTGTCGAGGTAAGCCTTCCAGAGCACTTGCGATACGAAAGAGCTTTTGAAAACGTTCATCCGAAGCAATCATCTGTTTAAAACGAGGACTCTGCTCATAAGCTTGCCTCAAGGTTATTTTAAGGGCTTGTGGTATGGTTTTGCTCAAACTATCGAGTTCACGTACCGAGATCTCCATGACCCTACCTACATCCCTTAAAACTTGTTTAGCAGCCAAGGTTCCAAAGGTCGAGATATGTGCCACATGGTCTTTACCATACTTCTGAACGACATATTGAATCACTTCATCACGACGATTATCCGGAAAGTCGGTATCGATATCTGGTAATGAGATGCGTTCCGGATTCAAGAAACGCTCAAACAACAAGTCATGCTCAATTGGATCGACATGGGTGATGCCCAAACAATAAGAAACCAAAGATCCAGCCGCCGAACCACGTCCAGGTCCCACATAGATACCTTGTGTTTTCGCAAAACGGATAAAGTCCCAAACAATTAAAAAATAATCTTCATAATGCATGGAAACGATGACATCAAGTTCATATTTCAAGCGTGTCCGATAACTGCCATCGATTGGTGTATTACTAAAACGCTTCTCTAAGCCAGCTAAGCAAAGTTGTGTTAGATACTGAGCTGAATTCAAGCTTTTATCGGGTGTCTCAAACTTTGGTAAGCGCGTTTGAGCTTGACTCCATTCAACCTTGCATTGCGCAGCCACCCAATCCGTCATCTTTAAATCTTCTTCATCATAAAGCTGAGCCATCTCATCTTTTGAAAGCATATAACGATAACGCTCCAAAACCAATTGTTTATCCGATAACAATTTCTGCGTTCCAATTGCTTTTAAAACACGATGATGCTCATCATGGTCTGCTTCCGCATAAAAGATGCGATGTGTCGCAAGCGACTGGATACCTAAAGGTTTAAGTATTTCTTTCAGACGCTTATTTTGAACTTGATAGTACGTCTCTTCTTGACGATTGATCCCTAACATCACATTGGGAATCAGCGCTTTAAACGCTTGCATACGACTAAAAATCAACGTCTCATCATCGTTGATAAAAGCTTGATCAAACACACTTTGATCAGAATATACAATCACAAAAAGTGATGCTTGATATGTGCTCAAAACACCCAAATCGATTGATTTTCCATCACAATTCAGTTTAGAAGAAATTTCCATTAAGGCTTGGTAACCTGGATTGTCTCTTGCAATGCATAAAACAGAATAAGCTCTCGTATCAAACAAAACATCGAATTCAAGCCCAATGATTGCTTGAATCCCCTCTTTTTGACACAAATGGACAAACTCCAAACTCCCATGCATGACACGAAGATCACTCAAACCAAGCGCACTAAAACCCAAAACTTTCGCTTGATGCACTAAATTGGAAATGGTCATCGTTCCATTCAAAAGTGAATAGCAGCTTCGCACCGATAGATGTGTACTCATAATTGACTATTTCTTTTTAACATGACTCTATTATACCTTAAAGCACTCAAAAAAAAGAACAGCTTGCGCTGTTCAATAATCGAGATTCAAATTATCAAAGCCTTGGACATCATAAACCATATCGCTTTGTCTTTGATAAGTGAGCGAGACCTCATCACCCACCTTTGTAAGTGAAGCCTCAACACTGGTTTTACTGGACACGATGAATAGCCCGGATTGGCCTTCAATCATCAAATAATAGACACTGGTCCCATCAATGACGACTTCTTTGATGTCTAAGACAGTTCCATCAATCCAGAATTGATCAATGGGAAGATCCACAATCTGTCCACCATCTTTGAGTTGCTTCAAATAGTTCACTCGTGCTTCTTCAACGCTTGCGCCGACCCCAACAACCGCATAATCTTGAACGCTGACCATGGCATAAAGCTTAACCAGGCCTTCATAATCTTTCAAAGCCATGAAATAAGTTGGGAAACCATCCACATTGAGTAAAACTGGGAATGTCGATTCATAATTCAAATGCTGAACTTGACCCGTTGCAGAGTTCATTGCAGAGGTTTCATCCGCACCACCAATCTGAATATAGGAAGCTTCTTTCGTTCTTAAATTAATCAATGCAAAGCCAACGATGGAGCGATCTGCCCCAACCGATGTCAAGCCTGAGAAAATATGCGTCTGCCCATCGATGGACACATAATTATAGCCATCTGTTGTTTGAATCATGTCTTTTTGACCAAACAAGGTATTGATCCAACCATTGACATAATAACCCCAATTATCAATCTGATACCAAGCGATTCGCGCCGATTGAGCACGATCGACCCAAGCAGGCATTTCTTCAATGGCATACTTTTGCATGTCGCCATTTACTGCGTCTACCGTGATGACACTGCTGGTATCCCATCCACCAAACCAACCAATTTCGGGTTCAATGACAGAAATGACATAGAAAGGATTGCCTTCATCATCAATTTCAAATGAAGTCGCATCAAAGATTTCCGTACGATATTTAAAGCGGACATGACGCATCAAATCCTCGCTTAGAAATGCAGAAGGCGCATACTTGATGCCTTCATTTAATTCAATCAACTTCACATCGCTCGCATCTGTCACATTGACGCGCACATAGCCTGGAATGCCCTTTTCACGGTTCTGGAACCATTTGATTGAATCCTGGTATTCCAAAGGCGAAACACGATAAACATTATCTTTTTGATTGATAAGAATATATTCATCATTGATATCGAACTGAGAACCCAAGCCTTGAACACGTCCGATTTGCTTGTCGCCAAGTTGTTGAGCGGTATTTTGATCGACCAAAGGAATCTTCTCCAATTCAATCGCATCAAATTGTGCATTGAACTCATTGCTTGATGTGATTTGAATCTGATCACGATAACGCCCAGCATTCAACATTTCACTACTCAAGAACGAGAACAATAGGGTAAAAGCAATTAAAGCGAAACCAAGACCGATACACAGTTTCACAATAAAATCGATTTGATAGGAAAAGACGAAATACACCATACCAAAGATAAATAAGTAGAAAACCACCAACATGATAAAAGCCGTATCATGGATGTTGTAGGCAGGTAAAGTCACATAGTCAATTCCAACGGCAATGACAGCCAAAACAAGAAGTGCTCGGATGAGCGCTTGCCATTTCGGCAATGCTTTCTTAGCCTTCGGTATGTTGAATCCATAGAATGTCATCAGATTTCACCTCGAATTCGTTTACGACAATCCTCTAAACAAAGATCAACTTCGGTATCCGTCAAATGTTTGACAGCCGCCGCTAAGCGGTGTCCACCACCGTTATACTTCTGAGCGATATCATTGACGCTTAAGCGTCTTGAACGAAGACTTCCATTGTAACGGATCAAGCCATCCTCTTCATGTTCAATAAGCAATGCCCATATTTCAAAACTTCTAACCAAGCCCAACTCATTGACACGTTCTTTCGCCAAACCTGGTGTGACGCGTAGTTTTTCCAATGTTGGACGATCTAACTTGATGTAAACCAAGCCATTCTCTTCAATGACAGCGTGGGTTCGAATGTAGTTCGATAGTTTAAATTCAATTCGCTCCATACCAAATAAATCATCATTGATTTGGCTGAGATTCAGATCACTGTTCACTAAGAAAGCTGCGCAATGCAAAGTACTCGCACTGGTGTTCGACGTTGAGAAGCGTAAGGTATCCGTCAAGATGCCCATATAAAGATAGCGTGCTGTCGTTTGGCTGAGCGTCTCGCGTGACTTTAATTGGATCAAACGACAAACGAGCTCCGAAGTGCTCGCTGCCGTATCATCAATAAATTCATACATTGCATAGGCATCCGTAAAAGGATGATGGTCCAACTTAATTGAATCCAATGCAAATTGATACCGATCATCATCGATACGTGCCGCATTGGCCGTATCCAAAATGATGGCTAAACTCTTGCGAACGACATCATCACTGACCGTCTCGTAGGTCCCAAACAAGTTTGCGGATTGACCACGGTGCCATCCCATCGCATAGACTTCTTTATTGGGATAGTTCTCTTTGAGCCAATTCACCAAACCCCATTGACTGCCTAAGGCATCTGGATCGGGTGCTTGATGACGAAAGACACAAATGATGGGAGCTGCTTCTATTTTCGCAAGGATCTCATTCATTTTATAAACCTAAAACACGAACGGTATCTTGCGCAATCACCAATTCTTCATTTGTCGGAACAACCCAGACTTGAACTTTTGAATCTGCTTTGCTCAAGCAAAGTTCTTTACCACGAATCGTATTATTCAATTCGTAATCAAAATCGATTTGCATCGCTTGTTCAATGTTCTTTATGATGCTTTCGCGTGCCGCCACATCATTTTCACCTAAACCACCGGTGAAAACAAGCGCGTCCACTCTGCCTAATTGGACGAAATAACTACCAATCGTTTGAGCAACACGATTCGCATAGATCTTACGTGTCAAAATAGCACGTTCATTGCCTTCTTTAACACCCGTATCAATATCACGTGCATCACTGGAGAGTCCACTGACACCCAACATACCCGATTTCTTGTTCAAAACATCAATGACTTCTTCTGCTGTTTTATGTGTCTTACGCATCAAGAATGTGATGATTGCAGGATCGATGTCACCAGAACGTGTGCCCATCATGATCCCTGCCAAAGGTGTGAACCCCATGGATGTATTGACAGATTTGCCCGCTTGAACAGCCGCAATTGATGCCCCATTGCCTAAGTGACAAGTGATGATGTTCACATCTTCAACTTTCTTACCCATCAATTCCGCAACACGATTTGAAACGAAATAGTGCGATGTTCCATGGAAACCATAACGACGAATCTTATAATCTTGATAGTATTCGTAAGGAATTGGATAAAGATAGATGTCATCTGGCATGGATTGATGGAAAGCTGTATCAAAAACCGCAACGTGTCGTGCCTTTGGCAAAGCTTTCTTGAATGCTCTGTAGCCAACCATATTGGCTGGGTTGTGCAACGGAGCCAATTCAGATAATTCGATGACCGATGTCTCGACCGCGTGATTGATTTCAACAGAAGCTCCATACAACTCACCACCATGAACGACACGATGACCAACACCCTTGATTTCATCTAGATCGGCGACGACACCTTGGCTGATCAAAGCTTCCAATACCAATTCGACCCCAACCTTGTGATCGATGATTGGAAGTGTCTTGGTGATTTTCTCACCTTTGACTTTCATTGAAAAGATACCATCTTTAAAACCAATACGTTCAACGATGCCACTCGTCAATACTTCTTCACTTGGCATCTCAAACAACTGAAACTTCAATGATGAACTTCCTGCATTTACAGACAAAATTTTATTCATGTTTTTCTTGCTCCTTATTCAATCTCATTCAATCGCTCAACCAGTTTATCGACTTCATCTATCTTAAGCGCATTGAGCTTTTGATAGATCGTTTGACGAAGGATAAAGTGTTGGTAACACTGGAGATTGTCTTCATATTTCTCTAATAATGATTCTACTCTTTGAACACTGTCGTGTACAGCACTGCGACTGCTTTTCGTGTGTTCCGCAATCTCAGACAATGAGAAATCTTCACGAAAATACATGTGGGCGATTTCTTTTTGCTTGTCCGTCAATAAGCTCTCATACCAATCGAGAAGATTATTATAGCGTTCATTCTTATTCGTCATTACGATAACCTTGCGTGATGGAGGATAGATAGAGTTCCTTATCGAACACACTGAGATCATCCACCTTCTCACCTAAGCCTACAAATGCCACAGGCAATTTCTGATTCATCGCCAAGGCAATGATCACACCACCCTTAGCTGTCCCATCCATCTTCGTGCAGATGATCGCATTGATCTTAGAACTTGCGAGGAATGCATCCGCTTGGCTGAGTGCATTTTGTCCCGTACTGGCATCCAAGACTAAGAAACTGTGTTGAGCTGGATAGCCAATGATTTTTTCGAT
Organism: uncultured Erysipelotrichaceae bacterium; assembly: GCA_964424595.1. Taxonomy (GTDB): domain Bacteria; phylum Bacillota_I; class Bacilli_A; order Erysipelotrichales; family Erysipelotrichaceae; genus UBA2212. Next base: position 13,722 of record CAYRIW010000021.1, on the reverse strand, counting down.
GACACGATGGATTTTTTCCAATTCTTGCATCAAATTGACTTTGGTTTGAAGACGCCCAGCGGTATCGATGATCAAGACATCACAGTTTTCTTGCATCGCATTCTTGCATGCATCCACAACGACTGATGCAGGATCAGAGTTTTCTTTCCCTGTGAAACAAGGCACATCAATACGCTCAGCCCATGTTTGAAGTTGTTTGACAGCCGCTGCCCGAAAAGTATCCGCAGCCACAAGCATAACCTTTTTGCCTTGTGCTTTATATAGAGCCGCGAGTTTGGCACTGCTTGTCGTCTTGCCACTACCATTCACACCCACCATCAAGATGATGTTCAAGCGATCTTCCAAAATGATAGGGTACTCGATCAACACGTCTAATAGAATCTCAACCATTTGTTCGATGGCTTCTGAACTTGTCTTGATGTTCAAACGTTTGACATCTTTTTCCAAACGCTTAAGAATCTGCTTTGAAGCCTCAACCCCGACATCGCTTTCGATCAGGACTTGATTCAAATCCTGATAAAAATCCACATCCAGATTCGTTTTCTTTCTTAGCAGTTTAAACAAACCTTGTCCAAAACGCTCATCTGTTTTCTCAAACCCTTCAAAATAGACATCCTGTTTAGGACTGAAATGATCTTTTATTTTTTGAAAGATATTCATTCTGAAACAACCTCCTCTGCCAACATCATCGCATCAGCCAAGCGAACCTTGAGCATTTGCGAGACACCACTATTGTTCATTGTAACACCAAATAAGACATCACATTGAGCCATGGTTCCAGGCCGATGGGTTAGAACGATAAACTGTGTGCTGTGTGAGAATTTCTTAAGATAACTTGAGAAACGCTCCACATTGGCTTGATCGAGTGCGGCTTCGACTTCATCGAACACGCAGAGTGGCACATGTCTCGCCTTTAGAATCGCAAAGAGCACAGAAATGGCGATCAAACTCTTCTCACCACCGGAGAACAGACGCATGTTTTTAATGGATTTGCCAGGTGGTTGGACATGAATTTCAATCCCAGAGTTTAAGTAATCATTGGGATCTTCCAAAGCCAGATACGCTTTACCCCCACCAAACATCGCCTGAATGACTTCTGGGAGTTCGGCATTGATCTTATCCAACATTTCTTTGAACTGATCGACCATGATGACATCCAAATCTTGAATCAATGCCAAAATCTTATCTTTGCTCTCTAAGATCTCATCATACTGCGCCTTCATTTCTTCATAACGTGTGTTGATGGTTTCATATTCTTGTGGAGCCATCATATTGATGTTGCCAAGTGATTCAATGTCTTTACGCAAGCGATTGACTTCTTCATGGGCATCTTCAACGCCTTCAAGCTTTGGCAAAGTCAAACTGAACTCATAAGTCATTTGATAATCTTGACTCAATCGATTCATGAGATTTTCAATGTTGGTTTCCTGACGCGTCACTTGCAGTTCAATATCACGCTTCAAAATCTGAATCGCACTGAGATCACGGCGTTGTTGACGTACTTGCAAATCGCGACGCTCACTCTCTTGAGCATATTTCAATCGAAGTTCACGTTTGGTTTTCAATTGTCCATTCGCGTCATCACGCATGAAATAGGCCTTATTCAACATATCGATCAAATCTTCTTCAAAGCGAATTCCTTGTTCATTGCCATTGGGAACCAATTGATCCAGATCGGCCTTTAAACGTTCAAACTTAGCTCGTTTTGAATCCACAACAGGTTCCAGTTGAGCCGCCGCAATGCGCTTTTCCATTAGATCATTCTCAAGTTCAGCTTTCTGATTATTTAAATCAAATAACTGATCCTGACTTAAATGAAGTTCTTTTTGATAACGTTCGATGTCAACTTTCAATTCATTGATTTCTTTGGTAATGGATAAAGGTGAATGCGCATCCTTCTGACGTCCCCCTGTCATGGATCCCCCACGATGGATGACATCGCCTTCCAAAGTCACAAGCTTGTATTGATAGTTCAATAACTTGGCTAAGTGATTTCCATTTTCGAGATTATCACAAACCAAAACATTGCCCAACAATGAGCTCTTAACGAGTTCAAACTTACGATCACAGTCGACAAATGAGTCTGCGGTTCCTAAGAAACCCTTTGAGCTTTGACAAACGATTTCATGTTCACGATTCAAATGACGTGTGAATAAAACAGACATGGGTAAGAAGGTCGCCCGTCCAGACTCGTTTTTCTTTAAGAAGTTGATGGCTTGACGAGCTGCAGCTTCATCTTGCGTAACGATGTGATATAATGCACCACCCAGTGCGACACCAATCGCATCTTCATACGTCGCTTGTGGTTTCAATAGCTTCGACACAACCCCATGGACACCCACCAAACTTTGTGAAGCATTGATGATGGCCTGTACACCCAATTGATTCATGTAAGGACGGGATTCCAAGTTCTTCGCAACTTCCAAACGATTCTGGACACGATTCAAACGACTTTGTGCTTCTTCTACACGTGTGTTTTGATCAATCAATTGACGATTGATCGCAATGCTTCTGCCCGTTAAAGTCTGAACATCCAAATTCAATTGATTGAGACGTTGATCACGGTCTTCATATTCACGACGTGCTTCTTCCAACAAACTTTGAATCTGTATGGCTTTTTCTTCTTGATTGCCGACTTCCAAGGTATATTTACGTTTTTCATCGATTTCGATCTTACGGGTCTCTAATGTTTGAATCTCATTGACGACACGCACCAACGCTTCTTGGAGATGATGAAGCTGTTGGTCCAACTGAGCGATTTCATCCTTAGCCAACATGTTGTTGTTTTCAGAAACTTGGATCGACGCTTCCAACAAAGCCTCTTTCGCTTGAAGCTCACTGAGTTCATTACGCGCACTTGCAATCTCTGATGTCAAGAATGTGATTTGATCGCTTAAAACTGCAATTTCTATTTTTTGCAGACGTTCTTTCTTCGTTTTGTATATTTCAGCTTTTTGAGCTGCTTTTTTCAATGGATAAACTTGTTTTTGAAGTTCCAAGTAAATATCATTGATGCGCTCAAGATTGGTCTCTGTTTTAACCAATTTGTTGATGGCTTCATCTTTACGCTTACGATACTTCGCAACACCAGCCGCCTCTTCAAAGATCCCTCTTCGATCAATCGGTTTCGCTTCTGAAAAACTAGTGATTGTACCTTGTGAAATCAAACTTAATGAATCACGTCCAATGCCACTATCCATCGTCAAACTTGCGATATCCCGCAAACGACACGGAACCTTGTTGATGAGATATTCAGCTTCAGCATTTTCGCGATGAAGTCTGCGTGTGATCTCAACTTCATCAAAAGCAAGATTGAACGCACGATCGCTATTATCAAAAACCAATGTCACTTCCGCAAAATTGACTTGACGACGATGTTCACTTCCTGTGAAGATGACATCCGTCATGGTGGATCCCCGTAATGACTTAACGGATTGTTCGCCTAAGACCCAACGAATCGCATCAACGATATTGCTTTTACCACATCCATTTGGTCCAACGACACCCGTTACAGGATGGTCAAAGCTGATATTGACTCGATCTGCGAAGGACTTAAACCCCTGTATTTCAATTCGTTTTAAAAACATGGAAATCCTCCATTCCTCAGTAATGAATTATACTAAAATAATGGCGGAATTAGAAGAGCGAATAAAAAGCTAACCCCAAAGGATTAGCCTAAAATTGCTTTCAATACAAGCTCTGAATCCAGTTTTGGATCCACTTTGATGAAGACATGTGCGATCTTGCCCTCAGGATCGACGACGAAGGTGGAACGTTGAACTCCAAACACCTGCTTACCATACATGTTTTTCTCTTTCCAAACATCATAAGCCGTAATGACTTCTAACTCTTCATCGCTTAGGATATCAAAATTCAATTCAAAATCTTGTTCAAATTTTTGATGACTCTTTGTGCCATCTTTACTGATGCCAAAAACCTTGATGTTATTTTTCTCATACAAAGGCATCGCATCACGATAGGTACAAGCCTGTGTCGTACAGCCAGGTGTGTTGTCCTTTGGGTAGAAATAAAGAACGACATATTGTCCTCGATAATCACTTAAACGACGTGTTTCACCTTTTTGATTCACTAAGCTGAAATCAGGTGCTAAATCATTAACTTGTAACATAGAATCTCCTTTTCTCTTATTGTGTTCGAATTTGGTCTTAAAGTCTACTCATTTGACTCGGTAGACACGTGCCTCAAAGGGTCTGAAGACCATCTTTGTCATCAAAGACGTCCGTGAATAATTACTGATGAGACATTCACAATCAAGAATGTTCTCCTCGACTGGAAAATGAATGTTATGTTTCGAAAGATTGATTAAAACGAGATAGTGTTGCAATCCAACCCGTTCAAAAGCGAGTAGTTCAGGATGTTTAATCAAATATGGACGAACATCGCCAAAGGCGAAGGTTTCATCTGATTTATAGAGCTCAATTGCTTGTTTAGTAAATGCAAGAATCGAATCCTCATCACTTACTTGATCTAAGACGTTGATGTCATTCTTATTGGGATTCACTTTGATCCATGGTTTCGACTTCGAAAAACCAGCATAGACTTCATCTGTCCACTGCATCGGTGTCCGTGCATTATCACGTGTCATCTTCTGAACGATCTTTTTCGCAAAAAATTTAGGCAGATGCATCATTTCTTGCAAAACGACATAATCATTGATGGCTTCAAAATCACGCCAATCCTCTTGTTCAAGTTTTAGATTTGTCATTCCAATCTCTTCACCTTGATAGATAAAAGGTGTTCCTCGACTCATCAAAGTAAGAAGATTCAGAGCCTTTGCACTTTCTCGATGATATTTTTGCTCATCCCCAAAACGCGAAACCGCTCTTCCATTATCATGATTCGATAGAAAATTTCCTAAATAGAAAGCATCATTGAGTGAAGCCAGTTGCCACTTGAAATAAATAGCCTTAAATTCCTTGATCGTCCAGCGATAGAATTTTCTGAAATCATATTTTCCTAAAGGTCCACATCCAATCAATACCGTATCAAAATGAAACATCAAATCCAACATCTTGGTGTCTTTGCCGCTATAGCGCTTTGCACTCATGGGATTGATCAAGACACCTTCACCAATAAACAAGCCTCTCTTATCAAACATGACCTTATCATATATCTCCATTAGATATTCAAAACTCTCTGGTCGCGAAATAATAAGATCATCAGCAAACTGATATCCTTTTTTGTGTGGATTTTTGTCGACTAAATCAGGAACCTTACTGATCATATTGATGACATCCATGCGGAAGCCATCGATCCCTTTATCCAACCAAAACCGCATGATTTTATGAATTTCAGTACGCAGTTCCGGATTGCGCCAATTCAAATCACATTGATTCGGTGTGAACAAACTCAAATAATAACGATTCTCTTCGCCTGCTACTTTTGTCCAAGCACTGCCACCAAATAAACTGATCCAATTATTCGGTTCTTCGTTTTGCTTACCTTCTCTAAAAAAGTAATAATCACGATATTTAGAATTTACATCACTCAAGGCAGCTTGAAACCACGGATGTTGATCCGAAGTATGATTCGCAACCAAATCCATGATCAATTCAATACCGCGTTCATGACACGCTCGTATCAGCTCATCCATGTCAGCCATCGTCCCAAATTCAGGCTGTATGCTATAATAATCTTGAACATCGTATCCATAATCGTGATTTGGAGATTGATACACGGGACTCAACCAAATTTGATTCGCTCCAAGTTGCTTAACATGTTCTAAACGACTTAAGATTCCCTTAATATCACCGATGCCATCATCATTGGAATCCATGAATGATCGTGGCCAGATTTGATAAACAACGGAATGGATGGATGATTTTTGCATTATGTAGTCCTCTATTCCTAGTTTAACATGAACCCGAGGTAAATATGAACCATCAGGAATACCGTAATAAATATCCTAATCTCCATGAAATCGTAGCTGTTAGTAAAACTTTTGATCTGGAAGCAATCGAACGCGTCTACGATCAAGGATTTCGACACTTTGGTGAAAATAAAGTCCAAGAACTGAAAAACAAAGCTCCTTTTAAAACTGACATCACTTGGCACTTCATTGGGCACTTGCAGCGAAATAAAGTTAAAGACTGTGTACGGTATGCAGACTCAATCGATGCGGTTGATTCCATCGAACTGATTGATGTGATTGAAAAAGAATGCACTAAAATTCGTAAAGCAATGCCGATTCTGATTCAAGTCAAACTTACAGATGAAATCACTAAAGCTGGAGCAACAGTCGATCAAGTTGAAGCACTAATCGATCATACGAAACAATGTAAATACATCCGTTGTGAAGGACTTATGGTGATTGGACCGAATACAGAAGACATCCATGAAATTGATAGAATTTTCAAACTAGCACATCAGATTTTTATTGATTTAAACGAAAAATATCCTCAATTGAGGACATTATCGATGGGAATGAGTCATGATTATGAAATAGCGTATCGAAATGGCGCTAACCAGTTTCGCCTTGGTTCGATTCTATTTGGTCAAAGAAGTCTTAAGTGACTTCTTTTTATTTCGTTTAATCAGATGATCGAATGCGTCTGCCATACCAAGAAATAAGGCTTGTGAACTCATCCCCAATATAAGCATCAATTTTAAATTAAAATTAAAAGTCTGCGCATTTACGGTTTTAAAGAAGACACCAAGCGGATAATCAAACCAGAAGAAATATTCCCAATAGGATAAACCTTGATTCTCAGCCACAAACACAATCGCATATGGAATAAACAAGTAAGCCAATAAGAAACGGCTTTGATATGGATAAAGATTCGCGTCTTTATACCACTTTCCCAAGAACCATCGTATCAATGCATAGAGAAAACCAATGCTTATGGCATGGATACTGAATGCCAAAACCAAGTCTTGATTGAATAAGAAATAATAATCAAGATTAAGCAAGGTGAAAATTAGATAACTCAGATAGATCGCCAAGACATGGATTAATAAAACCAAGCCGAGTGACTTAACGATTCTTTTCATCACGTAATTCTTTCACCATGACACCTAGACGGCGTAGACCTTCATATAGATCGTTCTCTTTAACCGCATAAGAAATACGAATGTACTCATCTTTTGAAGTATTGAAATAAATGCCAGGAACCAAAGCAATTTTGTACGAATGCAATGCTTTATTGCAAAAAGTCTCACTATCCATACCAAACTCCCCAATTTTGATAAAGATGTAAAAAGCCCCTTCTGGTTTAACATAATCAATCTTATAATCATCGAGGATCTGCATTGAACGCATCAAACGCTGGCGATACAATTCACGCACTTGGTTGGTATCTTCATTCAAAGCTTCAATTGACGCAACTTGCGTAAATGTAGAAATTCCAGTAACCAAGTAACTGTGAATCATATTGATGTGAGCTGCGATTGGCGCATCCGCCAATAAATAGCCGATCCGCCATCCCGTCATGGCATAGGGCTTTGAAAAGCTCTGTGCAACAATCAACAAATGTCTTAACTCCACTTCATCGCTCAACTTATGAAAATGTTCGGCATACACCAATTGATGATAGACATCATCACTGATGACAAAGATACGATGCTCAAGCGCAACAGCTTTGATCACATCCAAACTCTTTTTATTTAGTACGACACCCGTTGGATTATTCGGTGAAGTGATGACCATCAACTTGGTCTTTTCTGTAATCAAAGCTCTTAAAGCCACTTCATCAATTTGAAAATCCGAATTGCTGATATCTAAAGGCACGAGTTTTGCTTTACAGTATTCGATCATGGGTTGATAGGTCACATACATCGGCTGAGGAATGATCACTTCATCCCCTTCATTCAGAAGTGCTAAGAAACATGCCGCCAAACCTTCGGTCGAACCATTGGTGATAATGACTTCTTCTGCCGTATAGTTCATATTGCATTGTTTGTTTTCAAACGCCGCAACAGCTTGACGCAAACTCAAAAGACCTTGCCCAGAAGGATAGTGTGTATGGTTTTCATCGAGTGCTTGTTTTGCCGCATCTTTGATCAAATCGGATGTATTGAATTCAGGTTCACCGATGGTCAGTGATACGACGCCTGGGATTTGGGATGCTGCTTCAGCAAATTTACGAATACCACTCTTTTTAAACTTCAATACTTCTGTGTTGACGCGATCGAGCATAAGGCACCTCATATTTCTTAGCCATTATGCCACAGTAAAAAAGCACTGTCAAAATGAAGTGTGCTTTAATTTATGGATTTAATGTATAACGATAATGAGCTTTGATGCCCATGGTATAGGAGCCATATTCCAAGCGATCCTCTTCTCGAATGGGCTGATCATTGTTGTGAATCAAATACGGAATATCATTCGCATTGCGGATATCAGAAACGATACCGATGTGCTCATAGTTTCCAAATACCACGATGTCCCCTGCTTGCCAAGCCTGAGTATCATACACATCCGTCGTCAATATTTCAGCGTTATTTTCAAAAAAGATCGCAAGATTCTGAACCCGTCTGAAATCAATATTCGGATCGCGATATGCAATGTGTTTGTAGCGTTCGCGATTTGTTTTAATATCCTCATCAACCAAGTCCTTCAAGACGATATCCGCTTCCATGAAAGCTCGCCAGACCAAATCGGTACAGGTCCCCTCATTTTCTGGTGGATACCCCCCTGCGTAATACGCATTCACATACGCCGGCATGGCCAATGCATCCTTACGGGCACCTAAAATCAAGCGCTCCAGTTTCGAAAGAACAATCGGTTCCTCTTCAACTTCCACGATAACGGGTTCTGGTTCACGATTTTGAAAATAGGCATAGATTGCCACACTTAAACCAATCACACTGATCGTAATGATTGTTACTGGGATGAGCCAGCCAAACTTATTTCTTCGCTTCGTCGTTTTAATCATGGTAATAGTATAACATTTCAATCTAATTCTTGTGTTTCAACTGCATTTTTTTGCTATAATTCTCTTAATGAAAGGATTATAGGACACAATGAAACGTTATCAATGTTTAGCTTGCGAATACATCTACGATCCAGCTGTCGGTGATCCAGACAGTGGCATTCCACCAGGAACCGCATTTGAGGATATTCCTGATGATTGGTACTGCCCACTTTGCGGCGTAGACAAATCGACATTCGAAGCTATCGAAGAATAGTCTTCTAAAAAACAAAGTAGTGATACGGATGTACCACTATTTTTTTTATGCAAATACGACGCAAACCGCTTCAGGTGCTTCATAATTATTTTGTAACAAACTCAATAAACCCGTTGATTGATCAATCGCAAATAACGTCAGATTATTTGTATCATGATTCGCAACGACACAATACTTCCCACATGGGCTTAAATTGAAGTCACGAGGTTGAACACCTTCCGTAGAAACATTTTGAATCAATTCAAGTGTCTCTCCCAGTTTGAATACAGAAATCGAATCATGTCCGCGATTGGAAACATAAAGGAATCTTCCATCATTTGACAAACGAATTGCCGCACCCCATTTTTGAGCGTCGACACCTTCAGGTAATGCAGAAACCTTCTCAATCAGCTTTACATCATCATTACTGAAATCAACGACATGGAGCTCACTGCTCAATTCTGTAAACACATAGACGAGTTTTGTTTCAGGATGAACCACCAAATGTCGTGGTCCCGTCTTAGCATCTGCTTGATAAGTAGCACTTAAAACGAGTTTGTTTTCTTCATTGATTCTAAACGCATAAACGCGATCTAAGCCTAAATCACAAACGAGAACGCGATCCAAGTTTGCATTATACTGAATGTAATGTGCTTTAGATCCTTCACCAAAACTTAGTTTCTGGTGATCCACCAAAGCCCCATTACTCAATGCATACGTATTGACGCGACCACCGTGATAATTCGCACTGAAGACCAACCCTTTTGATGGGAGACTGCTCACATAACAGGGTGGAGCACCTTCTTCGACGACTTGATTTACAAGCAAACCATCTTTGAAATAAGCGATGCCGCCTTGCGATCCCGCTTTAACAACACTGAAAAGCGTGTTGCCTTCAAGATCAATGTACGTTGGGTTGTCGACTTCGTGTAATAATGCAAGATTCGTTAAATGATCTTGATTCAATTCCAATTGATAGATGCCTTTACTGGCCTTTTTTGTATACGTTCCTAGATATAGTTTCATGTTTGATCCTCTTTTTAAATGATAGTGTAGCAATGTCTATTTCGCAAGCAATGCACTTTCGCGAAAGATGCGTTCAACTTCAGCAACATGTTTGCATACACTTCTTGCACCACGCTCCTTGATGCCTAAAGATGCCGCGATGCTTGCGAAGCGTCCAGCCATTTCAAGTGTCTCACCCCGATTAAACGCATGAAGGAAGGATACATTGTATGTATCTCCGGCACCGGTCGTATCCACGACTTCAACTGGATATGCATTCACTTTAATATCTTCATCTGCTGTGTAGATTTCACTTCCCTTCTCAGCTTTGGTAAGTACAATCAGACATTCATTGTCACTCAATCGTTGTCGATAATCTGATCCAAAACGCTTTGATAAGACTTCATCCGCTTGTTCATTGATGAAAAGAATCGAGGCCAATGATAAGACCTCCATGACATCACAATCCATCCCTAATGCATTCTTTTCAATATCCATGACCAATTGAATCCCCTTAGCATCCAGGTCTTGGACTAAACTACGATAGTCTTCGATTTGTAACAAATCCGCAAAGCTTGTATACAAATAAGCAGATTGAAAGAGTAGCTCTTTTTGCTTGTCGCTTAAGCGATAACGAAATTGTGTATTATCCAAGACATAAATGATGCGTTCGCCACCCTTCAACATGATCAGACACTTGCTTGGAGGGTAACTCTCATTGAAAGCAATCCCATCGATATTGACACCATAGTTTACCAAATCTTTGATTAGAATATCATTCTCAGGACTTTCATTCATGAAATCAAGCATAATAGCTTGATTCCCATAGGCTGCATAGATGCTTGCCGCATTGCCAATCATTCCCCCAACTTTATGGTCGATGAAACGACAAAGCGCTTTCTCTCCTAATACAGGCACATCACTCAATTCATAGTATTCATCGATGCAATTACGTCCTAAAAACGCAATGGCCTTGTTCATTGGAAAGCCTCGATTGCATTTGCCATGATTTCTAGATCAAAACGATTGATACGATTTAACTGATCTAAATACACAGATGGAAACGCTTCATTTCCATAATATGCGCCTAAGACCCCTCCGACCATGGTTGCGATCGTATCGGTATCATTTCCGATGTTTACAGCTGCGATAATGGCTTCCATCGGCTGGTCAAAGGATGCTTGTATCAAGCCAAAAACTGCAGGTACCGCTTCTGCTGCAGCTAAGCCCGTCCCAATCAAGTCACTGATATCATCCATGATCTCAATGAGAGGTTTATCTTGCTTAGCTAAATCAACAGCCCATTCAATTCGACGTTTTACACTTGGTCCTGCTAAAGTCGCACCCGTTTCAGAGCCTAAACGCTCCCCTTCAATCGCACCGTAGATCCCTGCGTCGATGATGGAAGTCAAGTTCGCATCCGCTTGCATTGCCTTAGCGGTTGCGGCCGCAATCGCACAAGCAGCGGAAATGGAGATGTTGTTGTGATGTGAAACGGTTGAAATCGTGTAGGCAATTTGGATTGCTTTATCCACATCACCGTGACTAAACAATGCAATAGGACTCATCTTCATCGCAGCCCCATTGCTTGCTTTACTGTTGTCGTTGCAGAGTTTAAAATCATGAGGATCAGGAACGATCTCCCCATTGAGTTTACGAATCGCAATCTTCGTTGTAGGACCTGCAAAACGACTGTAGAAATTGGATGGATCACCCCAACGCACCAATGCCATTTCAGCTGTTTTTGCGTCGATCTTTGAGGTGGACAAGATGGTTTCAATGCTTGTAAACGCTAAACTAAAATCATCTGTTACTGTACCCGCTACACAGCCTCTTGCAAAAGTGTCATCCGGTGGCGTCAAAAAATCACGTACGTAACCAAACTTTTCTTCGATCTGCTTGCGTGTCCGCATCTCGGTGACAGCACCCATGGCATCCCCAATTGCTGCACCCAATAAACAGCCTAAGTATTTGTTGTTCATAAATTTCCCTCTTTCAATCATTGTATCAAAAAACCCGGTTACCCGGGTTTAAAGCTTACTTATTCTTTAATGCAGCGTGAGCAGCCGCCAAACGAGCGATAGGCACTCTGAATGGTGAGCAAGAAACATAACTCAAACCAGCACGATGGAAGAATTCAATCGAACTTGGATCACCACCATGTTCACCACAAACACCTAATTTGATGTCTGGACGAGCTTGCTTACCAAGCCTGGAAGCCATTTCAACGAGTTTACCAACACCATGTTGGTCCAAACGTGCAAATGGGTCTTGTTCATAGATCTTCTTACCGTAGTAAGCATCCAAGAACGAACCTGCATCATCACGACTGAAACCAAAGGTCATTTGTGTTAAATCATTTGTACCAAAGGAGAAGAAATCCGCTTCTGTAGCAATTTCATCTGCCAACAAAGCAGCACGTGGGATTTCAATCATTGTACCCACCATGTATTCAAGTTTGACACCCGCTTCAGCAATCAAACGATCCGCTGTCTTCACAACGATGTCTTTGACATACTTCAATTCCTTGATTTCACCAACCAAAGGAATCATGATTTCAGGTTTCAAATTCCATTCCGGATGACGTTTGCTGACGTTGATTGCCGCTTCAATAACCGCTTGTGTTTGCATTTCAGCGATTTCTGGATAAGAAACAGCCAAACGACATCCACGATGTCCCATCATTGGGTTGAATTCATGTAGATTCGCGATGATTTGATGTAAATCAGAAATTTCAATCTTCATCTCATCAGCTAAATTGACGATGTCTTCTTCAGCTGTAGGTAAGAATTCATGCAAAGGTGGATCCAAATAACGAATCGTTACAGGGAAGCCTTGCATTGCTTCATAGATGCCCTCAAAGTCAGAACGTTGCATTGGCAATAATTTCGCCAAAGCCGCACGACGTTGTTCCTCAGTGCGAGCCACAATCATCTCACGCATCGCTTTGATACGTTCACCTTCAAAGAACATATGTTCAGTACGTGTCAAACCAATACCTTCAGCGCCGAAATCAATCGCTTGTTTCGCATCCTTAGGTGTATCCGCATTGGCACGAACTTTTAGTGTTCTAAATTCATCTGCCCAGCTCATCAATTGTTCAAAATCACCGGTAATGCTTGCAGGAACCGTCTTAATAGCTTCACCGTAGATGATACCCGTTGAGCCATCCAAGGAAAGGTAATCCCCTTCATTGAAGGTACGACCACCTAAGGTAAAGGATTTTTCAGATGTGAATTTGATGTCGCCACAACCCGATACACAACAGGTACCCATGCCACGTGCAACGACAGCCGCATGGGAGGTCATACCGCCACGAGCCGTCAAGATGCCCTGTGATACATGCATCCCTTCAATATCTTCAGGAGAGGTCTCTAAACGAACCAAGATGACCTTTTCACCACGATTCTTCCATTCAACCGCAGCCGCAGCCGTAAAGACAGCCTTACCACTTGCCGCACCTGGCGAAGCAGGCAGTGCACGTCCTACAATTGGAGCAGCCTTCAATGCAGCCACATCAAATTGAGGATGTAATAAAGCATCCAATTGTTTAGGATCGACTTGTAGAACAGCTTGTTCCTTCGTGATCAT
>CAYRIW010000020.1:0-25919 GCA_964424595.1 uncultured Erysipelotrichaceae bacterium | reverse complement strand
CGGAGTTAAAGTTTCAATTAAACTTTTAACCCCGTATTTGTCTACAGTCTGAAATACAAGCTCATGCTTGTATTTAGATTAAATCACGAACTTTTATTCTGTAAAGAAAAGCGCTTCACCATACGTATCTTTACCGTATTCCGCGATCAACTTCAAGGTGGACTCGCTTAACATCCACGCTTCAAACGCTTTTGCGGTTTCCGCATTCACATTGGTCACTTTGTCTGGATTGATCACGATCACAGAATAATCATTTCTTAAATCAGGACTTGCACTGACAATAACCTTTGATGAAAGCTGGTCTTGCATCGATAAGTAAGTAGCCAAGTCAGTCAAGGTATAGGCATCTTGTTCACTGGCCATCGTCAAGGTTGCGCCCATTCCTGTTCCGGCTGAAATGTAGAAATCTGTCTCAGTACTCAAACTGTCATAATCCAATTCTGCCAACTTCCAGATTGCTTTTTCTTTACTATGCGTACCAGAATTATCACCCCGTGACACAAACTTAGATTTCGTTTCACGAATCTTGATGAACGCATCTTTCGCACTTAAGTTTTTGACACCCGCTGGATCCGATTCAGGTCCAATGATCACAAAGAAGTTATACATAAACGTTGAACGTTGAATACCATAACCTTCTTCCACAAATGTTTTCTCAGCCGCTGGTGAGTGTACTAATAAAACATCCGCATCTCCTCTTTGCCCCGCTTCAATCGCAGCCCCGGACCCCATCGAAACGATTTCCATTTCAATATTGGCTTCCTCAAGCAAATACGGCCTTAAATACTCCATCAAACCACTATCGTTGACAGATGTGGTTGTTGTGAGCCGTAATACTTTCGGTTCTTCAGGAACAATCGGCTCTTCCACTTCCTGAGCTTGACATCCAAACAAAATCAACACCAACAAAATGGATAATACTTTACTTCTAAACATACTACCCCTTTCCGAGGTTTTTACACAAAAAAACCCCAACACTACTACAATTATACATCTTGGGAGTAACGTATGTAAGGGCTTACTTGAATCTTAATTCATTTCGTTTTATAATGGAAGCAGTTCCGAGTTCAACTCTCTACATAGAGACTGAACCGATGGGTTATGTTGGAAACGACATAGCCTCCCCTTTTGGAAAGGGACTGCACAATTTAACATGCAGCCCTTTAACCCCAACACTCTAAAGGGCTGCACCTTACGCTGTTAAGCGTTTTTTATTGGGAAAATGTCTAATTTTGCGGACTTGATATAGTCTTTTTTGATTTCTTGCAGCTTCAAGAAATGTTCGCTTTGCTTATGCGCTTCAAAGGCTTCTTCACTCTCCCACTTTTCCAGTAAGAAGAGTTTATTGTCTTCACCAACTGGAAAATAGTAGTCATACGCATGATTGCCCGTTTCTGCTTTTGATTTCTGTGGAATCTGATATTCATTCAAAACATTCATGAAGGCATCTCTTTGGCCATCAAACAATTCATAATACACATGCAGTAAAATCATATAGCCTCCTTGTTAATCTTCTTTGATTCCATGATAGCGTAAAAACGCCAAGACATTATTTGTTAATAGCTTCTTTGTGAATAATTCACGATACTGTACGGTTTTTTCTTTGCCTTCGGCGCGTAATTTCGCCAGCTCTTCGACAATCTCACCCTGGGACCCAAGCATCTTGGCATGAAATTCTTCAAATTTTGCTAGAAGCTCAATCGCATCTTTGAGTTCAACACCCTCATTTAGAATCCAATGATCCTCTTGCTTTACAGTCAAACGTTTCATCCGATTGCCTCTGTTGTGATCAATTCAATGATCTTAGAGCTCATTGCTTCACTCATCCATGGACTCTCCGTTAAACCATCCTGTATGCATTGAGCGAAGTGTTCGATTTCAAACTTGAATTCACTCGTAAACTCAAACTTAATCGTTTCTTCTTCGCGACCATAAACTTCCAGAAAGAAATAGGGATTTTTTGAAAAACGTGGTACACGAATCTTACCCAAGTCACCATAAATCGTGAAGTGATTATCCGTTTCAACACCAATGCCACCTTTGACGCTCGCCACGACACACTTGTTAAAACGAAGCAACATGTGGGTCAGATCATCAGAACCTTGTTCATTGAGCATCACCATTTTTTTCATCTCTGTAACATTCAATCCCACTAAGGATAAAGCAACGGTCAATGGATAGACACCCACATCCATCATGCCCCCTCCCATTCGCTTTGGATCAAAGACCCAATGGTTTGTTGTTGGGAAACGATAGGTGTAGGAACCCTCCAAATAACGCACATCCCCAATCACGCCTTCTTGAATCGTCTTTCGAATCGCTTCCCAAGTTGGCGTGAAGATGGTCTTGTTGGCCTCCATCAAAATCAAGCCTTTTTCTTTCGCAAGCTTGAACAAAGCATGCACGGTTTCCACATCTTGCACAAAAGGTTTTTCACAGATGACATGCTTATCATGATTCAAACATAAGCGAATTTGCCCTTCATGCATGAACGGAGGTGTTGCGATGTATACGGCATCTAAATCATCCCGATCGAGCATCTCCTCATAAGATCCATAGGCTTTCTCAATATTAAACTTTTCTGCAAACTGCGCTGCGCGATCCAATTCACGTGCCGCACAAGCAATAACCCTCACATTACTTAATTCCAATGCGCCCTTCATAAATCGTTGAGCGATCTTTCCACAACCAATGATTCCAATGTTTAGCATCGTTCATACCTCATCTATAATTTTAGCACAGTGCTTGCATAAGCTTACAAAAAAACCAAATCGTTTGATAAACTGTACCCTATAGAGTAGACACACTTAAAAAGTGACGCTCTGTAGGGTTTTTTACTATAATGAGGGAAAGAGGTGATATTGATGGGTAAAAGATATTTTACTGAAGAACAGATTAACCGATTAAAAGATCATCCATGTATTGTCCATATTAGTGAAAAGTCGATAACGTATTCTGACGATTTCAAAGAGCGCGCTGTAAAAGTGTATGAAACAGGCGTGAGTCCAAGAATGATATTTAAGAATGAGGGATTGAGCCTAAATGATTTAGGTTTTAATCGCATCGATAGTTCATTGAAGCGTTGGCGTAGTATGAGTAAGAGAGAAGCGGGATTTAGGGATACGCGATCCACGAACTCCAAGGGTCGACCCCGAACTCGACCGCGAACGCCTGAGGAAGAACTTAAATATCTAAAAGATAAAGTTGAATACTTAGAACAGGAAAATGAATTCTTAAAAAAATTGAGAGCCCTCGAAAGGCAGGTGAATGCCGCATCAAAGTTGAAGACAAATACAAAATCATCCATAAAATGAGCTTGAAACAACCCAGCCGTCTCGACATTCAGTATATGTGTCACGTCGCTGAGGTATCCCGATCAGGGTACTATGCCTATCTCAAGCGAAGCCAGACGATATCAGTGAAAGAGATTCAAGACTTCGTTGACTTTGAATACATCAAAGAGGCGTTTAAGTATCGTGGTTATGATAAGGGCGCTCGCCAAATCAAAATGGTTCTTATGCGAACCCATAAGCTTTGTATGAACCTCAAGAAAATACGTCGTTTAATGAAGAAGAATGGGCTCATCTGCTCGATCCGTAAGGCGAATCCTTATCGACAGATGATGCGCGAGATGGCGACGAATGAAGTATCTGAGAATAAACTCAATCGAAACTTCAAGCAAGGGATCGCACGTAAGGTTCTTCTGACGGACATCACATACATCACCTATGGCATCAATAAACGTGCCTATCTTTCCGTAATCAAAGATGCATCGACAAATAAGATTCTTTCGTATATGACCTCGGAGTCCTTAGATGTCTCCTTTGTGTTAAAGACAATTGAAGGACTCATCGGGACGCAAATGGGTGATTTGAATCTGAAGGTCATTCTTCACTCAGATCAAGGCGCTCACTACACCAGTCATGCCTTTAGAACCGTCCTGGGGAAATTAGGTATCGAAAGTTCAATGTCTCGTCGTGGGAACTGTCTCGATAACTCGGCTCAAGAAAGCTTCTTTGGCCATATGAAGGACGAAATCCATTTTAAGCTAATCAAGACGTATTCAGAGTGTGTCGAAGCCATCATCGACTATATCACCTACTATAATTACGATCGACCTCAATGGGGGCTCAATCGTTTGACACCTCATGAATACGAGCGTTACTTGGATCGAGATGAACAGATTCCACTCCTACTCCCAATTCCTTACCTTCCAGAAATAATCTATTTATAATCAAAATCACATATATTCTTAACGGATATTTTTAGTGTACTGATATTAAAAAATGAACCAAACATAAAGAGATGTACGGTTCATTTTATTTAACCCAGATTAGACTTTTTTATCCGTGTCCTTGACAAAGGGGATAATTCATGACTTGGTTCTGTTTATTGATCTAGGATGTGATTGATATGATCACTGACTTGATTCATTTCAATATTCAACGCATAGGCCAATTCTTGATTGAAAAGATTCTCTGCTTTTTCAAAATACTTAATTTCCAACTGAGGTATCGGTCTTGGCTTATCTTGTGCTGAATTCAAACGTTTAAATTCAAAAATTGATTTAATGACCTTTGCCCATTCATCGATATCCCATGTCGCGATCTGTTGCTTATAATATTGCTCACGATCACGCACATCCTTATACCATTCAATTTCCACATCCGGTAAACGTTTAATCAAAGCAATCGCTTCATCATGCGTCAAAACGGGACGCATAAAATTAGCCGTATCCACAGGAATCTTGATCAAAGTTGAATCGCATTGATCATAGACTTTCTCCATCAGATAATACGGACGTGGTTTCTGGTTCATCACACTTATCTTTTTGATTTCCTTAATGCGACAAAGACCATAATTTTGATAGCACACCACATCGTTCACTTGATACATTTTTCACCTCAACTAACGTTATTATAGCATTTTTGGCCCCATTTTTCTAATAGAAGTTCATAGGGCATTGGAATAAAGGGTTGTTCGACTATTTTTTGAATGCGATCATATCCAAAAAAGCACCAATCATAACACCAATGGCAACACCAAAAGCTAAGCGATTAATTGCAGCACCAATTGCTGCCCCAAGTACCAAGCCAATGGGCATAAATGGGAACTTTCCGCGTTTTTTGTTTCTTGTCATGCTTGCTCCTCATCATATCATCAAAACAACTGATCTATAAAAACACCACGCCGAGGCATGGTGTAAGGCTTTAATCTAATTCAGTGCCATTCGAAGCGATGACACGTTTATACCAATAGAAGGATTTCTTACGACTACGAGACGCATCACCGTTGCCTTGATCATCCTTATTTACGTAGATGAACCCATAGCGTTTCTTCATTTCACCGGTTGATGCACTGACCAAATCAATGGGTCCCCACATGGTGTAACCCATGAGTTCAACCCCATCCAATTCCACCGCATTGACCATTTCACGAATGTGTTCACGCATGTAATCAATTCGATAATCATCATTGATTGAACCATCTGCTTCAGGTGTATCCACCGCACCCAAACCATTTTCAACGATAAACAATGGTTTTTGGTAACGATCCCAAATTTCATTCATGGTAATGCGCAAACCGAGCGGATCGATCTGCCAACCCCATTCCGATGATTTCAAATATGGATTCTTAACAGATCCAAAGATGTTTGCAGATGTCTTTTCAACTTCAACTGCTTGTGCTACTCGGGAGGTATAGTAACTGAACGATACATAATCCACCGTATTCGCTTTTAGGATTGCTTCATCCCCTGCTTCCATTTTCACCTTTATGCCATCCCGTTCCCATTGTTTGACAATGTAATTTGGATAAGCACCACGACTTTGAACATCGATAAAGAAATAGCTGTCATGTGCGCGTTTCATCGCTTCTAAAGCATCTTCTGGGTTACAAGAATAAGGGTAAGTCACGCCTGCCGCAAGCATGCATCCCATTTGATTCTTAGGATTGATTTCATGGGCAACTTTGGTGACCAAAGCAGAAGCGACCAAAATGTGATGCGCCGCCTGGAACTGCACTTCCAATTCATTATCCCCTTCTTTGAACGATACACCTGCTCCCATAAAAGGCAGATGCATCAAGACATTGATCTCATTGAACGTCATCCAAATATGAACTTTTTCTTTAAAACGATTGAATAGAGTCGTCGCATATTTGACATAGAGATCAATCATTTCTCGGCTGCGCCATGATCCATATTTTTCAACCAAAGCCAATGGACAATCAAAGTGGTCAATCGTCACACAAGGTTTGATTCCATACTTTAAAAGTTCATCAAAAACCGCATCGTAGAAGGCCAAACCTTTTTCATTGGGCTCACTTTCTTCACCGGTTGGATAAATACGTGACCAAGCGATGGACATCCGAAATGCTTTAAAACCCATTTCCGCCATCAGTGCGATATCTTCTTTATACGTATGATAGAAATCAATTGCTTCATGGCTTGGATAACCCGCAGGATCATTTGGCACCAAGGAAACATCATGACCAGACATGACGGTAAAACGACGTTTACCAAAGGGAATCACATCCACATTGGATAATCCTTTTCCATCTTCTAAATAAGCACCTTCAATTTGGTTCGCAGCTGTCGCTCCGCCCCACAGAAAATCTTTTCGTAGTGGCATACTTTGCTCCTTTACTACTTCTATTGTAATGATAATTCAAATGGATATCAAACCGATTCCAACATGCTGAGAGCGACTTTATTACGTTCTAGATCGATATCAATGACACTCACCGTTACGATATCCCCAACCGCAACACGTTCATAGGGTGATTTGATGCGCTCCTTGCTCATTTTCGAGATATGAACCAAGCCATCATTCTTCAAACCAATATCCACAAAAGCACCGAAATCCGTTACATTGCGGACCGTTCCCTCCAAGCGCATCCCTAATTTCAAATCTTCGATTTTGACGATGTCTTTATGCAATAAAGGCCCATCAAAACGATCACGATAATCACGGAAAGGATTTGCTAATACATTAAGGATGTCTTGAACGGTATACACATCCGAGTTCAAACGTGATGCCAAAATTTGAGCATCTGCCCCAACTAAGGCAAGTTTATTTTCATCTTGAAGCGATTTGATGCCAAGTTCCTTCATGATCGAACGCGTCAAAGCATAGCTCTCAGGATGGATGGCTGTCGCATCCAATTCATCGACAGCTTTAGGGATCCGCAAGAACCCTGCTGCTTGTGTGTATGCTTTCGCCCCCAAACCTTTGATTTTAGCCAATTCTTTACGGCTTTTGAATAAACCATTTTCATTGCGATATTCAACTAACGCCTTGGCAACATTCTTATTCAAGCCTGCGATGTGCTTAAGCAAGGCTTCACTTGCTGTATTCACATCTGCCCCAATACGATTCACTGTTTTAACAACCGCAAAATCCAATCGTTCTTGAAGACGTGCAGGAGCCAAGTCATGTTGGTATTGACCAACACCAATTGCTTTAGGGTCAATCTTGATCAGTTCCGAAAGTGGATCCAACAAACGACGTGCAATCGATACAGCTGAGCGTTCTTCCACATGTAAGTCTGGGAATTCCTCACGTGCTAGATCGCCGGCACTGTAAACTGAAGCCCCTGCTTCTGAAACGATCGCATAACGCGCATCGATATTGGTTTCTGTTTTTAATATTTCGGCGATGAACATCTCTGATTCACGACTGGCTGTCCCATTTCCAATGGCAATAAGGTTCACCTTATATTTCTTCAAGAGTTCAATCGTTTTAGCACGTGCCTCTTTTGTTTTATTGACAGGGGGATGAGGATAGATCAAATCGATATGAAGCAGTTTTCCTGTTTGATCGATGATCGCCAATTTACACCCTGTCCGATATGCTGGATCCAAACCTAAGATCACCGCATCTTTCATCGGTGCTTGAAGTAATAAACTCTCTAAATTCGCCGAAAAGACATCAATGGATTTCTCCTGCGCCATATCCGTCAAGCTGGCACGTAATTCACGTTCCAAGGATGGATAGACCAAACGTTTCAAGCCATCGCGAATTGCTTCATCGATCAAAGGATTAACGAAACATTCCTGATGATGCGTCATTTGATTAAATTGATAGCGTGCAAAACGCTCACGATTGTAGTCCATGGACACATCCAAAATCTTCTCACGCTCACCACGATTAATTGCCATGATACGATGTGGAGCCAATGTTGAGCATCGTTCATTGTAATCATAGTAAACACGATAGGTCTTCTGTTCATCCATCGCATTCTTCTTCAGTTTAATCGTAATTTTGGCTTCACTCACCATCATGTCACGAATGAGTTTACGTAGCTTTGCATCATCACTAACCTTCTCTGCAATAATGTCTTTTGCCCCTTGAATGGCTTCTTCAATACTTGTGACTTGATCATTCAAATACTTCTGAGCTTCCACTTCAATCGAACCATGTCGTGGCAGACTTAAAATCCAATCCGCCAAGCCTTGTAGACCCTTCGCAATCGCATCGGTTGCCCGTGTCTTGCGTTTTTGCTGGTAAGGACGATAAATATCTTCGACCAAAGCCAAGGTTTCACAGGCCTCGATTTGTTCAATCAAAGCCTCGGTTAGTTTGCCTTGCGTCTCGATTAAACGTTTGACATCTTCTTTACGTTTAGCAAGATTCTTCTGATATTGATAATGTTCATCAATGAAACGAATCTGTTCTTCATCCAAATCCTTCGTCACTTCTTTACGATATCGCGCAATAAAAGGAATCGTATTTCCTTCTGCCAACAAGTCCAAGGTATTCTTGACTTGTGCATATGAAATATTCAAACTCTTTGCGATCGGTGCGATTAATTTTTCCATTTTGACCTCTTTAAATTGATGCGGATTGCTTGTAAAGCGTAACTGATTTCAGAGTGTAAATCAAGCGACTGTCCGTTAAAGCGTCCATCTTAATCATTCGATATGTACAACATAAATCGTTTATTTATGCGAAATCCTCTTGCTTTATTGAACATTAAGCTAAAGAATTACCTTGTGAGCTTTTATGTCTGCATCAATGTACAAAGTTCACTAAATTACAAAGGAGAAGTCATGTCACCTACTGGTCACCTCGCACTTGGTTTCGCCACTAAGAAATATGCTAACGATATTCCTTTACCCATCCTTTTAATTACTGCTTATACCATCGATCTTCTCTACTTTGTTTTCATTGCACTTAAAATGGAGACCTATGCCTTTAATCCTTGGTCACACAGTTTAGGGATGGCGCTCATCTGGTCCATGCTTGGTGGATTCATCTTTTATCTCTACAAACACAACATAAAACAAGCCTTGATTATCGGCTTGTTGGTATTCAGTCATTGGATTCTGGATTTTATCGTCTGGGACAATCTTCTCATCTTTGTTAATTCTTCACAACACATCGGTTTAGGCTTGTATCCGAGCATCGGTTTCTCAATGAGTCAAATCCAATTGAATCTCGGATCGATCCTGGCGACTTCACTGGAACTACTCATGTTGATAGCTGGCCTTGTAATCTATTTTAGAAGCAGACGAAAAGTCTAATTCTTCTTTTCGATACTTTGAAGCAATTTCAACAATTCATCATTAAAACTGGGATCCGTCTCATGAACACAATGCCCTGCCCCATCAAATCGTACAATCGCATCCACACGTGTCACATCTTGAATCAGTGCGATGTTTTCAACACCGACCCAAGTATCCTCTTCACCCCATAAAAGATGCAACGGCAGGTCTACTTTAAGTTCATCAATCGTCACATTGTCCGATGTCTTCACAAACTCAAGGAGAGCTTGAATCGTCCCCTGTGTTTGTAGAGGTTGAAGATATCCCAATACATCATCCCTCGATGGTGTTTGATTGTATGCACCCGTTAAAATGGCGCTGAAACGATCTTCGTTAATGATCAAATAGCGTAGAGCTACTTTCAACCATTCACCCAGTGGTGTGTCCATCCACCACGTACTTCTTGAAGTATCTTGTGTCACAGCGCCTGCAATTAGATTCATGCTTAAAACTGAAGCTGGTTTTTGATTGCTCATGGCGAGAACCGTTGAGCCACCCATGGAATGTCCAACAAGATGCCAAGCTTCATTTCCATAGAGCTCATCCAATTCATCCACCCATTCCCAGATGTATGCTGCTCGTTTGACTTGTGAATGATCGATGCCCGATTCTTTCGAACTGTAGCCAAATGCAGGTAGATCCACTGCTACGACCAAGTAACCTTGTTTCGCAAAGTAAGGCGCATTGTTTCGATAACTGAAACTGGAAGCACCCAAGCCATGAATCATAACGATCTTCCCAAGCATCGTTCCCTCTGGTTCAAAGATTTGAGCATGCAAACGTGTCCCATCTTGCGTCGTAAAAAATACTGAATTTGCATAAGGTTTCTCAGGAATCGCTAAATCAAAATCACGTGGAATAAAGTACGGCAGAATCAAGAGGAAGAGGATGATGAATAGTACGATTTTTAAGCCTTTTTTTAACATATAGACTCCTGATTTTATTATATCGACTTATCCTAGCCGCAACCACAGACTTGCTTAGATTGGATGTATCCGAAACGATATCGTATAATGATTCTATAAACACCTTAGGAGATACCATGTACAGCGATTATCATCTTCACACTGAATTCAGCGATGATTCAGAATATCCAATAGAAAGTTTGGTTCAAGACGCCATCCAAATGGGACTTGAGGAAATATGCTTCACCGATCATGTGGATTATGGGGTCAAAGAGGAATTTGGATCCCCCCATGCACGCATTTATAAAGGAAAAGCCGTCACCAATGTCGATTATCCACGTTATTTCGATACGATAAAGAAACTTCAAGTCCACTATAAGAAGCAAATCAAAATCAAAGCTGGTTTAGAGTTTGGTGTTCAACTGCATACAATGGATGCCTTTCATAAACTTGTTTCTACCTACCCACTGGATTTCATCATCCTATCGATTCATCAAGTCGGTGATCAAGAGTTCTGGACACAGGAATTTCAAAAAGGTCGGACACAAGCTGAATACAATCGAGCTTACTATCAAGCTTTGTTGGATGTGGTTAAACAGTATAAAGCCTATAGTGTATTAGGTCATCTTGACTTGATTGTTCGCTATGATGAGCATGGCGTTTACCCTTTTGAGGAAGTAAAAGAACTGATTCGTGAAATTCTGGAAATTATCATCAAAGATGGTAAAGGCATTGAAGTCAATACCTCCTACAATCGCTATGGCTTGAAAGATATGACTCCATCACGAGAAATCTTGAAACTCTATCGCGAACTGGGTGGTGAAATCATCACCATCGGCAGTGATACGCATAAAGCAGAACACTTAGGTGCATACATTGATGAAGCAAAAGCAGAACTCTTAAAACTAGGTTTCACCCATCATCATAGCTTTGAGAAAATGAAGCCCATTGCGCATCCAATTCTAATAAAGTAAAAGACAGGTTCAAAGGCCTGTCTTCTATTGATATGGAAATTGAGATACCAAGGCAACATCAATGATTGAAGCATCAAGTTCAAATTCCTCTGCAATCGCATCATTGAGTCGTTCTTGATAGCTCAACATGTCTTCATAACTTTGAATCTCAATATATGCATTCAGAATGATGGCTGTGAAGCGGTTTTGATAATCTTGGCCTTCTACAATCTTCTTTAATTCATTTTCTGCATTGAAATCAAAGCTGATAAAGACTGAGGTCTCATCGATTTTTTCAGAAATCAATGGCAACTTATCTGATTTTAGAAATCTCAGATACTGATCATCTTGAGCTTGTATAAGCACATTACGATTGGGGATATTTAGTAATTTGAACATATCATTCTTTGTCATCTTCGCAAGTTCATCGACCGAGAGTTCAGTCTTGATATGTTCCCAACCCTCTTGTTTAGCAAATTCTTCAATATCCCTTGGTACAAGAATATTTGAATCACTAACCAATGGGATTGTTTCAACGATTATGGAGCCAAATTCAAGGATCAAGTCATACTTATCAATAATATCTTCGATGATCGGCTGCCATAAATTCACCCCCATTACATCAAATTCATCACTTGTTTCATACGTCTCGACAATCTGTTTGAATTCATTCAGGATAAACTGTGATTCCAAATAGACTTCTTGAATCGTCATATTACGATTCGGATTGACCTGCGAAGTGAAGTAAATATTGAAACCTTCTTCACCGAAATAAACACTTGTATTCGCTTGACGTGGATCTAAAAGCCGTAGGCTCGTTTGACCATTCGCATCCAAAGCCCAAAGGATATTTATTCCATTTTTGAAGTATTCATTAAATGGATCCGTACGAGCGAAGAAGTCATTTTGAATAAGATGATATTCACCAATCGCTCTATCTTTAATTTCATAGAGCGGATAGATCCGACCATTAATGTTCAAATCAAATACATGCATGTATTGAACCGGTGTCAACACATCAAAACTGATTGTATTTGCCGCAAATGACAACCAATATAAACATTCTTGTTTCAACTTATCTTTATCTTCAGTCTTAGCAATGTTCGTTGGATAGGTACCATAGCCACTTGCCTTCCACAGTACTCCCATTTCTTTTTTCACAACATAACAAGATGCATCTTCTTTTTGCTTGACCATCACAACGGCATAATCCTTTTCATATGCTAAAATGCTAGCGACCGCTTGATTGAAATACTGGGATCGTCCTACATTGAGTGCTGCGGACTTGGCACTTAAGCGAATGCCGTTGATGCCTGCTAAGAATACAAGTAACAAAACAAGCAAAATCATGTTTAGAATCAACTTCTTGTTTTTACGCATTGTCTTACCTCAAAGCTTTCTCAAACGTTTCAGATACTTGTTTGTATTTCAATTCTATTTGACTGAATTCAAGTGGTACATTTTCGTAAATTAGCACATGCCAATGTTCATACGAAAGCAATCCATCATTCTTTGCATTAAAAACTTCGTTATCTATGTGCAATTGTCCATACTGGCGTAAGTCAAATATCCGTTCATTTAAATGAAATAGATCAAATGCATGCATTTCTTGATAAAGTAGAATGATTGTCCCATCTTGTGTCTGGATCAAACGATCGATCAACACTTCACCATCATTCAAATTGATCTTAAGAGCTAAATCTTGATTGAATTGGGCAATTCTTTCAGAATCACCCAGACCGCTCATAAATTGATGGACATCGAAAGCCTGATCACTTACGAAACGCTTTGAGCGTAGATGTGTCATAAATTTCGATCCGACAAAGAAAATGCTATAAACAAGTATGACAACGACGAATAATCGAGAAATCCACCACAACCATCCAATAATAGGATGATGAATTTGATTGAGTTCCTTGCCAATAACAACAGGATCGCCCATGTCTTCAATGACACGTCGAGTGAGCTCAGAACTTTCAAGTCCTTGTTCAGCATATTCATCTTTCAAATCCGCGAGATGACTCATCAATTCACGCTTGATATTCTTATGCTCAAAAACAAACGCGATTTGATTTAGTACATTTTTGATATAATCATCAAACTCATTCGAATTCATAATGATGCGTGTCCAAGACACGATGTACGGAAGCTTTAAAAATCTCCCATTGTGCTTTCTCATCTTCAAGCTGTTTTAATCCAACTTTGGTAATCTGATAATATTTACGCTCTTTATTGTTCTCAGCTGTCTTGAAATAAGACTTCACATAGCCTAGATTCTCAAAGCGATGCAAAATCGGATACAAAGTACCCTCTTTAAACTGAAACACATTCTCTGACAACAATTCTAAATTCTTGATGATTTCATAACCATACATGTCTTTACGACTGATTAAAGACAGAATGAGCAAATTAGAACCAACACCGATGTAGTTTTTATCCATACCTAGTTCTCCTAGGTATATAGTACATCGAACATCTAGGTATGTAAAGTATCAAAGTGATAATTGTAAATCAATTCATTTAGAATCGACCCCAATCATCACTGTTTGATTCATAATTTAAAAATAAATATCAAGGTTTCTTATGCAAGATCCAACTTAGTCCATACAGCAATGATATCAATAAAGCAGGTCCACTGATGAAGAATACTGCAGGATTCACTGCTGAACCACTCAGCTGATTTGAACCCATGACCATCATAAATAGTCCAATCGCAATCAATGCAAAACCAATCATTCCAATGATATCTTTCTTCCATGAAAACACAATGACGAGAATGATGCCATAGACTGGTAGATTATGCATGAAGAAACCAATCAACTGATCCGCAAGTGGACTCGACCCATCAAACACGTCCAATGAAAACATCATGATGAATAAGGTAAAAAGAATTGCTAAGACGCGAGGCGTCCAATAAACTATTTTTTTCATCCGTCATTTCCTCTGAAAGCTTACTTTAGATATCCATGCCGCTAAACATGATGTACAGAGCCAGTATCGTCACATATAGGATTGCGAAATGATACATCCAAGGGAGCTTCAGTCGCCAAACATAGTAAAGCGATGGCGCAACAACCAAGGCTCCTGCAAGCAGAATCATCCATTGTGGTTGTTGGTAAAGCATGACCCCAAGCGCAACCAATACGGCCATCAAAGGCATTGTGATCAATGTGGCTCGTAGTGTATGTTTAACTGTTTCAGACTTAAATTTGATTTTAAAGCCCAGCCAAGTAATGAGAATCAATGCAAGAAACCCAAGTGCCCTTGATAAAATGGGAGGAGCTGATTGAATATCTGCACCCAACAATGAAATACTTAGATTAACAATCAGTGCAAAGACAATAAACGCAAAATTGAATAAAATAAAGCCACCTGCCATGATTACAATCGCAGGTAATATCGTCCCTAGCCACTTAGTGTTTTTCATGATGATGCCTCCTTTGCATCAAACGTTTCGTTTTTAAGGAGCGCTCCTAGATGCGCTTTAATGTCATCCAAATCAAACGATGCATAGTGTCTACGATATAAGGGATCCAATAAACGATAATGTTGGGATACAAGGTTTTGTTGGATCATGTATCCTTCTCTTTTAAGAATGGTTTTCCACCAAAGCTTACCACCCCATGTCTTGGGATATTTGACATCCATATCATTGAAGGCTATGGCGACAATGATATCTTCCACATTTCCACCTAAAGCATTGATTAAGATTGAGCTGTTCGAGAAAATACTTGCTAAAGCGACAGATCCTGTCCAGCCTAAACTGCTGCGTTCCTTTTCGATTTCAACCAAGGTTTTCTTAGATAAGCCCAAGAGCATCGCCATTTTATCCTGTGTCAAGCCATACTCGCTACGAATCAGTTTTACCTGCGTATCCATCAATTTTATAAAATTTTCGCGCGTCATAAGCAACCTCTATCTAGTGTAATATTACACTTTATGGATATATTTACAATACTTAAAAACGTCTTTTCAGACGCTTTTCACAATTGGGTTATGATAATTAATCAAAGATTGGGAGTTTCTCTAGGAAGATGATATCTTCTCGTAATGCCGCATCCCCTTCAGCCAAAATGGCTGCTCGTGCTACCATAATCCCTCCTGCTTGTTCAACCAAGCGCTCCATGGTCGCTAGCGAAGCACCGGTACTGATCACATCATCAATGATCGCGATGCGTTTCCCTTTAATGCGATCCACATCGAAACGATCGAGAACCATGATTTGTTCAGATGTCGTCGTGATGGATTGAACCGCATCCACCATTGCATCTTGCATGTAGGCTTTGATGCTCTTACGGACAACCACATAGCGAGATAAACCCATTAATCGAGACATCTCATGCAGTAAAGGAATGCCCTTTGCTTCAGCCCCAACCAATAGATCTACACCTGGTAATTTGGGCACAAGCAAGGGTGCGGCGGCTTGAATCAGCTCCGCATCGCCAAGTACGACAAAGCTTGCAATGGATAATTTCTCATTCAAACGAATGATGGGTAAGACACGTGTCAAACCTGCGATCTTTAAGGTGTATTGGATATGCATTACTTCTCTCCTTTTTGTTTATTCTAGCAGAGAAAAGTAAGAAAACAAGCTAGCGATAATAGTTTGAGGATATGAAATCCTTTGGGGACATTTTTACATAAAGTCTAAATACGCGGTGAAAATATTTATACTCACTAAATCCACACAACTCTGCAATTTCAAAGAGACGATATTGATCAAGTTTCAACAATTCAATCGATTTTGTAATCCGATATCGATTAAGATAGTCATTTACTGAGTACCCTGTACTCTCTTTGAATACTTTAGCGACGTAACCAACGCTGATCTTGAGCTCAGCCGCAATATCATCCAAGCTGATTCGACTTTGATAATGCGCGTCTATATAGTCAATGATTTGTTTTGTATACTTATCAAACTGAATATTCTGATTGCTTACATTCTGAATAAACGAAATTTGTTTATTGGACTCTAAGGCTTGGTAATGTTTCTTCTGATTGATTTTTTGAATGATATCTTGAATCGCAGCTCTTAACTCTTATTCATCAATGGGTTTCGTAATGTATTTCGCCACATTCAATTCAATGGCTTTCTTTGCATAATCAAACTCTTCAAAACTGGTCATGATGATGCTTTCAAATGAAGCTTGTTTGAACTGACTCAACATTGTCAAACCATCCATAACTGGCATCTTGATATCTGTGATCACCAAATCCGGGTTTAATGAACGGATCATTTCCAAACCCTCGCTACCATTTCGCGCTTCACCCACAATCATTACTCGATACATTTGAATCAACCTCTTTTCACGTAAGGTAAAGCAATCTCAACAACGAGTCCTTTACCCAAACCACTCGTCAACTTAAGTCCGTAATTTGCGCCATACTCAAGTTGTATTCTTCGATGTACATTGTATAAGCCAAGATGATCACTGGTGTTGTCTTCGCTTGCCAACATTAGATTTATTGAATCTAAATTATACGTGTCAATGCTTCACCACTACTTAAGCG
Source organism: uncultured Erysipelotrichaceae bacterium (assembly GCA_964424595.1). Taxonomy (GTDB): domain Bacteria; phylum Bacillota_I; class Bacilli_A; order Erysipelotrichales; family Erysipelotrichaceae; genus UBA2212. The sequence continues at coordinate 9,003 of CAYRIW010000020.1, read as the reverse complement.
AACCACATCCGTTTTGACGCCTGTTGCAGCTTCGAATTCACGTGCTGCCAAGACAGCATGGTCTTCCATCAATCCCGCATAAATCGTAAGTTTGAGATCTTTTTTCTCTTCTTCAACTGCAGGACTTGCGCTACACGCGACAAGGGACAGTGCTAGAAAAGAAACAGCGAGCAAATATAAGAATTTTTTCGTCATATGTTCCTCCTTGACTTAATTCTTCTTAAATCTTATCAATGTAATCGTTTACATATAATCCAAATAGATTACACAAATATCCCAAATCTTCAACTAAACCAAAAAAAACACCTGTGAGATGTTTAGTTAATAACCTTCATATGAGTAGACATGATCGATTAAGTTAAAAACCCCTTGTCTGCCCTTTATAAGGCGCTTGTTTATTTTGATTGAACTCATCAATGCCTGGACCCCCTAGTTTCTTCAAGCGCCACAGTCCATAAACATAGGTCACAATCAATACAAATATGGTAAAGGGCAAGCCAAACAAAGATGTGACCCAAACCAATTGATTCAAGTCAGAACCCAGATAGAACACCCACTGAACCCCAGCACTCAAACCAAACATCGCTACCCAAAACCAAGTCACCTCACGATACGCGGGTTTGATGTCTTTTCGCCAAAACCAAGCAAGTGACCAACCTCGTGTCAAATGCGACACGAATGCCGCAAGTGGCTTATCGATCAAAACACTGATAAGCATGACGATAAAAAGAAAGGTGGTACTTAAGATACCTGGTAGATAGTAATTCGATGCATTGTTCGCAAACAAAGCAAAAGCAGAGGCAATTAAAACCGTCACCAAGCCTCCAAATGCGTACGCAACGGCTTGACGCTTAAATAAACGATAGAACCCAATACCTAAACTCAAGCCAAGCGCAAGTATTACTGCATTGATAAGTGTCGTACGTGATTGAACCAAAACAAAAAGCAATGGCGGTAAAAGCGCATCCAAGGTCTTCCCTTTTAAAACCGAATTGAGTTCTTCAAGTATTTCACGAAACATAGCCTTTACCTATCCTGTTTTGTATTATCTTAACCTATCCTACACGTCATTGCTTTATAAATGACTATCCTCTTCTTTTATGCTTTTATTCAAAATCGCAGTTTAGAATAAGATCAAGATTATCAAATATTTATATGCGGCTGGTAAAGTAACGGACTTAATTCATGGGACGAATCGCTGGAAAAAGAGCGAACGATCGCAATGATTATTCGCTCTTCTATGTTGCTATAATCTGAATTAAAAATAAGATCAACACTAACGTATCGATTATTCCAGATTCGATTGTTTGATAATATCTTTCAACAAGCTTGCGGAAAGGTGAAGTTCTTTCGTCTCTTTATCCGATAGTGGGATTGGTAAGATCTTACGAATACCATTGCGACCGACGATGCATGGCATCGCCATATAGACATCTTCAATACCGCCCTCTCCGCTCAATAAGCCACTGACCGTCAAGATGGATTGCTCATCCCCAAGGATTGCTTCACTGATGCGTCGAACTGCCAAGGCAACGGCATAGTTTGTATAACCCTTGCGATTGATGATTTCATAAGCCGCATGTTTAACTTCATCTTGGATGACTGTTTTAAATTCATCACTGCAGTCCAAGTTATCCGTCTTACAATATTCATCAATGCTCATGCCTGCAATTTTAGTTGAACTCCACGTCGCAATTTCAGAATCCCCATGTTCACCAATGATATACGCATGAATATTACGGGCATCAATGCCAAATTGCTTCGATAAGATGGATTTAAAGCGCGATGTATCCAAGACAGTACCTGACCCAATGACACGGTGTGATGGAAATCCTGCGAATTTATAGGTGATATAAGTCAAAACATCAACAGGGTTGGATACGACCAAGAAAATGGCATTTGGACTCAATTGAGCAAGCTTCGGAACCGATTCTTTAAAAATGGGAATATTCTTATTCAAGATATCTAAACGTGTTTCACCGGGTTTTGGTCCAATGCCAGCCGTAATGATGATCAAGTCTGAATTTCCCGTATCTTCGATGATCCCCGCGGTGATGTTTACCGTCTTTACAAAAGCAGCACCATGCGTGAGATCCATGGCTTCTGCTTCAGCCTTTTCACGATTGATGTCGACTAAAACAATATCACTCGCAAGCCCAGCATCCATGATGGCAAAAGCCGATGTGGAACCTACAAAACCAGAACCAATGATTGAGATCTTATTTGTTTTCATAAGCATCCTCCTGAACTTATCATAGGCTTAGGTGGCTTTACTTACAATCAATATGATGTGTGAATTGGATGAACTTAAAGGATGCTTGCAATTAGAATAAGCAACATAAATAGCAGCCGTATCGGATGAATCTGGATGCATCTCCTCAAGAAAACCAAATAAAACAATAAAGGATACAAGAAAATCGTGAAACGCTGTGAGATTTGCTAACACACATTGCATAAGATTTCCGATCCTATTAAATTCCTCACAGGATAATAAATCATACATTTTAAGATGTTCTTTAATACCCAATTTTCTTTCTTTAATACTTCACGATATCTTAACAATTAAAGGACTATGATGAACTTAGGAGGAGACTGCCATGAAACTTAGAAAAATAATATCGATCCTATTGATTGTACTCTTATTCAGTGCTTGTTCATCCTTTTCAAACCCTAAAGAAACAAGTTCAAACGATAATTACGGAAACGTTTCCGAGGAAAGCGAAGGGATGCAGCCATCGTTTACGAACGAGGGTGAGTTCATAAACAAGGACGGCACTGAATCACCCAGTGAAAAACTCATTCAAACCATTGGCTTGGAACTCGAAACGAAGCAATACACCGAAACAATCAAAGAAATAGAAGCGCTTGTCAAGTCGCTTAACGGGTATGTCCAAAGTTCGTATGTTCCACGACCTCGCAATGAAAGTGAATTCAGCAATCTCGAGGCCAATCTCACCATCATGATCCCCACCGCAAGCATAGAAGATTTCATCTTGAAAGCAGGAACCGCATCTAAGATCGTCAATGAAAGGCGCGAAGTCTATAATGTCACCGATGTCTATCGTGATACTGCAGCGCGTATTCTGACATTGCAAGCCAAAGAACTTCGTCTGCTTGAGTTGTTAAAGCAATCCGGTTCTTTATCGGACCTCTTACTCATTGAAAATGAGTTATCCAACACACGCTATGAAATCGAACGATTGGAATCATCCATCCAAGATTATGATAAACGTATTCAATACACACAATTCAATCTAACGATCCGTGAAGTCTATGAATACTCACCATCTGAGCGAGCAAGTTTATGGGAACGTATCGTAGAAGAGTTCACAAGCAATGCTCAAGGATTCCTTAGAGCGTTAGAGTCTGGATTCATCTTCATCATTTCTACCCTGCCATTCCTCTTGGTTGAATTAGCCTTGTGGTTTATACCGATTTTGATCCTTTATTTAATCTATCGAAAAGTTTCAAAGAAACGAAATATGATACTTTGGTTCAAACATAAAGTAAAAACGGATAGTAAAAATGAGGATAAACAAGAAGCTTCCAATGATGAATAATTGATCTTACCCAAAATAGTCTACAGTGTGTCGATTTAATCAAAAAGGTTTCTTAGCTGAATGCTCTAAGAAACCTTTTGTTAAATTAATGTATATGAAGGGATATTTTACTTATCTAGGTCGTCTTTGCGTTAAATCCAGTTTCTTTCCATCACGATGTAACCATCGATTACGTCTATTTGTTTAAAGCCTAAACGTTCACATAAACGAATGCTATCCAAGTTACGTATATCGATATCAGCACGCATGGGGAGCCTATAACTTTCTTGAAGCTGAAATAACACAACGCTTAGAATCTCGCTCATGTATCCCTTCTTTTGAAATGCAGTTGCACAGGTATAACCTAAAGCAATATGTTTATCTTCAAACTTCAGGTAGATATCTCCAATCATGGTATTTGTTTCTTTAAGAACCAAAGCCAATTGTGTTTCACCAGAAGCGATGGAACACTTGCTCGCCCAATCAACAAATTTCAAGGCATCCTCTAAACTGTAGTCTTTCCATCCTTGATAACGTTCTATCGCTTTATCTTGGCGATACGCTAAAAAGGTCAACGTATCTTCTTGACGAAATGGCCGCACAAACACGCGATCACTTTCAAACAAAATTGGTCTCGACATTGCATTCCTCTTATCACAGTAACTCAAATTCTTGTTATTGACCCCTCAAATATATCATGAGAATAAACTTCTAAAAAAAATGAACAGAGCGATTCTTCAAAAATAATCCAGTTTTTGTCGAAAACTTGAATGCATATCATCTCAAAAGCAAGTGTTTTTAAAATTCGTAAAAAAATGGTCTTACTTTTGTTTATAATTGAAATTGATACAAGGAGAAAGCTTAATGTTTAAAAAAATAATAATGTTCATGATGGTTTTGCTTTTATTGATTGGCTGCAGTGCACCCGTAGAAGAAGTTGAGGAAGAAGAAGTTATTATTGAGCCTGAAGTTGAAGTGATCCGCAATCAATTTGATGGTTCCCCTTTAGAAGAAGGTGAAGATCAAAAATATAAAGCCGTTGCGGTTTTGATCAATAACTCTGCTGTCGCTCGTCCTCATTACGGATTGAGTCAAGCTGATGTGGTTTATGAAGTCATTAAGGAAGAATACATGGAAACACGTTTCATGGCCATCTTTGAAGGTGAGTTCCCTGAAAAAGTCGGACCCTTAAGATCGATTCGTGTCCCCTTCGTTCGAATTTTCAATGAGTGGCAAACTGCCCTTGTCCATTATGGTGGCGCAGGTTCCGTTGCTCAAAATGGTAAGAAGAATCCGGATTCCGTAAATGCACTCGACTTATTGACTAAAATATATGTACCGTATCGCTTTGATGCGGTGGCTGGTATCAATGATTCCTATTTCTTTAGAACAAATGATAAGCCTGCCCCACACAACGCTTACATCGCATTAAAAGATGCCTCAGAAGAATTCCCTGATGTTTGGGCGAAAGATCACTTCAGTTTTGATGAAGATGATTTCAGCACCAGTGATGATGCGGCATCTGAACTTATCATCGATTATCCAACCACAACCCCGAACAAAGTTACGTATAAGTTCGATCCATCAGAAGGCAGCTATAATCGTTTCATTAATGATAAAGCACATGTAGATGCATTGGATGATACACAAATCACTGCCAACAATGTTATCGTGCAATATGCGGAACACACCAAAGTTAATGGTTATGTGCTTGTCGAGTTGAAGTATGCTGGAGAAGCCGATTATTTCATCAATGGTAAACATATTTCAGGGTATTGGATCAAGGATTTCGAGGATGACTTCACACATTGGTTTACCGATGATAAGGAAGAAATCGTCTTCTTACCCGGAACGACCTATATTCAGCTTGTTCCCATTGATTTTGAAATCAGTTGGGAATAATTGACTTTCAAGATTACGATCTGAATCAGGAAGCCTTGCTTAAAGCTTCCTGATTTTTTATTTCTTGATCGATCGTTTTAAAGGACGCTTATCTTATTACACGCTATACTTCTACTAAATCATATTGGCGAATTGTAAAATGAAGTCGTCCACCAAGTCAAAGTAAAAGCACCACTCACAGAATCCAAGTATCATTAAGTTGCTAAACACATGAGAAAGGATCCATGAATGATGCACCTCAATGATACAATGCCCTTGTATAAAGGACAACACCTCCGACTCAAAGAACGAATTGAAATCCAAGTTCTGAAACGACTTGGAAAATCCCATCGTTTCATCGCCAAACAGCTTAAGCGCAGCCATAGTACAATCAACGATGAGGTCAAACGAGGGATAGTGGAACAAGTCAAGCTCGTGAATGGCAAACGAATCTACACACACGACTATTATGCCGAAACCGGACAACTCATCTATGAAAGACATCGTGTCGCATGTCAAGCCAAGGGAAAACCCTTGAAAGTGGAAGCTTTCATTCAATATGCCACACAGCATATCTTGGAAGATAAGTGGTCTCCAGACACTGTCGTAGGACGTTTCAAACAAGAAGCTGAACATCAACAGGAAGCCATGGTTTGCACGAAGACGCTCTATCGCTATATTGATGAAGGTTTGATTGCGGATCTCAATAATATGAATCTCTGGTTGAAACTACGACGCAATACAAAACCAAAGCGTTCACGTGAACGTAAGCGCATCCTAGGTCAATCGATCGAACTCCGTCCTCAAGAAGTGAATAACCGTACCAGCTTTGGGCATTGGGAGATTGATACGGTGATGGGTAAGAAGACGAAGGGCGAACCGGTGCTCTTAACGCTCACTGAGCGCTTAACGCGTTATCAATTGGTCCTCAAGATTAAAGCCAAGGATGATGTTTCTGTTAAAGAATCGATTCAATCGATGGCACAAGGCAATCCACACTTTGCAAAGCTCTTCAAAACGGTAACCAGTGATAACGGTTCTGAATTCGCAAGTCTCTCGGATGCCTTGCACAATATCAGTGATGTCTATTTCACCCATCCCTACTCCTCTTGGGAACGTGGGACGAACGAAAACCACAATGGACTGCTAAGACGCTATCTACCCAAAGGCAAATCCTTAAAGGAATACTCCAATGAACAGATTCAATGCTTCACACAGAAACTCAATCACTTACCGCGTAAGATCCTAAAGTTTCTTACGCCAACTGAAACCATTCTCTTCCACTTCAACCAAATTCAAGCAACGAACTGATGCTTGGTTTCTTCACTTTAAAAAGTGGACGACTTGATATTGCAATTTGCCAGAATATTTTAACTCTTTATTATTAATATCATTTTGTAATTCTTCTGAACGAACATCGATTATGCTCTTATTTAAAGTTCCAAATCTCCAAATAATAAGTGGATAACCAAAAAGAATGATAAGAAAGACCAGTAATCGTAAAACTATATTTGGTATAAGTAAAAGAACAATAACCCCTATTAATCGAATATAAACACCGGATTTTATATCGAGCGTAAAGACTTTCCCGCACTTAAAACATTTTATTTCTTCAGTTTATGATGTATTAACATTTTTAACCACATCCCAATAGGTAAACTTATTACAGTTCGAACAATTCATTAAAATCTCTTTTCAAGAAACTATCCTTTCATATTATTAACTAAGATCGAATCTAATCAACTACAAAACACTTCCACCACCTAGGAATTTACAGCCGAGCCATTGTATACCCTTGACAAAAGTATCGAGGGTAAACAACAAATTATACATACACCGACTGAAACTTAGATATAAACCCAAATAAACCAAATTACGGCTGATATGACTCCAGCAATCAGCGCATAACCAATCTTTTTCCGGTCTCCTTTAGCATAAAAATGATTATATAATTCCATAATTATTACTCCTGTAATCAAGCCGTATATCAATTCGAAACTCATTATCTAGATTCCCCCTGAGACAGTTAGTCTCTTTTTGATTAATTATAAAAACTTCCAATGAAGCTTGATAATACTTTAATGATTTCTAAGCCTGCTAGATTATCAGATGGTCTGTTCTCATCCATATCATCTTCCCTCACAAAGATTGACATGTCTATATTTGAATTAAACATAGCATCAAATCAAATTACAAGTCAATGTTTAAAGTGTACTATTGTCCATTCTTAAGTTGACATTTAAACAAGGTTCATAAATGGTCTCCAGACATTATTGTAAGACAGGTTATTGAACAAGGTTTATTTGATGCCAATGAACGGGTCTGTGCTAAAACACTTTACGCGTATATTGATGCAGGTTTAATGGAACTCAATATTATGGATTTGTTGTTGAAACTTCAACGGAACATAAAGCCTAAGCGAGTCCGCGAGAATAAACACAGCTTAGGAAAATCTATTGAAGCAAGACCATCAGAAATCAACGATTGAACGACATTTGATCATTGGGAGATTGATACCGGGGTTGGTAAGAAGGCCAAAGATCAACCCGTCTTATTAACGATGACCAAGCATTTAAAACGTTATACCCTCGTCATTAAGATTCAAGGAAAACATGAAACAACGGTGAATGGAACGATTCGTTCCCTTTCTCAAAACAATCCGAACTTTCCTAAACTCTTTAAATCCATTACGAGTGATAATGGATCTGAATTCGCTGGATTAACCGAAATGCTGTTGGGCTTAAGTGATGTTTATTTCGCTCATCCCTATGCCTCTTGGGAAAGAGGAACCAATGAGAAACACAATGGAATCCTAAGACGATTTATTCCTAAAGGGAAATCACTTAAAGACTATACAGTCCAACAGATTAAACAGATGACGAATTGGATGAATCACTTACCTCGAAAGATACTTAATTATAAAACACCAACTGAATCTATTTTATTCCACTTTAATCAAATTCAAGGTACAACCAGTTCCTTAGTTCATTCTTAATTAAAAATGGACGACTTCTTATTGCAATTTGCATATTTTTTTAATGTAATATTTGGTCTTATTTTTCATTAGCTCTTAAAATTTTAATACAATTACTATTTTTAAATGTTTAGAAATTCATTTAATTGGTAAATACTGATTTTTTATAAGAATACTTCAACTTTATATAAGGATCAAAAAATTATGCAAAATCTAGAAAACAGTAAAATATATAGGAATAATTTATTCTGATCAAATTTATATGACCCATCTGTCACCCAACTGGGTCACGTAGATAGAAATTTTATGAAGTTTTATGCTATTTTGTGCAATTTCACAACAAAAAAAGCCTTTTATAGGCTTATATTGCGAATGGAGCGGATGATGGGATTTCTATATACTCCTACGTAAAACTTCTTAAAACGCTATATAACTGCATAAAAGCTAATATAATTATACAAGATTGCACAAGAATTTAACATAAAATTGATATTCCGTGACCCAGTTGTGACCCAGTAAAAATTCTAGATTTTAAAGTATTTAATTCTAAGTTTCCTTATAAAAATGTCATTTAATTTATAACTAATCAATAACAATTTCAAATCTACT
>CAYRIW010000019.1:0-29075 GCA_964424595.1 uncultured Erysipelotrichaceae bacterium | reverse complement strand
AAGTCTAAGAAATAAGCCATTTTCAAATTAACGGAAATTACTTTAAGAATTCAGGCATAAACACTGTTTTTAGTGACGAATATGGGGTGAATTTGTTAGTACAACAAAATGCACATTATCGTAGACAAGAAAAAAGACGTTTGGCGCCGTCTTTTTTCTTTAACTTATTACTTAAAAGGGGAAAGGAATCTGTACGTTATTTTAAAGGGGGTTATTATGAAAGAGATCGTACAGGTAAGATAGTTATCTTACACTCTTAATATACTGCTCCAATGTGTAAAGAGTTTGTCCCTTCAATGTGAAAATATGTGAATCTATGCTTTTTCAAGTTTAAGGAAATAGAAGACCAAGAACAGTGGAATGCTTAAGGAAATCGCTAGAGCAGCGAGTGTGAAATCAATCCCCCCGATGCGTATCAATAAGTTTGTAATCAAAGGAATCAAGGTCGTCCCAATTCCATTGTAGATGGCCAAAGCAAAGAGCTGTCCTGATGAACGTAGATGAACAGGCGACTCTCTAAAAATCAACTGTTTGCTTGCGACCATTAGGATTGGGAAGGTCAGCGCTTGAAGTAAGGCCACGATGATCATCCAGTTCGCAGTTGGAGCAAATGCATAACCCATAAACCGCACGGCAAACATGACGATCGCAAAGCCTAATAATTTAACTGGATTGAAACGTTCTAAAAGCTTAGCACCCAAGAACATCAATGGAAGCTCCATGACCGCTTGTGCTGAGAAACGTAGATTCTTCTGGAAATCACTTGCGCCCAGTTCTTCCATTTTCATAACGACAACCAAACCATCGCTGTTCGCAACCATCATCGCAAACATCAGAATGAAGACAATGATCATATATCGTTTAGAAAACAAAAGTTGTTTCATGTCTTGAACACGAATCGGTGTCGCACGATGTTCCTTGATCGCATCACGAAGGTTCAAGGTTAGAAGCAACACAATCACGGTGATGATCAAATACGTGAGTGCCAATGAGCCAAAGCCATAATTGCTCATAACATATGTCACAACAAAGCCGCCGACGATCCAACCCAAGGTACCCATGGCACGAACCGCACCATAATTGCGTTGAATCTCTGGATCGATCTCAAGTGCCCAAGAATCCAATAAACCGATGCTTAGGTTCATGAAACTTCCCATCAAAGCCATTGTTAAAAGATGAAAATAAAAGACTTCTTGAGTCGCTGTAAACATTAGATACGTCCCAGCCGAACCAATGACCAAGGCTAAAACGAAGAACTTTTTGATGGTTCGATATTTATCACACAGATAACCAAATACCAATTGATATACGAATGCCAAAGCTGCCTGAATGGAAAAAATGACATTCATTCTTTCATAGGAATAACCGATACTTCTAAGAAACGGAATACGTTGCGTCATCGGGATATAGAATCCCACAAAGAGCGCAAAAAAAACAAACATGATTTGTAACATTAAGCCTTTTTTCTTCAACATTTCATTTTCTCCAGCATCTATACCTTAATTATACCTTAGAAAGCCCTTTTTTCAGTCAAGATTTTGTCCAATTGAACATCTGTACTTGATTCACTTAATAGAGGTTCAAGATTGGCATCATAACAGATTCCTACTTTCATACATGCATGTGACTGTAAATAGCGATCATAATAGGCTTTCCCATAACCTAGACGATGTTTTCTTTCGTTAAAGGCGAGCATCGGAACGATCATCAACTGAATCCCTTCCGATGCTTGATTCGAAATGGGCTCCAATATCCCCATACGATTCATAGCGCATTCATCCAAACTTTGGATCTGCACAAAAATCATCCCCTCTTTCAACACCTTAGGGACATAGACCTTTTTGTTGTGTTCAAAGCACCATGCGATGATTTTGCGTGTATCCACCTCATGCGCCATCGAGATGTAGATGCCAATATGTTCATGACGCTCCAAATCACTAAGCAAGCTCTTAAAAATAAGTGCTGAAAACACTTGATGGTTCTCAGCACTTAATGATTTTCGAAGATTGAGATGTTTGATGCGTAAGCTCGGCTTATCCACTAACCGACCGAACCTTCCATATCCAACTTCATGAGCTGATTCAATTCAACCGCATATTCCATTGGCAATTCACGGGTGAACGGCTCCAAGAACCCCATGACGATGGTTTCCAAAGCTTGGCTCTTATTTAAACCACGACTCATGAGATAGAAGAGTTGATCTTCTGAAACACGCGAGACGGTCGCTTCATGTTCGATCGTACTGAGTGGATTGTATGAGATATTCGTAGGTAAGGTGTCGGAACGACTGTTTCCATCCATCAACAAGGTATCACACTCAATTTTAGAACGCGCATATTTTGCCTTTGCACTGTGTTGAACCAAACCACGGTAGTTGACTTCGCCACCGTTACGCGCAACAGATTTCGAGATGATGTTGGATGAGGTATACGGAGCCAAATGCACCATCTTTGCGCCAGCATCTTGAATTTGATTGATGTGCGATGCGACAGCGATTGAAATCGTCATCCCACGTGCGTACTCACCCGCTAAGATACAAGCTGGATATTTCATCGTCACATGCGCACCGATGTTGCCATCGATCCATTCCATAACGCCATGGTCCATGACTTTCGCGCGTTTCGTGACAAGATTCAAGACATTCATCGACCAGTTTTGAATGGTTGTATAACGACATTTTGCTTTAGGATGGACATAAATTTCCACAACCGCCGCATGGAGACTATCCTTGCTATAGGTTGGGGCTGTGCACCCTTCCACATAGTGGACATCCGCACCTTCATCCACAATGATCAATGTACGTTCAAACTGACCCATTTGTTCAGTATTGATTCTAAAGTAAGACTGCAAGGGTTTATCCAACTTCACACCCTTTGGAATGTAAATGAAGGAACCCCCCGAGAAGACCGCTGAATTCAATGCCGCAAACTTGTTATCGGAATACGGAACGATCGACCCAAAGAAAGGTCTGAAGATGTGCTCATACTTCTTAAAAGCCGTATCGGGATCGGTAAAGATGACACCCTTGGATTCAACTTCTTCCAACATGTTGTGATACACCATTTCCGATTCATACTGGGTCGCTACCCCTGAAAGAAACTTACGTTCCGCTTCAGGGATGCCTAAACGATTAAAGGTATCTTTGATCGTATCCGGCACATCCGCCCAGTCGTTCATCATGCGTTCGGATGGTTTGATGTAATAGGTATACTCATCAAAGTTAAGTTCCGAGAGATCAGCACCCCAAGTTGGCATGGGTTTCTTTAAAAAGACTTCCAATGATTTCAAACGGAAATCCAACAACCATTGTGGTTCTCCTTTGATGCGTGATATTTCTTCGACAATTTCGCGATTGATGCCTTTTCGTGTTCTGAAAAGACTCACATCTTCATCATGGAAACCATATTGGTATTCCGATGCTGGAAGTTGATCGTATTGTTTATTGGTCATTTTTGTGCTCCTTTATGCACGTCTCAATGGCTTTGAAACCAATGGTCGCACATTTGATACGGTTGGCTTGTTTACCGACTTGATGAAAAGCAATCGCTTCTTGAAGCATCTCTTCATCATAGGGTAAAAGTTCAACCATCTTATAGTACTCTGTAATGATGGCGTTGGCTTCTTCAAGGGTCTTTCCAATCAGAAGTTCACTCATGATCGAGGTCGATGCGGTTGAGATCGTGCACGCAATGCCATCAAAACAGACATCTTGAATGACATTGTTTTCAATCTTGGCCATGACGGTGATGTCATCAATACACGATTCTGATGCCATGTGTGCTTTATGATAGGTTTCATCTTCAACCAAGTGATGATTGCGTGGATATTCATAATGATCCATGATGATTTGTCTAAGAATCAAAGGATCTTTGAGTAGATCTGACATCGTGTCCTCCTAAAAGATTAAATCGATACACTTCTCTAAAGTAATATCTTTCAATGCATCAATGAAGAGATCCATCTCTGCCTTGGTGTTATAAAAATTAATGCTTGCACGAACCGTCTCTTGCGTATGAATGATTTCACTCAAGAGCTTTGCGCAATGATTGCCGGCACGAACCATGACACCCAATGAGCTCAAGTAAGCAGCCACATCTTGGGTTGGTATGCCTTCCACATTGAATGCGATGATGCCCGATTGAGCCGCTTCATTGTAGAGTTTAATGTGTTTGAATTGTTTCAACTTCTCGATCGCATACCGCTTCAGTTCAAGCTCATGCTTTTCAATGGCTTCAAAGCCGATTGTTTCAATATAATGGATTGCCGCATTCAAACCCAAGACCCCTTCGATCGCAGGTGTACCTGCTTCAAATTTGAAAGGTGGATTCTTCAAGACGACATGCCCATGCTTATCAAAGCGTGCATTGGATCCGCCCCCTAATAGAAAGGGATCCATTTGAACCAATAATTCGAACTTACCATACAAGACACCCACACCCGTTGGGCCTAACATCTTGTGTCCTGCAAAAGCGAGGAAATCCACATCCCAATCCTTAACCAAGGTTTTGGTATGTGGTACAGATTGTGCACCATCCACTACGATGATCGCACCCTTTTGATGGGTCAATTTCGTGATCTCTTGGATGGGTACAACCGAGCCCAAGACATTGGAAACATGCGCAAGGGTAACGATCTTGACCTTGTCATGAAGGGCTTCTTTGAAACCTTCAAGCGTCAAGACGCCTTTTTCATCCAATGGCAGATACTCAATCTTCGCTCCTGTTTTTTCCGCAACTCTGAACCAAGGCAAAACATTGGACGCATGTTCAGCTTCACTCATCAATATGACATCGTTGGTCTTCAGTACTTTTTCAGCGTAACCATAGGCCACAAGGTTCAAAGCAGCACTGGCCCCTGAAGTGAAAACCACTTCATTGGCTTCACATTGAATGAATTTTGAGACGGTTTTACGAACCGCTTCATAGGCATTCGAGACTTCATACGATAAAGCATAATCACCTCTGTGAATGTTCACAGAGCATTCGGTATAATAACGCACAACGGCATCGATCACCGATTGAGGTTTCAAAGTTGTGGCGGCATTGTCAAGATAAACAAGCTGAGGAATAGACTGCTCAGCCTTCATTAGAAATGGAAAATCTTGACGTATTTTGCCTACCTCGAACATACCTCATCAACCTTTCGCTCAATCGAGCTCAATAACGTTTCACGAATCGTTTCGTTCTTAATATTCTCGAGAATCGAAGAGAGATAACCTTTGACGATCAAGCTGATCGCCTCATCACCCGATAAACCTCTGGATTTCAAATAATAGAGTTGTTCCGGGTCAACTTGACCACTGCTTTCCGCATGCGAAGCTTTGACATCGTTATTGTCGATGAAAAGCTGTGGGAAAACAGAGGCACGTTCCGTCGCATTGAAGTTCAAGACACGGGTTGTTTGATGTGTTTCACTGTTGGCCGCATTCTTTTCAATGCGTCCTACGGCATGCAGACTCAAGGTTCCCTTTTCCAAAGTCACCACAAAGTTCTCCATACTTCCGAAGGTATGTTGTGCTTGGTGATTGAAACGATAGATCAAACGTCGATCGCTCTTGACCAAACTTGCGCTCTTCAAATAAATTTGTGAACCCTTCTCTTTGAGAAACACATCTGTGGTGCGTTCACACTGACCCTCGTTGAAATCACCATAAGCAAGATCCAAGCGACTGTCACGATAGAGATGATAATTCTCCACCAACTTCGATGCCGGCGAGGTATTGAGATAGAAAAGATTCAGTTGAGCATCTTTCAACAAAGACACATCAATGGTAGCTTCACCTTCACCATTCAAATGAACCAAGACATCTGCTTGGGAATTGGGTTTGATGACGAGTTCATAAGTGTTGGACTTCGCCAAATCAAAACTTATTTCTTGAAACCCATCTTGGATTTCAAACTTATTCAACGACATCACTCAGCTCCTTGACAGCACAAATACCGATACTGCCAATCGCATTGCGTACAACGCGCTCTTTTTCTTCAATGATTTCGATGCCAAGTTCTTTCAACCAATCGTAACCTTGTTCATCAACCGTTGTGACAAGATCACGATCGCCACTGACGACGATCTTACCATCGATCAAGACATGTGCATGTGTAGGTTGAACCAATTGATAGAAACGATCGTAGTGAGACACGATGAGGGTTCCCATCTTGCTTTCTTCGATTTGCTCATTCAAGACTTTTGCGACAACTTTGATCGCATCGACATCCAAACCACTATCGATTTCATCCAACATTGCAATCTTAGGTTTCAGAAGCATCATCTGAATGATTTCATTTCGCTTCTTCTCACCACCCGAAAAACCTTCATTGACATAACGATGAGCAATTTCAGATTTCATTTCAACCTTTTGAATTGCTTTATCCAAGGTACGAATGAAACTAAACAAAGGAATCGGTTTTTCACTGCGCGTATTCAATGCAGCTTTCATGAAGTCGGAAATCGTGACCCCATTGATTTCCTGCGGATATTGCATGCCTAAGAATAAGCCTGCTTTAGCACGTTGATCGACTTCCATTGCTAATACGTCTTCACCATTCAGCAAGACTTTACCTTCTGTCACTTCATATTTAGGATGTCCCATGATTGCAGCCAATAGTGTGGATTTACCATTCCCATTGGGTCCCATCAGGGCATGCACTTCATTTTCACGAACGACTAAATCAACCCCTTTAAGGATTGGTTTACCATCGATAGACACATGCAAATTCTGTATTTCTAGTGTATTCATTCACTCACTCCTAACATGGTTTTTTACCGTGTTCATTATAACATAGGTCACACTTTGATTGGATGCTTATGCACTGTCAGAGGATGGCAAACATCTTCGTACAATGGTTTCAATCCGCATGTTAGAATGAATTCTAGCAAGGATAAGGAGTCCATATGACCTATATCTATATCATGCATGATCAAAAACCGTTGAATGAAACTATCATTCTTGAGCATGTGCTCCATCTCAAACAGCTTAGAAAGGAAGCTAGACTCGTCTTGTGCGGGCCTTTCACAGATCATCCAGGAGGAATGGTTGTGTTCCATGCGACATCAAAAGATGAAGCTCTCCAGATTGCCAATCAAGACCCTTTTATTCGAGACAGCTACAAATCTTTTGAGCTTTTTACGATGGATGTGGCAGATGAAAGCAATGACTTTGGCTTACGCTGATTTTGAAACATTCGTGTTTAAAATTGTGTTTGTTTTCTCACTTTGACATTGCTTGCTTTTAGGGGTCTCTTCTTCTATAATAGAGAAGTTAATCAGGAGGTTTTCGAATGCTCGCAGTATTAAAGAGACAGTGGTTCATTGTCTTAGTTGCCGTTTTATTATTATCAACCATACTTTTCTATGTATACGACAAAAACAAGGATAATTTGCCAAGTAAATCCGTTGGCGGTAAAGATATCGTATTCTCCATCGCTGAAACCGATGTGAGTGCGGATGAATTCTACGATGAGCTTTACAATCGTTATGGAATGGGTGCCGTGTACTTGTTCTTTGAACGAGCTGTAGTAGAAGGCTCGGTCGCAGATAGTCCTGTCATCACAACCAAAGCTGAAATCGATCGAGATGGCGTCATCGCTAATTTCAAGGAGTACTATGGTACTCAATATGAAACTTACCTCATCGATGCCTTGAAGACCTTAGGTTATTCAAAATTGGAAGATCTTCAAAGCTATTTCGAATATGTCTACAAACGTCAAACCATGATGAACAGTGCCTTGGACGCTCAAATGGATACTTTGTTTCCTGGGTTCCAAGAAGTCAATTCACCACGTATCGTTAGTCATGTCTTGGTCACCATGGCCGATCCAGACGCTCCTACAGCTGAAGAAACAGAACGTTTCGAAGCTGCCAAAGCTGCTTTAGCAGCGGGCATGAGCTTTGAAGACATGGTCGTCAATCATTCCAATGACACATCCAACAATACCCTCAAGGGTCTCTTGGGTTATGTTGATAAGAACACGAGCTTTGTACCGGAGTTCTTGGCTGCTGCTTTAGCTTTAGGCGAAGGCGAAGTCAGTGATTGGGTTAAAACCGAATATGGTTACCACTTGATTCGTGTAGATAGCTTAGCCATCGATCGTTTAAAAGAAGAACAAGCATTCTATGATGCCTTATTGGCAAGTGATGCGACTCTAGAAGCCAATGTCATCTGGTCCAAGGCAGAAGAATTAGGTGTTGTCATCAATGATGAAGCCTTGAAAACTGAACTCTTGGCGTATATGGGAATCGAGGAATAAGTATGAAAAAATTAATCGTAAGCATCACATTGGGTCTCTTGTTGGTGGGTTGTGGCAATCAAGCTGCCGCCATCTCAAAACCGAATGATGTACTCATCAAAGTTGGAAATGAAAGTATCACCAGTGGTCAAGTCTATGGCTTGATGGTGTCTACGGATGCGACAAGCGTCTTGAAGCAAAAGGCCACGCAAATCATCTTAAATAAGATCGTAGGCTTGAGTGATGAACTCAAAGCCAAAGCCGATGAAGAATTGGTTAGTTTTACGGAAAGTGTCGGAGACAGCTTAGCGATGTATCTTGAATACTACGGATACAAAGATACAGAAGACTATCTAAACAACGGCATCATCCCTACCCTCCAACAAGAAGAATTGGTCAAACAATACATCACAACGAATTTCGATGCCTTGGTTGCGGGCTACCGTCCTAAAATGGTCCGTTTGATTGAAATCACAGATGCGACCATCGCAGAAACAACATTGGCTGAACTCAAAGCAGGTAAAGATTTCTCAGAAGTTGCGGATCTCTATTCCACTTCGAATTATCCAGGTGATGAAGAATTGGTAAACAATACCAGCAGCTTGCCAAAAGTTGTGATTGATTACTATGATTATCAAACAACACCAAGTCTATCCAATGTCTTGACTGATGGCACAACGAATTTCATCGTTCAAGTCACGGAAGCTGATACCAATAAGTTGAAAGATGAAATCATCGAAAACTTCACAATGGATACGACTTTCATGGAAAAGACCTTGGAATACTACTTTGTCGAAAATGGGTTCACCATCTACGACAAGCCACTCTATGATTTGTTTGTCCAAAGCTATCCAAATTATTTAGGTAAATAGACTGTTAACACAGTCTATTTTTTTGTATGATTAAGAAAAGAGGTCAAACCAATGTGTGTATTCTGTAAAATAGCCAAGCATGAAATTCCTTCCAAAGTCGTTTACGAAGATGATCAGATCTTAGCCTTTTTAGATATTCAGCCTGTTACGAAAGGTCATACTTTGATCATTCCTAAAGAGCACTATGCGAATTATGCCGAGACACCCAGTGATATCGTTGCGCATGTACATGAAGTGTCCGTTCTTTTAACGAAGCGTTATGAAGAAGTCTTGAAACCCGCTGGCTTCAATCTTCTCTCCAATATGCATGAGGCTGCTGGTCAAACAATGTTTCATACCCATTTCCATTTGATACCACGGTATGATGAGAATGATGGATTACTCTTGAAATTCAGCCATCTCAGTGAAGCGGATTGCAGTGCTGAAGAGTGCCAGAAACTAATGCAAAAATAAAAAGTTCGATTTGAACTTTTTAAATTACATAGAGATTGATGGTATCCATATCCATCCAACAATGAATACGGAGTGTTTGCTCATCTTCAATTGTGAAGACTATGGGTTCAGGTTTCTTCAAGACATCCACCCTTTGATCATCTAAGAAGCTTAGGACGATGGGATTCGCACAGCCTAAAAACTGGGTATGATCAAAGCTGAGTTCAACAGGGATACCCTCTTGAATGGTGTTGTAGTCGAGGACATAGCGTCCTTCTTGAATCGTCAAGGTCACACGTTGTACTCCATCAATGATGGGAGCCTGTTTTTTGTCAGAGAAGATGCTTTGAAGGGTATTGGAGACGATAGGATACTGTGTGATCATATTCAAACCCATCCAAAGTATGACAAAACTGCTGAATGCACGGACGAGTTTATGATTGACTTTACCCAGTCTTAAGCCAAACCACTGCATGCCCAATAGAGCCGGTGCGGTGGTGATGGCAAAGACCAACATCATCAAAGCACCTTGGAGTGGGTTACCACTGCCTAGAGCCAAGAGTTGAATGCTCTGTAGGGCTCCGCATGGCATCAAGCCATTGAGTAGACCGATCACCAAGGAATTACTGGCGTTCTTGAATTTGAACTTGAAACTTGGGAGTTTGATGAGCCCAAAGCTCTGTAAAGCAAGCAGAACCATCCATAAGCCAATCATCAATTTGAATGTGTTCTGTGAGCTTAGTGAGAACTCAAACCATGAACCTAAATAACCCAAACCCAGGCCGATTAAGGTATAGGAAACGATTCTTCCAACTTGGTAGTGTGCGATGTGTTGCTTGATTTTGTCATTCTTTAGGCCAAGGTTAGCGCTCAATGCCAATCCCCCACACATGCTCACACAGTGAAGGGATGAGACCAAGCCATAGATCACAACGAGTGAAATGCTGATCTGTGATGGATCGAGTTGAAAACTCAACCGTCCATACAACATTTGAAATGAAACGAATAAGGCTAAACCGGCCAAAAGGATGAGCAACTGCTTAACATCAAAGCCATCTTTTTTGATGCCATAACCCATCGGATTCAATAATGCATCAATCTGTTTAGCATCAAGCTTCGCTTCGCTTTTTATATAAGCAAGACCACTTTGATGAGAAACAGAAACAGACTTTACCCCCTTGATTTGGAGTAAAGTCTTTTTAATGCTTTGTTCACAATGAGCACAGCTCATGCCAGATATCTGAAGCTTGGTTTCCATTTAGCGTGTCAAGCGTTTGATGGTCGTCAAGACTTCCTCGACAATTTCCGGGTGGTTCGCTTTGATATCACGAACAACACAGGTCTTCAAATGTTCTTCAAAAAGTGAAGATGAGAATGCATCTAGTGCAGACTTAACCGCTGCCACTTGAATCAAGATATCATCACAATAGACATCTTCTTCCACCATGGACTTGATGCCTCGTATTTGTCCTTCTAAGCGATTCAAACGATTGATAAGCTTAGATTTGTTATCGGACGCCCGATGTGTGTGTTTGGAATGATCCATATGGGTTACCTCATTTTAAAGAATCGTAAACGCAAGGCATTGGTCACAACCGACACCGAACTGAGTGCCATGGCCGTACCCGCCAAGACGGGATTAAGCAAAGGTCCACCGAAATAATAGAAGACACCTGCCGCAAACGGAATACCGATGATGTTATAGATGAACGCCCAGAATAAATTCTGTTTGATATTGGTCAATGTTGCCTTGGACAGTTGGAGCGCTTTCGCCACATCCTTCAAGTCAGACTTCATTAAAACCACATCCGCAGATTCCATCGCCACATCGGTTCCGGAACCAATCGCAATCCCTACATCTGCTTTGGTCAAGGCGACCGCATCATTGATGCCATCCCCAACCATTGCCACAATATAACCTTGAGCTTTCAGTTTGTCAACTTCATTTCCCTTATCTTGAGGCAAGACTTCTGCTAAGACGATATCGATGCCTACTTGAGCCGCGATCGCATCGGCTGTTTTCTGGTTGTCACCAGTGATCATAGCCACTTTGATGCCCATTTTCTTGAGTGCCGCAATGGCTTCGAAACTGCTTTCTTTGACCACATCCGCAACGGCGAAGAGTCCTAAGACTTCTTGATCATCCGCTACCCAGAGAACAGTCTTCCCTTGGGTTGAGCGCTCTTCTGCCCATGCTTTACCTTGAATGGTGATCTTGTTTTCACTCATCCAAGTTTCGTTTCCAATGATGATGTCTTTATCTGCTACCTTCGCTTTTAATCCACGACTACTGATGGCCTTGAAATCCGCTACGACATCCAAACTTATATTTTTATCTTGAACATACTTTACAACCGCTTTCGCTAGAGGATGTTCCGAGACAGACTCTGCGGATGCGATTAATCGTAAGAAGTCTTCTTCAGATCCACTTAGAACAGACAAATCGGTTAACGTAGGCTCACCTTTGGTGATCGTCCCTGTTTTATCAAAGATGATCGCGTTGACTTTATGCGCCAACTCCAAAGCTTCACCACCCTTAAACAAGACACCCATTTGCGCCCCTTTGCCTGTCCCAACCATAATAGCGGTTGGTGTGGCTAAACCTAAGGCACATGGACACGCAATAACTAAAACCGTTACGAAACTACTGAGAATGAAGGGAAAATCTTTCCCCATCCACCACCAAAACAAAGCACTTACAATCGCAATGACAATGACAACCGGTACAAACACGCCCGAAATGACATCCGCTAATTTTGCGATCGGTGCTTTCTGTCCTTGAGCATCTTCAACCAATTTAATGATTTGAGCCAAGGCTGTATCTTGCCCAACCGCACGTGCTTCCATGGTCAGTACACCATGTGTATTCAATGAACCGCCAACCACTTTATCCCCAACATGTTTTTCAACAGGGAGACTTTCGCCTGTAAGCATGCTTTCATCGACTGCCGATTGGCCCGTTAGAACGATGCCATCAACAGGTATCTTTTCACCTGGTTTAACCAAGAGGATATCTTTTAGAACGATTTCTTCTAATAAGACATCTTGCGTCGTGTCGTTGATCACAAGGTGTGCGATCTTTGGACTTAAACCCATCAACTTTTTAATGGCCATGGATGTCTTGCCTTTAGAGCGTTCTTCCAACCACTTGCCTAAGAGAATCAAAGTAATAACGACACCCGCAGATTCATAGTACAAATCATTTACGAGATGCGTATTCCCCATCGCAATGCCATAGCTGTTATAAAGTCCATAAAGGAAAGCCGCACCTGTCCCAATCGCAACCAAGGAATCCATATTCGGAGATCCATGGCTCAAGGTTCTGAAGCCGATCACAAAGAACTTACGTCCTGCAATCATAATGGGAATCGTTAAGAACAATTGCACTAATGCAAAAGTCAACGGATGCATGTGTGGATTCAACCATTCTGGCATCGGTAGCTTGATGCCTTCAATCATATGTCCCATTGCTAAATAAAGCAGTGGTAAGGCAAATATCGCTGAAATGATTAAATTGATCGTCATGCGTCTAAAAGCAGCTTCTTTGCGCTTTTGGTCCGCATCATCTTCTGCTTTCGCCTCACTCGCTTTATAACCTGCTTTTTCAACAGCTTGTTTGATTTGCGAGAGTTTAATCACGCTTGGATCATAAACCAAGCTCGCTTTGTTGGTGGCTAAATTGACATTAATCGATTCTACACCCTTCTGTTTTCTTACCGTACGCTCAATTGCAGCACTACACGAAGCACAGGTCATGCCTTCAATGTCGAGCTGAAGCTCACGATTGACTTTAGGTTCAACCAAACCATAACCTGCTTTTTCAACAGCTGCTTGAATTGTCTTAAAATCAAGATCCTTATTTAAAACAACGGTCAACTTTTCCGTCGTAAGATTGACATCTGCACGCTCTACGCCATCCAATTTCGAAACCACACGTTGGACAGCTGCGGAACAACTCGCACAGGTCATATCCGTAACGGTATAGTTACGAATGTTATCCGACAAGTTTATACCCGGCTTCTTCAACAGCTGCTTTTAGGGTTTCGAATTGAACACTGTCTTCACTGTTCACTAAAGCAGATTTTTCTGCCAAGGATACCTTTACATCTTTAACCCCTTCAACTTCACTCAAAGCCATCGTCACATGATGAACACAATGGTTACATGTCATGCCTTCTACTGTATATTTTTTTAACATAATAATTTCCTCCGTACTCTTATATTATACCCCCCTAGGGTATCTGTCAAGATGGATGCACAAAAAAAATAAACACTTAAGTTTATTCTTTTGGTTTATAGAAACTACGGTTTTCAAGTGGAAAGATACGGGGGGTCCACTCGCCTGGTTTGACACTTTCCAAGGCTTTTGCGAACATGTTCATACGAGCATCGACATTATCAATGAAGGTCAACATTTCAGCTTCCATGACCATCGGCAAGACCGGTGATCCAAATTCATATTCGCCATGGTGGGATAAAATCATGTGTCGCATCAAGGTGACTTGCTCACTGTCTTGATAACCCAATGCTTTCGCTTTCTCAGCTACTTTGCTTTGCATGATGGAGATGTGTCCAACCAACTTTCCTTCAACGGTATATTCCGTTAGAATCGGACCCGATAGTTCATCAATCTTACCCAAGTCATGTAAGAGTATTCCCGCTAACAACAAATCCCGATTCAACATCGGATACTGCGTACAGAATGCCTCACCCAAATCCAACATTGAAATCATATGCGTTGCCAAACCACCCACAAAATCATGATGGTTCTTTGCCGCTGCAGGATAGCTGTACAGCTTTTCCTTTAAGTCTTCAATGATTGAAGTACAGACATCACGATACACGATATCCTGCATGGATAATAAGGTTTCATGAATGCGTTTCTGCATAAACTCCAAGCTCAAATCCGTAGCCATGACATAATCCGAAGGATCGAATTGATTGTCCTCCAGCTTCGCTAGATTATAGATCCGAAGTTGCAAAGCATTGCGATACTTCAACACTTCCGCACTGACTAATACAACTTTCCCAGCTTCAACACCACTCAGCAGCTCATCTTTCGCATCCCATAACTTCGCATCAATCGACCCACTTTGATCCTGTAGGACAAAGGATAGATACGGTGCACCTGAGTTGGTGATGCCTCGATTCATTTGTGTGATCAATAAACTTGTTTGGATTTTTTCACCTTCTACAAAACTACTGATTGTTCGTCTACTCATCGTTCCACTCCATTTCATTTAAAATAATATAGATATCATCCAGATTGAAACCCTGATGATCCAAATAATTGAATAATGCATTCCTGAGTTGAGTGCCCTCGTGTTTAGAAGATAGACGTCGCTTTGCTTTCAAAGCTGTCTTACGTAAGTTATCCAACTCACCCTTTTCTTCTTCTTGGAAGTTCAAACTGCGCATGACCACTTCGATGACATTGAACTCAAAGCCTTGACTCATCAAACGCTGAGTCAGTTTTTGTTTAAGGGAACGTAAAGAACGATCCCGAATAGAGGGTTTAACCTTCTCTGCCAATGCCAAAGCATTGGCCACTTCCGCCTCTTCATTGTCTTCTTGAATTACTTTATCGATCAATTCTTGTGCAATGCCTTTGTTTCGAAGACTACGGATGATCTTTTGTTTACCTTGAAGCAAGGCTTGTAAAGATTGAACCATGGAGCGCGCATATTGCTCATCATTGATGTACTTCTTATGCTCTAGATAATCAATCAGTTGATTGATCTGACCCATATCCAAGGTCGTCTTCTCAATCAAGAAATCATACATCTCTTTACGACTACGATCCTTTACACTGATTTTTTGGATACATGCTTGATATGCTTTTACGATTTGCTCGTTTTCAAGCAAGGTCTCAATGACTTCTTTTTCCAATTCCTTCCCCTTCCTTAAGCCCAACTCCACAAACATCTCCATGCTTACCAGGACACTGAGACTGCGGTATTTGTTTTCAAGCTGACATTCCACAACCGCATGTTTGTGATTGACTTCCGTTAGAATCATGGCCTCTTTAGAGACACGAATGGATTCCGCATAGACACTCAAGACACTCTGAATGAACGCCTCACGATCGTAGATTTGGACACTTTCCAGTGCATTGTCATGCATCTGTTGTTTATGCGTACGATCGAGCTTAGCATAACTCATGATCTTATGCGCAAAATCCTCGGCATCTTCAAAGAAATAGCCATTCTTATTCGGTTCAATCAAATCACTCAAGACTTTATCTTCCCGCGCAAATACGATCTTGCCACTCGCTAATGCTTCAATGAAGGTCATCCCTTGTGTTTCCGTAAGGGATGCGGACACGAAGCAATCAGCCGCATGGTAGTAAATTGGAATGGTATTGGAGGGTCGTTTACCCGCAAAAATAATGGTATCCGATGCCTTTAATTGTTTAGCCAATCGCTTTAACTCATCTTCTTGAGGTCCTGCCCCAATGATGATCAAACGACTCGGTACTTCATACTGATTGATTTTCGCAAAGCCTTCCATGATCAAATCAATGCTTTTCTCTTCCGCAATCCGACCAACATAAAGAATAACCAACTTATCCTGTAAGTGGTATTCATCTTTAAATGCCTGAACAGCTTTCAAATCGACATGTTCAGCCTTGAATTTATCCAAATTCAAACCCGTTGGAATCACATTGATCTCACGCTTGATGCCATAGCCTTTAAGCATTTCTTTGGTTTTCTGTGAAGGTGAGATCGCCCCATCACTGGTTTCAATATAAAGTTTACTTAGTTGCGACACAGTCTTTTTCGCGATCTTTTCAACCGCTTTCGATTTGAATACATTGACATAATGCGTATAGTCTTCATAAGTCGTATGATAGGTGACCACCAAGGGTTTGTGCATCAAACGAGCGACGATACGCGCAAAAATACCGATCCCAAACTCGGTGTGCGCATGTAAAATATCCAAATCCATCTCTTTAACGATTTGATACGCACGAATGTGTAAAGGGCTGGTTAAAACATACCCATACATCTGCTTAAGTTGGATCCCTGGTAAACGTAAGACACGATTCTCATAACTTAAGTTTAAGATGGATACATGTGTCGTGATGATGTACACTTCATGTCCAGCAGCTTCCAAACCTTCTTGTAAAGTAACGATTGAGGAGACGACCCCATTGATTTCGGGTGTGTAGGTATCCGCAAATAAACCGATTCTCATTCTGTGTTCCTCACCTTTGTATAAATTGTTTTTAATTCTTGTCCAATAATTTTAATATCTCGTTCTGCCGCAACCACATAGGCTGCTTCCGCACAACTTGGATATGTTTTGTTTATGATTTTTGTAATCTTTTCAACGAACTCAAGATTGTTGTTTCCCTTATGGCAATGGATACCATCCACCAACCAGTCCGCATAGACGGGAATATCTCGAATCAGAACAGGACATTTAGAGGCCAAGGCTTCCAAGACCACGATGCCTTCCGTTTCCTCATAAGATGGAAAGAAGAAACAATCCGCACTCGAATACGCGCCTTCAATGATCGGTCCCTTGACATAACCGGGTAGAATCACATTACGGGGAGCATTCTTGATCACATCTCGTACCGATTGTGGCACCGTATACAAAGGTGTATGCCCAAACCAGATGAAGGTCAATTCAGGGAAATATTTCGCAACTTCCATGAAGTCCTGAATCCCTTTCCGTTCAAAATAGAGCCCAACACCAATGACGACTTTCTGATCATCACTTAATGAGAAGTAACGACGAAACGCTTTGACCTTATCCGCATCATATTTGTAGCGATTGATTTCAATCCCATTGGATACGGCATAGATTGGCAAATCGATTCCATAGTTTTCTAACAATCCCTTGGAATAGGGTGTCGGTGTGATGATGGCATCTGCCATCGAATAATTGTGAATCAAATGATGCCGCACAAAAGGTGCGATTTGGTTCGATAACACAAACGAATTACGAAAGTCTTCCTCTGTGCTGTGTGCATGATAGATGACTTTAGCCCCTTGCTTACGTGCATGCTCGATCGCATTCGCACTATTCATGCCTACTGTATTGATATGCAAAATATCGTAGATATCCTCAGGATCCGTTGTGTATGGTATGCCCGCACTCTCCAATGCCATTTTTTGATGAGCAAATGCACGACCAATCCCAGAGGTTTGGATGAACTTCTCCGATTCAAAATAGAGCGCAACTTTCATGTGTTCTCGTCCTTATAACGCATTCATTATACCATATAAAAAAAAGGATGACTTTAAGTCATCCTTTAGGTTTATGCCGCTAATTTAACCAAGCGTGTATAACGTTTCTTCGCATCTTCCTCAGATTTTTGGAGTAAGAACTCAGCTTGATCCGCATTCACGAATGGCAACTGATTGAAACGTGTTTCATTCATGACGAATTCTCTGAACTTCGAGAAATCCGGTTCTTTCGAATCGATCGTCAATGGTTTCTCTGTATTCAATGGATTGTAGCGATAAAGCGTCCAATATCCACTTTCAACAGCTTTCTTCTGTTGGACTTGATGATTTGCCAAACCACCCTTGATACCGTGTTCGATACATGGGGAGTAAGCCAAGATCACCGATGGTCCGTCGTATGCTTCAGCTTCTTTCAAAGCCTTGATGGTATGCATGCGGTTCGCACCCATTGAAATGGAAGCAACATAGACATGTCCATAAGCCATTGCGATTTGACCGAGGTCTTTCTTCGCTGTAGGCTTACCACCTGCCGCAAACTTCGCAATTGAAGCTGCTTGTGATGACTTGGAGGATTGACCACCCGTATTCGAGTAGACTTCTGTATCCAAGACCATGATGTTCACATTCAAGTTGTTCGCAATGACGTGATCCAAGCCACCGTAACCGATGTCATAAGCCCAACCATCACCACCAACGATCCATACCGAGTTGGAGACCAAGTCGCGTTTCATTTCAACGACTTCACCAACACGTGGATGTGAGCAGGATTCCAATGCCTTTAACAATTCCTTAACAACTTTACGTTCTTCATTACGATTGCCCTTGACTGCCAAGTAAGCATCGATTGCCGCCTTGACATCCCCTTCTGCTGTCGCATTGATTTCCGTCAAGATTTCAACGATACGATTTGCCTTGAATTCTTGAGCAACTTTCATACCGTAACCGTATTCTGCATTATCTTCAAACAAGGAGTTACCCCATGCGATACCCTCACCATCTTTATCCGTAACAAACGGTGTTGAAGGAGCGGATCCACAATAGATTGAAGTACAACCTGTCGCATTCGCAATCATCATATCGCGACCAAAGAGTTGTGATACTAAACGATAATATGGTGTTTCACCACAACCTGCACAAGCACCGGATACTTCGAAGTAAGGCATCAAGAATTGAGAACCCTTAATCGTATCGGTAGGCATGTATTCAGATTTGTAAGTGGTGTTCTTATAGATGTAATCAGCCAAAGGAGCTTCATGGAGACGATCATGGACATCTTCCATCGTAAGAGCTTTCTTACCACCCTTACCTGGACATTCCGTAACACAAAGTGCACAACCGACACAGTTATCCGGAGAAACCATGACACGGTAGCGGAGTTCTTCAACACCCTTACCAACTGCTTGCAAGGTTGCGAATTCCATTGGTGCATTTTGAATTTCTTGTTCATTGAGCAAGAACGTACGAATTGTGCTGTGAGGACATACGAATGAACAGATACCACATTGGATACAGTTCTCTTCGTGCCATTCAGGGACTTGCGTCGCAATCGCACGGTGTTCACTGAACGCCACGTTGTTTCTGAATGAACCATCCAACAAACCATGTTTGGTGAAGGCTGAAACAGGCATATCGTAACCATCCAATGCATTGATGACATCAACGTGAGTATCAAAGTACTCATCGCCTGTCGTACGACGTGTACGAGCAACCGTCAAGTCAGCCCATTCTGGTTTGACTTCGATTTGAACCAAGCCGTTTTTACCTTCATCAATGGCCTTCCAGTTGAGTTGAACGACTTCGTCGCCCTTCTTCTGGTAAGATTTCTTCGCCATTTCTTTCATGTAATCCAAAGCATTCGCATAAGGAAGAATGGTTTCATTCAAAGCGAAGAATGAAGATTGAAGAATGGTATTGGTACGACGACCCATGCCGATTTCTTCGGCGATCTTCGTCGCATCAATGATAAAGAATTTAGCTTTCTTCTGTGCCAATTGTTTCTTAACACGATTTGGCAATTGTGCTTCGATGTCTTCCTTCTTGAAGCCGGTGTTCAATAAGAACGTACCACCCTTCTTCAAGTTCTTGATCATGTCATAACGAACCAAGAAAGAATCCAATGAACATGAGATAAAGTCCGCATTGTTTACATAGTAAGTCGAGTGAATTGGACTTGGTCCAAAACGCAAGAATGAACGTGTGACACCGCCCGCTTTCTTCGAGTCATACGCGAAGTAAGCTTGGCTATATAGATCGGTATGATCCCCAATGATCTTGATTGAGTTCTTATTGGCACTAACCGTACCATCGGATCCCAAACCATAGAACAAGCAGGATGTGTAATCCATCTTGACTTCAAAGTCTTCATCAACCTTCAATGATTTGAAAGTGACGTCGTCATTTATTGAAATGGTGAAACCATCAAATGGATTTTCACTGAACAAGTGGTCATAAACAGCCTTGATATCTTTTGGTTGTGTATCTTTGCTGGACAAACCATAACGACCACCGATGATCAATTTAATGTTGTTTTGGTTGACCAAGGATTGATGAACATCCAAGAACAAAGGTTCATGAGCACCCATTTCTTTGGTACGATCCAAGACAGCCACATGCGTAACCGTCTTCGGCAATACTTTCAACAAATGATCGGTTGAGAATGGACGGTAAAGATGAACCTTGACCAACCCAACTTTCTCACCGCGAGCATTCAATTCATCCACGACTTCACGCGCGGTTTCCGTAACGGAACCCATCGCAACGATGACACGTGTCGCATCTTCAGCCCCATAATAAACGAAAGGTGCATAATGACGGCCTGTTAATTCGGACACTTTCGCAAAATAATCTTCCACGACTGGCAAAACATTCGCATAATGCAAGTTTTGAGCTTCACGACCTTGGAAATAGACATCATCGTTCTCAGCACCACCACGGGTAACTGGATTCGTATGTGGATTCAAAGCCTTGGCACGGAAGTTTTCCAAACCATCTTTATCGATCCATTCTTTCAACTTTTCGGTATCGATGACTTCAACTTTTTGAATTTCGTGTGATGTTCTAAAACCATCAAAGAAATGGACAACAGGCACACTCGCCTTGATTGCAGTCAAGTGAGCCACACCCGCCAAATCCATCGCTTCCTGTACGGAATGAGATGAAATCATTGGAGCGCCTGTTTGACGAATCGCATAAATATCTTGGTGGTCACCAAAAATCGACAACGCACGTGTTGCTAAAGAACGTGCAGATACGTGGATGACACCTGGAATCAACTCACCTACCCATTTGTAGATGTTTGGAATCATTAACAATAAACCTTGTGATGCGGTAAAGGTTGAAGCAAGTGTTCCACCCTGCAAAGCACCATGCACAGCCCCTGCTGCACCGGCTTCCGATTGCATTTCCACAACCTTGACAACCGAACCAAATAAATTTTTTCTGCCTTGACTAGCCCATGCATCAACCAATTCTGCCATGGTTGAAGACGGTGTAATCGGATAGATGGCCGCAACTTCTGTAAACGCATACGCTACGTGTGCTGTTGCGTTGTTACCATCCATTGTCATAAAACGTTTAGACATAGATGTCCTCCTTATTTGCCATATATAATTATAACCCATTTAGGGTAAATATGAGCGCCAATTTTATACTTCGATTTTAATCCATTCTGCATTTTTGAAGCGAACACGCGAGATCGCATAGCGAATCATCTGATCAAAAACAACACTGAACCAAGCCCCATATAAACCGAAGCCCAGGGTATAGGCCAAGATATAAGTTAAGACTGGACGCAAGATCGTGACACTGACCAACGATAATGTTGCCACAAACTTCACATCACCCGCACCCCTCAAACTACCCACCGTAATGACCTGTGCGATTTGAAACTGGATGATGAAGCTCAAGATGATGAGAATCTGGGCTCCAAGCGCAATGATCTCTTGATTTCGACTGAATAGGGACATGATCAAACCTCGATTCAGGATGATCAGTACAGCCAAAGACAGTGAAATGACAAAACCGATGCGCTGCGATACTTTCCCATGAATATACGCAAGATCCGTCCTTCGAGCACCCAGACTTTGACCAACCAGAGAAGACGTCGCTATGGATAATCCATCCCCTACGCTAAAGGTCAAGCTCATGACCTGCATGACGATATAATGGGTTGCGAATTCCAAAGTTCCCAGGCCGGCAACGGCTTTTACATACATCATAAAGCCGATACGGATAAACACTTGTTCAACCAAAGCCGATGAGGAAATCTTCCAAATGGTTTGTAAAGCTTCCTTATCCAAGGACCAATTCTGCTTAAAGTTTATATGCAAGAAATTATCTTTCTTCGATACATTGTAGATGGCTAGAATCAAGGCCACAACATTCCCCATCGTCGTCGCAACGGCAGCCCCAGCGATACCCCAACGTGGAAAAATCCAAATCCCGTTGATTAATAAGTAGTTGAAAACGACATTGACGACATTCGCACTGAGATTGGTAAACAAGGAAATCTTGGTGTTCCCAACACCTCGTTGTGCAGCTGTCAAGGTCAAGCTAATCAGATAGAAAGCATTCCCTACCATGACGATTCTAAAATAAAGGATCGCATCCATTAAATAATCAAGATTCGCTCCTGAAAACAAGAGAAATGGTCTGGCGAATACGATTCCGATGATTGTTGTGATGATTGAGATCCCAACACTCAAGACTAATGCGTTCCGTAATGCTTTTTGCGCACCCACTTGATCATTTTGACCCTTACGTCGTGAAATGATGACTGTGGTCCCAACATTAAGCGCTAAGACCAAACTCATCATCAAGAACTTCGGTTGGGTCGTGATGCCTACAGCCGCAATCGCATTGGTCCCAATGCCCCCGATCATCATCATATCCACAGCCCCAATCAAGCTAATTAAAATAGCCTCCATCGCTGAAGGCCAAGCTATTTTTAAGGTCTTTTGATAAACCTCTTTACTCGAAGGCAAAGGGTTTGTGCGATAGGCTTTAGGAATTAAGTTTTCAACGGCAAATATTTTTTTTAGTATGTTCATGTTCTCCTACAATTCTAGCACCGATTGAATGATTGGTCTAATTGACCTTATCATACGGAAGATAATTTTCAAAAATGATGCCATCGACCTCATGTTTGACTTGATGTTCAGCTTCAATGCTTTTCACAGTCCAAACGGTCGTTCTTCCCTTTAACAAGCGAAATAACTGATAGAACCAGACATTATATTGGATATCCTTTGAGAGATAATCCAGGCGAATCAAAGGCACAAAAATACCCAGACTCAAGACCAACTTGATCATCAATGAATGCTTCGGATTCAACCAAGGATCCTCCATGATCAAACCTCTGTGGATCATCGGCGCATGTCTTTTCAATTCCATAAGAATCAAAGGATCGAAACTACAGATACTGAACTGTCCTTTATAACTCTTCAAATCCTTTAACAAAGCCAAGACCACCCTTTGACGTGCTTGGGTTCCTTTGATCTCAATCAAAAGTTCTTTCAACTCCAAATCCAAGACTTCTTTAAACAAAGGAATCCGTTCATTGGTTCCCAACAATCTTAAGTTTTCTAATTCACTGTATTTTAGTTGAGAAACCAAGCCCTCAACACCCGTCATCCGTTTCAAATCATCATCATGAAACACTACGAGTTTACCATCCTTGGTGCACTGAACATCCAGTTCACAACCATAGCCTTGGTGTTTTGCTCGGCGAAACGCCATCATGCTGTTCTCAGGGATGCCTGAACCATGATCATATAAACCACGATGCGCATAGTGATTCGTACACAGTTTAGTTTTACGGATCCGTGGATTGGGACGATAAAGATAAATAACAAGCAAACAAAAAAAAGAAAAGATGGCTAGAGCAGTCCACATCATCCATCAATCCTCTCTAAGATGAGTACGGCATCCGTCCCATCCACTTCTTTCAATGTAACTTTAACGGATTCTTCATGTGATGTCGGGACATTCTTACCCACCACATCAGCTCTTATGGGGAGTTCACGGTGACCTCTGTCGACTAAAACAGCGAGTTGAATGGATTGGGGACGTCCATAACTCATGACGCCATCCATTGCGGCTCTTACCGTTCTTCCCTTATACAAGACATCATCGACCAAGACTACAGTCTTTTGATTAACATCCCAGTCCATAATGGGCTTTTCGACACCGGTCTTATCAATATCATCCCGCCAATAGCGGATATCAAAACCATACGTCTGAACATCAATCCCTTCAAATCGTTTGATGTTTTCAGCAATACGTTTGGCCAAATTCTCACCCCGTGTTTTGATTCCCACAAGGATGATGTGTTCGACCCCTTTGTTTTTTTCTATGATTTCATGTGTCACTCGTACCAAAGTACGAGCGATCATGCTTTCGTCCATAATTGTTTTCATCACATCAATTATACAGAGTTTAGACTGTCATTTCTAGTTGAAATGGGTATTCTCTTATGGTATTATAAATAAGCGTTTAGGGGTATAGTTCAATGGTAGAATATCGGTCTCCAAAACCGCTGATACGGGTTCAACTCCTGTTACCCCTGCCAGAAAACAAATGAACCACCGGAAGGTGGTTTTTATTTTGACTTATTTGTAAACACCTCTTTTGTGACCAATCGTAATGATCACAATGACAAGTTCTTGATCAATCAGCTCGACTAAGATTCGATATTGACCAACGCGATATCGCCAATAGGAACTGAGTTTCCCTTTCAAGGGTTTTCCAAGGTTCCCTGGATCATCCGTTCCGTTTAGATTTTTATCGATCCATGCCTAAAACTTCACTATTAGAGATAACATTCGATCTTCTCGTTAAAGCTTATCTTCCTTTTCAAACACCAGATCCATCTCTTCAATATGCCCAGTAGAGCGTTGAATGGCAGGAATCGTTCCAACATAGCGCCATCCATCCAAGGCACGTTTCTGGATGATCTCTTGATAAGCACCGTGACCATATGCGGTCCCATTGATCAGTCCAAACCCCTCCGCGGTATATCGTATGCGTTCAAACTCGTATTTAAGCATGTTTCTCCCTTTTACTTGCATTTCAGTAAGTTTATCGATATTGTCAAGTCAGTAAACAACATTGACTCTATTCTATCATTGAATCGAGATGGAGAAGAATATGCGAAATATTATCTTAGAAACAAATCGACTTCAACTCAGGCATCTTTCCATCGAAATGGCAAATGCGATCCATTTGAATTCACTGGATGAAGAAACACGCTTATTCATACCAGATGAAGTCTTTGCGACGGAGTCGATCGCGACTGAAGTCATAAAATATTTGTCTCAATTCTACTCAAACAAAAACGGTCCACTTGTTTATGCGATATGCCTAAGCGATGAGACCGTGATTGGTTATGTTCAAGCTGTGCCCATGCTAAACGCATGGGAACTTGGTTATCAAATAGCGAAACCCCATCGTAATCAAGGCTATGCACGTGAAGCCGTTCAACACTTTCTGCCCTGGATCCTACAAGAACTTAAAATTGAGCAAATCGAAGCTGTTTGTCTTGCAGAAAACATGGTTTCGATTCATGTTCTTAAGGCATGTGGATTCAAGTACTTAGGTCAATTCAATGAGCGTTATCAAGGTCAAGAAGCTATTGTCGAAAAATTCGTTTACACTATACATTCCCAAGATGAACATGCTTGAGATACTGTTTAGCAATCCGTTCAAGTTTGATCAAAGTATCTAAGGGCGTAATTTCTTTATCCATCCATAAATGATTTGGAAAGAAGCGGGATAAATGCAAAGGAATTTCAGGATTCAATGAGGCAATCCATCGTGCTTCTTTTTCCATATCTTCCTCGCTGTCGTTTTCACCTGGAATGATGAGCGTGGTCAATTCCACATGTGTTCTTGAATGACTCAGCTCAATTGTATGCTTGACTTGTTCAAGATTCCCATTGAGTTTTGCATAGAATTCCTGGGTAAAGCCTTTAAGATCGATGTTCATCGCATCGATATATGTGAGTATTTCCATTAAATACTTCTCACTGATTGTTCCATTGGTAACCAAAACGGTCTTAAGCTTGAACTGCTTTGCGAGTTTCGATGTTTCTAATACAAACTCAATTCCGATCAAAGGTTCATTGTAGGTAAAAGTAATTCCAATGTTGGATTGAGGGATAAAGTCGACAGCCAAATTTACAATCTCTTCCGAACTCATCGTCTTCGCATGTTTATTCTGAAAAGACATCGTTGCAATGGAATGGTTTTGGCAAAATGGACACGCTAGATTACAGCCAAAACTACCGATGGATAAGATCTTCGAACCTGGGTAGAAATGATATAACGGCTTCTTTTCAATCGGATCGAGTGCAAGTGAAGTGATCCAATGGGCATTGATGGAAGTGATGACACCATGAACATTCTTTCGTGCACGGCAAAAGCCTGTCTGACCTTCCTCTAAGCTACAGTTGTGAAAACAGAGATTACAAGTAAGCATGGTGACGGACGACCTCAAAGCGTTCAATGGTGTAGTCATCCTTTGGATCGATACTGGCTTTACGTAAAGCAATGTTCAATTGTTCATCCACTGTCCTCACACCGTCCAGATCAGGCAATAGAACACCTGTTCGCCAAGATGAACGAACAATGACACCAAAGCGTTTAGGATCCAAGTGCTTGCGTGTTGTGCGTTCTGCAGGGCTTAAGACATCGACAGTGATTTCCAAATCCGCAAGTTCTTTCGCTTCAACTGGATTGAAACGGGGATCCTTTGCACAAGCCGCAACCGCATTGTGAATGATTTCATGGATCAGATTATTCTGCGTAGGTTCAAGGGTCCCAATACATCCACGCAAATGATCTTGCTTATGGAGTGATACAAAACAAGCAGCTTGCATATGGGGATCAATACTTTCGATTTGATCTGGA
Organism: uncultured Erysipelotrichaceae bacterium; assembly: GCA_964424595.1. GTDB lineage: Bacteria > Bacillota_I > Bacilli_A > Erysipelotrichales > Erysipelotrichaceae > UBA2212. The sequence goes on along the minus strand of CAYRIW010000019.1, from coordinate 2,441 downwards.
TCGATCATAGAATGATCTTTAACATAATGTTCAATGGTTTGACGTGCTAGGGATACAAGTTCGTCTTGAATATGAATCGATGCACAAAGATAGCCCACTCCAAAAGGTGCTTCATAAGACAAGACTTCGGACTTGATATCCAATTCAGCTAAAGCGCCTGCCATGACAAGCAAGGAGCGATAACCACATTCACCTGCCTCATGACATTGATTGGAGGGTAGATCAAATAATTCATCGAAGTGATTCGAAGCTAAGATATGCTTGATTTTTTGATCAAATCGTGGTCATCTGGATTGAAACCATACGGTCCATCTGCTTTTAAGCGATGAGACAAATCACCACTGGCAATGAACACAATCTTTCGTTTCAATTGATTCGCAACAGTTTGAATGGCCTTACCCAGTTCACGATGATGTTCACGATTGAGTCCAGAGATGCCGATACGTGCCAATTTAAACGAAGCGTATGTTTCTTTGATGAGCGCCAAAGGAACGATGGATCCATGGTCCAGCTCCATGACACTGGGTCGGATGTCTGGATTAAGCTTGATGAGTGCATCATTGAATTCCGCATCAAGCGGATAAGTATACGACAACTGAGAGGTATTGAAACGACCCATGTCACCTGTATCTTCACTCCCTTGTGCAAGAAAAAAACCATCCCGAAACATCGGCGCATGGGGCGAAACTAAAACAATGGTTTCAGGCTTGATGCGTGCGATTTCATTCGCGATGGTTTGATAAGATTCAATCGTATGTTGGATTTTATGCTCTTCCCCACGTCCGATTTCTGGCAGAATCAGGGGTGGATGTGGAAGGACGCAGGCGTAGTGGATACTCATATCAGATCCTCCTCTATCTACCTACAGTATAGAACGATTCGAAATAAGCGCAAACAAAAAGTGTCTAAACCACTAGACACACCTCTTACAACGCTTTAGTAACTTCAATCAACACAGCTTCAATCTTCTGTGCAAAAGTTGTCAATTCTGGATTGTTCATCAACTTTATCAATTCAGTTGGACGAATCATCTCAACACTTACACCCTTATTATCTTCACGAACGATGAACTTACAGGGTAAGAAATTGACTGCTAAAGGATCGATGGTATACACCTTATAGGCTTCGAGAGGATTGCATACATCTAAAATGGTGATACGCCCTTCAAAAGGTAAACCTTTAGCGACAAACTTCTCGGATAAGGGGATGGCTGATAGAACACCAAATTGATGATCTGTTAATACTTTTGTTAGATTGATGATGGTTTCTTCAAATGACTTCGATGATTGAGTGATATGAAACATGATCGTACCTCCTATTAAGCACAGTTTAGCACGATGATTAAGAATTACACGTCTTATGCTCAGAATGAATACAGCAGCTTTATCCTAAAACTGAAGTGACGATGAATGAAGCTGTGGTATAATAACTCAAGTTTTAAGGAGAATGACGATGGCAATTGGAATCACGGTACTCAATCAAGTCTTGATGATGTTTAGTTTGATGTTGGTAGGTTTTGTGCTCTATCGCAAAGGACTGATCAATGAAAGTGGTACACAACAGATGTCCACCATACTTTTACAAGTTTGTACACCTGCTGTCATCATCACTTCCTTCAACATTCAATTCAGCCTTGAGATCCTCAAAGAAATCGGCATTGCTTTTGCCTTAGCATTATCGTCCATTTTGTTGGGCTTGATCATCGCACGTATCATCTATCGTAAGGAACATCGCATTGCTCAATTTGCCGTTGCCTTCTCCAATGTCGGTTTCTTCGGAATCCCTTTGGTCACAGGCTTGTTGGGCATTCAATATGTCATCTATCTTTCCACCTATATTTTAGCTTTCAATCTCTTGTCTTGGACAGTAGGTCTCTATCTGATAACGGGTGACAAGTCTGCGATGAAGTTCAATACCTTCTTCAAGACACCTGCCTTCATCGGGATGGTGTTGGGCTTCATCATCTTCTTAAGTCCGTTTAAATTAACAGGCTTCCTTCAACAATCCCTCGTTTCGATTGGGTCGATCAACACACCGCTTGCGATGCTTGTCTTAGGAACTTACCTCGCCAAGAGTAAGCTGATCGATATCTTTAAGAACAAACAAGTCTATCAAATCGCATTCTATCGTCTGATTCTGATTCCCGTCATTGCCTTACTCGTTCTTAGTTTATTGCCCATGATTCGTCCTGAAGTCAGATTGGTCTTGCTTATCGCTTCCAGTGCACCGAGTGCCACCATCTTAGCCATCTTCTCGCAGCGTTTCGGTCATGACTATGCATATGGAGCTCAAATCATCAGTTTCACGAATTTGATGTGTCTGATTACGATTCCTATTGTGTTAACGAGTGCCTATGCGTTATGGTTTTAAAAAAGAGCTCGTGTGAGGGTTCTACTTGGAGAATCGGGACTTAATGCACCTGGAACTTTAGATTCCCTTAT